>NZ_CP076361.1:949500-1266000 GCF_018798885.1 Gemmobacter fulvus | reverse complement strand
CCCTTGAAGTTCAGGAACAGCGGAAACAGATGGCCCAGAAAGGCCGCCAGCGCCGCAACCTGCGCGGCATCCGGCCCGGCCACGGCCCGCGCGATCAGCACCGCCACCCCGCCCTTGGCGGCATCAAGGATCAGCGTCGCAAACGCCGCCCCCTTGTTGCCGGTGCGCAGCACATTCGTGGCCCCGATATTGCCCGAGCCGATCTGGCGCAGATCGCCAAGGCCAAGCGCGCGGGTGATCACCAGCCCGAACGGCACCGAGCCCAGCAGATAAGACAGAAAGGCCACGACGGCCAAGGTCATGGGATCACTGGTGAAGTGAGGCATCCATCATTCTCCTGCCGCGAAAACGCGCTTGCCGCCGACATAGGTTGCCAGAACCTTACCCTCCATGCGCTGTCCGTCAAAGGGGGTGTTCTTGGATTTGGACTGAAGCTTGAAACGGTCCAGCAGGAAGGGCGCATCCGGGTCGAACAGCACCAGATCGGCAGGCGCCCCCACCGCCAGCCGCCCCTGCGGCAGGCCGAGCCGTCGCGCCGGGTTCAGCGCCATGGCACGCCACAGTTGCGGCAGGGTCAGGCTGCCCGCATGATAGAGCCGCATCGCGGCGGGCAGAAAGGTTTCCAGCGCCACCGCACCCGAGGCCGCTTCTTCAAACGGCAGGCGTTTGCTTTCTTCATCGGCCGGGGTGTGCATCGAACAGATCACGTCGATCAGCCCGTCGGCCACCGCCGCCACCACCGCCAGCCGGTCCTCTTCGGGGCGCAGCGGCGGCGTCAGCTTGAAGAAGGTGCGGTAATCGCCCACGTCGATGTCGTTCAGCGTCAGGTGATGGATCGACACACCGGCGCTGACGTTCAACCCGTTGCGCTTGGCGCGCTCCAGCGCGGGCAGGCTGCGGGCGCAGGTGATCTGATCGGCGTGATAGGCAACGCCGGTCATTTCCACCAGCGCCATGTCGCGGTCAAATCCCATGCGTTCGGCCATCGGATGCACGCCGGGCAGCCCGCGCAGCGAGGCGAACTTGCCCGATGTAACCGCCGCCCCCTTGGACAGCGCGGGTTCCTGCGGATGGCAGATCACCAGCGCGCCAAGGCTGCGGGCATAGGTGAAGGCGCGTGACAACGCCTTGGTGTCGGTGCTGACCGCATCGGCATCGGTGAATGCAATCGCCCCGGCATCGAGCAGAAAGCCGATCTCGGTCATCTCGTGCCCCTGCCGCCCCTTGGTCAGCGCGGCCATATGGCGGATGCGCACCGGGCTGGCTTCGGCGGCGCGGCGTGTCACGAATTCCAGCACTTCGGGCGTGTCGATGGCGGGGGTGGTGTCGGGGCGGGCGATCAGCGTCGTCACGCCGCCCGCCGCCGCCGCCAGACCTGCGGATTTGAAGCTTTCGCGGTGCCGCTCGCCCGGCTCGCCGATCTTCACACCGATGTCGACGATGCCGGGGGCCAGACATTTGCCACCACAATCGACCGAAACCGTGCCTTCGGGCAGGGGGCCATCCAGCGCCGTGATCACGCCATCCGCGATGGTCAGGCTGCCAAGGTCATCGCTGCCGGTTTCCGGGTTGATCAGTCGGGCATTGGTGAAGTGCAGCATCATGCGGCCCCTTTCTGGACAGTGCGGATCAGGTCCAGCACATGCCGGGCCTCGCTGATCCGTTCGAATTGCAGCGTGGCCGGGCGGGCACCCTCGCGCCCGGTGAGGATCTGGCGCAGCGTGATCGTCGCCGGATCCTGACTGTCGGTATCAACAATCGTCGCGGGGGTGACGATCAGCGCCTGCTGCCGCATCCCGATCACCGGCCAGTGCAGCGCCACCACGGCGCGGCGGTTGGTCAGCGTATACCGGGCAAAGCGGGCGCGCAGGCGCGGCAGATAGGGCCGGATCACCGCGAAACGCAGGCCCAGACCAAAGAAGATCAGCCCGGCCATCCACAGGATATTGCCGCTTTCCATCGCCTTCTGCATCCAGAACACCGAAAACAGCAGGAAGGCAAAGCCGAACAGGATTTCAGCCGGGCGCGCAACATCCAGCGGCGCGCGACCTTCGGGGCGGCCCTGCCACAGGATCAGCTCGCCCTGCGCCGGATCGGGTCGGGGCGTCACACCATGGCCCCCACGGCCTTCGCGCCGCGCTCGCGGCGCAGGTTGCGGGCCAGCAGGTCCATGCAGGCCATGCGCACGGCCACACCCATTTCCACTTGTTCCTGAATCACCGACCGGTTGATGTCATCGGCAATCTCGCCGTCAATCTCGACCCCGCGGTTCATCGGGCCGGGGTGCATCACGATGGCTTCGGGATTGGCATGGGCCAGCTTTTCGGCATCAAGGCCATAGCGGTGGTAATATTCGCGTTCCGACGGAATGAACCCGCCATCCATCCGCTCTTTCTGAAGCCGCAGCATCATCACCACATCCGCGCCGCGCAGGCCTTCGCGCATGTCGTCGAACACCTCGCAGCCGAATTCGTTCACGCCCGAGGGCATAAGGGTGGGCGGCGCGATCAGGCGGATGCGGTTTTCCATCTTGCCCAGCAAGATCAGGTTCGACCGCGCCACCCGGCTATGCGCGATGTCGCCGCAGATTGCCACGGTCAGGCGCTGGATCCGGCCCTTGGCGCGGCGGATGGTCAGCGCATCCAGCAGCGCCTGGGTCGGGTGCTCATGCCGCCCGTCGCCGGCGTTCAGCACGGCGCAATTCACCTTGCTGGCCAAGAGGTTGACCGCACCGGAGCTGGGATGCCGCACCACCAGCAGATCGGGGTGCATCGCGTTCAGCGTCATCGCGGTGTCGATCAGCGTTTCGCCTTTCTTCACCGAGGATTGTGCGACCGACATGTTCATCACATCCGCCCCCAGCCGTTTGCCGGCAAGTTCAAAACTCGCCTGTGTGCGGGTGGAGTTTTCGAAGAACATGTTGATCTGGGTCATGCCTGCCAGTGCGTCAGAGCTTTTGACGGTGCGGCGGTTCAGATCGACATATCGGTCGGCGAGATCGAGCACCGAGCGGATTTCATCGGGGGCCAGATGTTCGATCCCGAGAAGGTGGCGGGCGCGGAAACTCATGGGGCTCTCCCTGCGGGGTGATGGGGCGTGATCGGGCAGGCGGATCGGGTGGCGGCGGTTCGCGCGGTTATAGGCAGAGCCGGGCGAGGCGACAAGCCATCTGGTTGCGGCACACCGGCCAAGCGCCTAGGCTGTGCTGCATGGGAATCGAAACCGACATTCTGGGCGATTGGCACGCGGCATATGCGGCGCTGGTCTGGCAACAGGAATTGGGCGGCTTTGATCCCGTGGGGGATGCGCCGCTCAACCGCTATGAGCTGGCAGAGCCGGTGCGCGAACCTGCGGCCCCTGCCGCCGCGCCGCGCCGCAGTGCTGCACCTGCGCCAGAGCCGGTGGCCGCGCCGCGCGTCGATGCGGTGGCCGAGGCGCGCCGCGCCGCCGCTGCCGCCACCACGCTGGAAGAATTGCGTGCGGCGATCAGCGCCTATGGCCATTGCGAGCTGAAGCGCGGGGCCAAGAGCACGGTGTTTTGTGACGGGCTGCCACAGGCGCGGGTCATGGTGATCGGCGAGGCGCCGGGCCGCGACGAGGATATCGAAGGGCGGCCCTTCGTGGGCCGGGCCGGGCAATTGCTGGACCGGATGTTTGCGGCCATCGGGCTGCGGCGCGACAGTGCCGATGCGGCAACCGGGCTTTACATCACCAATGTGATGCCCTGGCGTCCGCCCTCCAACCGCGAGCCGACGGCGGAGGAAATGGCGATGATGGGGCCGTTTCTGGCCCGACATGCCGCGCTGATCGACCCGGAGGTGATCGTGGTCATGGGCAATACGCCCGCGCAGGCGGTGCTGGGCAGCCGGGGCATCACCCGGCTGCGCGGCAGCTGGGCGCAGGCCTGGGGCAAGCCGGTGCTGCCGATGCTGCACCCGGCCTATCTGCTGCGCAACCCGGCGGCGAAGCGTGAGGCCTGGGCCGATCTGCTGGCCTTGCAGGCGCGGCTGAGGGGGTAACGGAGACCGGCGGGGCGGGTGCAGCGGGCATCGAGCCCCCTGCAGCCGCAGGGTCGGCTGGTGCGCCCTTGCCGCAGGGCGGAGGCACGGCAGCCGGTGTTGAGTATTTTTGCAAAATGCAAGTTAGCTGGGGTTACGGCGTCATCGCCTTGCGTTGGCGGGCGCGTTCCAGGCCCAAGCGGCGTTCGCGCCAGATGATCAGGATGCCTGCGGTGATGATGAGTGCCGCCCCGGCCAGCATGGTGAGAGTGGGCACTTCATCAAAGAAGAAATAACCAAAGGCGAGCGCGAACAGCATCGAGGCGTAATCGAATGGTGCGATGACCGAGGCATCCGCCTCGCGGTAGCTGGAGGTCAGCAGGATCTGGCCGATCCCGCCGAGCAGCCCGGCGAAAATCAGCACGGCGGCCTCGGTGGCAGAGGGGATGACCCAGCCGAAGGGCAGGGTCACGAAGGACAGCAGGGTGGCGGTCAGCGAGAACCAGAACACGATGGCGGGGGTTTTTTCGGTTGTGACCAGCTTGCGCACGAAGACCTGCGCCAGTGCGGCAAAAACCGCGCCGCCCAGCACAAGCATGGCCCCCAGCGCCTCGGCATGGCCCAGAGCCTCGCCCTGCACGATGGTCAGGCGTGGCCAGAGCACGATCATCACCCCGGCCATGCCGAGCGCCACGGCGGAAATGCGGAAGATGCGGACCTCTTCGCCCAGAAACATCGCGGCGAAGATGACGGTCAGCAGCGGCGCGGCATATCCGATGGCGGTCACTTCCGGCAGGGGCAGATAGGCCAGCCCGGCAAAGCCCAGCCCCATCGCGCAGGTGCCGACCACGCCGCGCCAGACATGGCCCATCGGGTTCACCGTGCGCAGGCCGGTTGCCAGTTCGGCGCGCAGGATCAGCCAGACCACGATCACCGGCATGGCAAAGAGCGAGCGGAAGAACACCGCCTCGCCCGCCGGCACATGTTGCGATGTGGATTTGATCAGGGCTGACATGGCGATGAACACCACGACCGACATCACCTTGAGGGCGATGCCACGGAGGGGGCCACGAAGGGCGGGCATGGGCAGGCTCCGGTTGTTCGCCCTAGGGGTGGCATCCTGACCGCCCGGGTGCAAGGGTGAAACGGCGCTTGCGGCGGTGCGGCGCTTGGGCTTGACTGGCGGAAAAGGAGTTTCCCCATGGCGCAGCCGCAGCTTTCCGATCTGATCGACCAAGGGCGCGGTCTGACCCCCGCCGATCTGGTCTTGCGCGGCGGGCAGGTGTTCGACCTGATTTCGGGCGCGCTGATCGCCGGGGATGTGGCGATCTGTGGCGGGGTGATCGTCGGGGTGTTCGATCACTATGAGGGGCGCGAGGTGGTGGATGTGACCGGGAAAATCCTTGTTCCCGGTTTCATCGACACGCATCTGCACATCGAAAGCAGTCTGGTGACGCCCTATGAGTTCGACCGCTGTGTATCGCCGCATGGGGTGACGACGGCGATCTGTGATCCGCATGAGATCGCCAATGTCTGCGGGCTGGAGGGGATCGGTTATTTTCTGGAAGCCTCGGCGCGGACGGTGATGGATATCCGGGTCCAGCTGAGTTCTTGCGTGCCCTCGACCCATATGGAAACCACCGGCGCGCGGCTTGAGGCGGGCGATATTGCGCCGCTGATGGATCATCCGCGGGTGATCGGTCTGGCGGAGTTCATGAATTATCCGGGCGTACTGATGAAAGACCCCGGCTGCATGGCCAAGCTGGAGGCGTTTCGTGGGCGGCATATCGACGGCCATGCGCCGCTGCTGCGCGGGCGTGATCTGAACGGCTATATTGCGGCGGGGATCCGCACCGAACATGAGGCGACAACCGCCGATGAGGCGCTGGAAAAGCTGCGCAAGGGGATGCGGGTGCTGATCCGCGAGGGCTCTGTCTCCAAGGATTTGCACGCCTTGGCGCCGCTGCTGACCGAGCGCCATTCGCCCTATCTGTGCCTGTGCACCGATGACCGCAACCCGCTGGACATCGCGGAACATGGCCATCTGGATTACATGATCCGCACGGCGATTGCGCTGGGCTGCCCGCCGCTGGCGGTGTATCGCGCCGCGTCGCTGTCGGCGGCGGAGGCGTTCGGGCTGAAGGACCGGGGGCTGATCGCGCCGGGCAAACGCGCCGATATCGTGGTGCTGCCGGATCTGGCAGAGTGCCGCCCCGAGATGGTGTTTACCGGCGGTGTGCGGGTGGGCGAGGCGGCCTTTGCCGCGCGCGAGATCGTGCCCCCCGTCGCGCGCCATTCGGTGAAAGCGGCGCGCGTTGCGACGCAGGATTTCCGCACCGGCGGCAACCGGGTGGAGACGCCGGTGATCGGGATCCTGCCGGGCAAGATCATCACCGAACATCTGACCTATGACATTGCGCCCGAAGGCGGCGACAAGCGGCCTGACATTGCCCGGGATCTGGTCAAGATCGCGGTGATCGAACGGCATGGCGTCAATGGCAACAAGGCCACGGGGTTCGTGAAAGGCTTTGGCTTGCAGCGCGGCGCGATTGCCTCGACCGTCTGCCATGACCATCACAATATCGCCGTGGTGGGTGCGGACTATGCCGATATGGCGCTGGCAGCGAACCGTCTGGGCGAGATCGAGGGCGGGTTCGTGGTGGTGGAGGGCGGCAAGGTTCTGGCCGAACTGGCGCTGCCGGTGGCTGGTCTGATGAGCCTTGAGCCGTTCGAGGTGGTGCGCGATGATCTGATCGCGCTGCGGGCGGCGGCAAAATCCTTGGGCGTGGTGCTGGAGGAACCCTTCCTGCAACTGGCGTTTCTGGCGCTGCCGGTGATCCCGCATCTGAAGATCACCGATCACGGCATGGTGGATGTGGATCGGTTCGAGGTAATGCCCTGACGCTCAGATCAGCAGGGCATCTCCGGCGGCGCAACGGGGGTCAGCCCTTCACCCTTGCCATGTGCGGATCGTAAAGCGGCGACAGGCTGACGGTGCAGGGCAGGCGCTCGCCCGCCACCTCCAGCTCATACTGGCCGGACAGCACATGGTCCGGCGTCACCCCCGCCGCATTGCGCACATAGCCCATGCCGATGGACAGGCCGAGCGTGTGGCCATAGCCGCCCGAGGACAGCCAGCCGACCCGCGCGCCGTCACGGTAGATGGTTTCGCGGCCATAAAGGATCACCTCGGGTGCGGCGGTGAAGCTGGCGAGCAGCTTTTTCACGCCGTCCGTGCGTTGGGCCGCGACCGCCGCGCGCCCGCGGAACGGGATGCCGGATTTGAACTTGACCGCCCAGCCCAGCCCCGCCTCATCGGGTGTGTGATCGGGGCCGATGTCGGCCCCCCAGGCGCGATAGCCCTTTTCCAGCCGCATCGACTCGATCGCGCGATAGCCCGCGTTGACCAGCCCATGCGCCGCCCCGGCGCTGTGCAGGGCGGCATAGACGGCATGGGCATATTCGGTGGGAATATGCAGCTCCCACCCCAGTTCACCGACATAGGTGACACGCAGGGCGCGGACCGGCGCGCCCGCGATGCCGATGGTCCGGGCCGTGGCAAAGGGAAAGGCGGTATTGGACAGATCGGCGCGGGTCACCGTTTGCAGGATGCGGCGCGCCTCTGGCCCCATCAGGCTGAGAACGGCATAGCCCGAGGTCACATCCACCAGCTGTGCATTCATCCCGGCAGGGATATTGCGCGCGATCCAGTCGAAATCATGGGTGGCAAAGCCGGTGCCGGTGGTGATGTAATATTCGTCTTCTGCGATGCGGGTGACCGTCAGATCACATTCGATACCGGCCTTGTCGTTCAGCATCTGGGTATAGATCAGGCTGCCTGCCGGGCGATCCACATTGGCAGCGGCAATCCATTGCAGGGCGGCGCAGGCATCGGGGCCTTTCAGGGTGAATTTGGCGAAAGAGCTCTGGTCGATCAGCATGGCGGCCCTGCGCCCCGCCTGATGTTCGCGGGCCACGGCGCTGTGCCAGTTCGGGCGCTGATAGGTATAGACATCCTGCGCCAGTTCGCCCGGGGCTGCGAACCAGTTCGGCCGCTCCCACCCCAGCTTTTCCCCGAACACCGCCCCTGCCGCCAGCAGCGTGTCATAGAGCGGCGAGCGGCGGCTGGGCCGGGCCGAGTGATGCTCTTCGCCCGGCCAGGCCATGGTGTAATGTTTGCCATAAGCCTCGTAAGTGCGGGCGCGGATCCAGTCGGTATCGAAATGTGGGCGGCCAAAGCGGCGAATGTCGGCGGGCCAAAGGTCGAACGGCGCTTCGCCCTTTGCCACCCATTCGGCCAGCGCCATGCCCGCGCCGCCACCCGAGGCGATGCCAAAGGCATTGAAGCCCGCCCCGACGAAGAAATTGCGCAGCTCCGGTGCCTCTCCCAGAATGAACATGCCATCCGGGGTAAAGCTTTCAGGGCCGTTGATCATCTGCTTGATCCCGGCAGTTTCCAGTGCGGGCACCCGGCCCAGCGCCAGCTCCATCAGCGGTTCAAAATGGTCAAGGCGGTTTTCCAGCAGGGTATAGTGAAAGCCCTGCGGGATGGTGCCATCGCGCCAGAGGATCGGGTTCGGCTCATACCCGCCCATCACAAGGCCGCCGACCTCTTCCTTGTAATAGGTCAGCCGGTCGGGGTCGCGCAGGGTGGGCAGGTTGGCGGGCAGACCCTCGATGCGTTCGGTGATCAGATATTGATGTTCCACCGGCACCAAGGGCACATTGACACCGACGGTGGCGGCAAAATTGCGGGTCCATTGCCCGGCGCAGCAGACCAGCTTTTCACAGCCGATACGGCCCTGTTCGGTGACAACGCCGGTGATGATGCCCCGGTCGATCTCGACCGAGAGCACCTTGCAATCCTCGATGATGCGCGCCCCGGCCATGCGCGCGCCCTTGGCAAGGCTGAGCGTGATGTCCGAGGGGTTGGCCTGCCCGTCGGTGGGCAGGAGCGCCGCGCCGACCAGATCGTCGATGGCCATGATCGGCCAGAGATCAAACGCCTCCTGCGGGGTCAGAAGGTGCATGTCCAGCCCGAAGCTATGCGCCGTGGTGGCCTGACGTTTCACCTCGGTCCAGCGTTCGGCGTTGCAGGCAAGGCGCAGGCCACCGTTCATCTTCCAGCCGGTTGCCTGCCCGGTCTCGGCCTCCAGCCGTTTGTAGAGATCGACCGAATAGCCCAGAAGCTGCGTGATATTGGCCGAGGTGCGCAATTGCCCCACCAACCCTGCGGCGTGAAAGGTGGTGCCCGAGGTCAGCTTCTTGCGTTCCAGCAGCGTGACCTCCAGCCCCATCTTGGCCAGATGATAGGCGGTGGAACAGCCGATGATGCCGCCGCCGATGATGATGATCTTGGATGTGCCGGGCAGGTCGGTCATGGGGTCCTCACAGGGAAAGCTGTGCAAAAGCCGCGCGATAGGCGGCCAAATTCATGTTGGTATAGGCGGCATAGTCGAAATCCAGCGCCGAGGTCTGTTCAGAGACCATGCTCCAGAAGGTTTCGCGCAGCAGCGAGGCACATTTCATCGCATCATATCGGCGCAGCAGATCGGCGTCGGGCGGCGTGCCGAAATAGCCGGTCAGCAGGGCGATTTCGGCCGCCCGATCCATGCCTGCATTGGAGGCAAGCCCGCCCAGATCGAACAGCGGGCTGGTGAAGCCCGCATATTCCCAATCTATCAGCCAAAGCCGCCCCTCACCGCGCAGGATGTTCGATGGCAACAGGTCGTTATGGCCCAGAACCAAGGGTTGCGGGCCGATCATGCTGGCCAGATGTTCGGCCTGTGCAAGCAGCTCGGGCAGCTTGGCGCAATGCGGCGAGCCGGTTTCGTGCAGGGTGGCGGCGTAATCGTGCAGGATGTGGAACACATGGAAGCTGAGGATCGGGCCACGCAGATGCCGGGGGATCTGCCGATGGGTGCGATGCAGCAGATTCACCAGCGCAGGCAGGGTTTCTGGCGCGCGGATATCGGCCTCGGTCAGCGGTTCGGCGTCGATATACTCCAGCACCAGCGCGCCGGGTTCGGAATGGACCACGCGGGGCGACACGCCTGTGGCATGGGCGGCGCGGCTGACCGCCAGTTCATGCCAGCGCAGGATGCCATGTTCGATAATGTCATGGCCTAGCCGGACCACATAGGCGCGGCCCTGATCTTTCAGCCAGATATTCACATTGGTCTTGCCGCCGCCCAGGGGCCGTGCCGCCTCGGGCGCGGTAAAGCAGGGCAGGGCAAGGGCCCTTTGCAGTGCCTCTATGATCCCGGTCATGCGGCCCCCCGTTTTCTGCGCGCGTCACCCGCCAGCGCCGTCAGCATCCGATCAGCCAGAATGGCGATGAAGGCCACCGCCAGACCCGCCACCACGCCCTGCCCGGTATTGGCCTTGGTCAGCGCGATATAGACCTGCTGCCCAAGGTCGCGGGTGCCGACCAGCGCGGTGATCACCAGCATCGACAGTGCCAGCATAATGGTCTGGTTGAGGCCGAGCAGCAGCGCGGGCAGGGCCAGCGGCAGCTTCACCTTCCACAGCAATTGCCGCGGGGTGCAGCCCGATACGATCCCCGCCTCGACCAGCTGCGGGTCGATCTCGCGCATCCCATGTGCCGCATAGCGCACCGCCGGGGCCAGCGCATACAGCACCACCGCGATCACCGCCGCCACGTCGCCCACCCGGAACAGCATCACCACCGGGATCAGATAGACAAAGCTTGGCAGGGTTTGCAGCGTGTCGATAAAGGCCCCGATCACCCGCCCGGCGCGGGGGGCCGAGGCCGCCCAAAGGCCAAGCGGCACGCCGATGGCCATCGCGATCAGCACCGACACACCACACAGATACAGCGTCACCATCGCCTCGGGCCAGAGGCCGCTGGCGGCGACGAAGCTGGTCATCGCCGCGCCCGTCACACCCAGCCTCCAGCCCGCCAGCCGCCAGGCCATTGCGGTGACGGCGGCGATGCCCCAAGGCCAGGGAATACCGGTGAAGAACTGTTTGACCGGCAGCAAAAGCCCTTTCAGAACAAGGATCTTCACCGCCTCGATACTGTCGTAAAGATGCAGGTTGATCCAGCCGATGGCATTCTCCCACAGCGCCCCCGAAGACAGGATCCAAGGCGCGGGATAGGTTTGCAGCCAAGGCAGGACGCGCCCGGCCAGCGCGGTGACAAGGGTGATGCCCAGCACCAGCCAGATCAGGCGCGCGGCACCATGCTGCCCCGGCACCCGCTGCGCAAAGGCCTGGCTCAGCCGGTCCAGCGCAATCGCCATCACCACGATGGCTACGCCCGCCTCGACCCCGGCGCCGATGTCCAGCCGCCGCAGCGCGGTCAGCACATCATAACCCAACCCACCCGCGCCGATCATCGAGGCGATGATCACCATGTTCAGCGACAGCATGATCACCTGATTGACACCGACCATCAGCGCGGGCCGGGCGCTGGGCAGTTGCACCTTCCACAGCAATTGCCGTCTGGTGCAGCCCGCCATGCGGCCGGCCTCCACCACTTCGGGCGGCACTTCCCGCAGTGCCAGCGTGGTGATGCGCACCATGGGTGGCATGGCATAGATGATCGTCGCCACCAGCGCCGAGACCGGGCCGAACCCGAACAGGAACAGGATCGGCACCAGATAGGCAAAGACCGGCACTGTCTGCATCAGATCCAGCATGGGGCGCAGCAGCCGGTCCACCAGCGGTGTGCGCCAGGCGGCAATGCCCAATGCCGCGCCGCCGATCACCCCCATTGGCACGGCAATCGCCACCGAGGCCAGCGTGATCATCGCGCTGTGCCACTGCCCGAACATCGCCAGATACAGGAAACACCCGGCCACCAGCAGCGCGAGGCGCGCACCACCGGCATGATAGGCCAGTGCGGCAAAGCCTGCGAGGATCGCAAGCCAGCTCAGCGACGGCAGAACCTCGGTCGCCTGTTGGCCCTGACCGCTGTGTAGCCCTTCGATCAACAGCGCGCGCATCGCCTGATAAGGGGCCTCGATGGCGGCAGACACCGCCCGTGTGACCTGCTGAAAGCGGATCGGCCCGAGGGTGGCATCCTCTACCAGCCATTTCAGCGCGGCAGATATCTGTTTGTCGGTCTCCAGTTCCCACGCCTTGGGAAATTTGCCAAGCCAGCCCCAGCCCCAGCCCAGTGCCTTGGCCATCGGCCCCGACCAGAGTGACACCGCCAGAGTCAGGGCCAGCAGCAGCGGCCAGAACAGGCGGGACGGGATCATGCGGCGCTCTCCCGCCCGATCAGCACATCCACAACCTCGCGGGCGCTGATCTGTCCGATGGGTTTGCCATCGGCCAGAACCCGGTGCGGCAGGGCGGAGGCTTCCACACGGTCCGCCACATCGGCCACCCGCAGATCCGCCGCCAGATCGCCCGCAAAGGGGCCTGCCCCCAGCGGCTGCGCCACTGTGGCCAGACGGATCACCTTCGCCCGCGGAATATGCTGCGTGAATTCCGCCACATAGGCGGTGGCGGGATGCAGCACCAGATCCTCGGGCGTGGCGGTCTGCACGATCTCGCCATCCTTCATCACGGCAATGCGGTCGGCCAGACGGATCGCCTCGTCAAAATCATGGGTGATGAACAGGATGGTCTTTTGCAGCCGGGCTTGCAGGCGCAGCAATTCATCCTGCATCTCGCGGCGGATCAGCGGATCCAGCGCCGAGAAGGGTTCATCCAGAAACCACAGATCCGGCTCCACCACCAAGGACCGGGCGATGCCGACGCGCTGTTGCTGCCCGCCCGACAACTGGCGCGGATAATGGCCTTCGCGCCCGGCCAGACCGACCAGCGCCAGCACATCGCGGGCACGGGCCTCGCGGGTGGCGCGGTCCACGCCCTGCACCTCCAGCGGGAAGGCGGCATTTTCCAGCACGGTCAGATGCGGCAGCAGGGCGAAATGCTGAAACACCATGCCCATCTTGCGGCGGCGCAGCTCGATCAGCTCGGCCTCGGACATCGCCAGAAGGTCGCGGCCTTCAAACTGCACGCGGCCCGCAGAGGCGTCGATCAGCCGGGCCAGACAGCGCAACAGGGTGGATTTGCCAGAGCCGGACAGGCCCATGATCACGAAAATCTCGCCCTTGCGCACCGTCAGCGCAGCACCCCGCACCGCCCCGACCAGATGGGCCGCGCGCAGGGTATCGGGTGTCGGGCGGGCGCGGTTGGCAAGAAAGCTTTCGGCACCGGGGCCGTATAGCTTCCACACATCCTCACATTGGAGAATGACAGGTCTGTCCATGATCATATCCGGGCTAAGGGGCAGTCGGGTGGCGGGCCGAGGGGACGGACCCGCCACCCGTGAGGCTCATTTGATCCAGGCGGACCAGACGGCCTCGTTCGCGGTCATCCATTCGGCCACAGCCGCGTCAATCGCCACACCTTCCAGATCGACCTTGGAGACCAGACCCCCCATATCTTCATTGGATATCTTGAATGCTTCGATGGCCTTTGCCGCCCCCGGCCATTTGTCGGCAACACCTTTCCAGCCCGCCTTCCAGATCGGCCCGGTGGGCTTGCCACAATCATGCGTCGCATCCGGGTTCAGGCCCACGGCCGGGTCTTCGTAACATTCCTTGGAATAGGGCGGGAACTGCACGAATTTGCCTTCGTATTTCGCGGGCGCCCAATGTGGGGCATAGATCCAGAGGATGATCGGATCCTTGCGCTGATAGGCGGCCTCCAGCTCGGCAAACAGGGCGGCGTCGGTGCCCGCATGGACAACCTCGAAATCCAGCCCCAGCGCCTCGACCCGTTCCTCGTCAAACCCGCCCCATGTGACGGGGCCACCCAGATAGCGGCCTTTCGGCGCGGTTTCGGCGGTGGAAAACGCCTCGGCGCAGGATTGCAGCGCGGTCCAATCGGGCAGGCCGGGGCATTTTTCCTCCATATAGGTCGGATACCACCATTCCTCGATGGCCTGCATGCCGGTTTCGCCCATGCTGACCACATCGCCGGTGGCAAAGGCCTCGTCCATCGCCTCGCGCGCCGTGGTTTCCCACAATTCCATCGCCACATGCAGATCGCCGGTTTTCAGGCCCGCAAACTGCGCCAGATAATCGGCCTGCACATATTCCACATTGTAGCCTGCCTTTTTCAGCACCTCGCCCATGATCGTCGTGGTGATGACCTGACCAGACCAGTCATGCGTCGTCAGTTTGATCGGGTCGGGGCTTTCCACCTCGGCCAGTGCGGTGGTGGCGAGAAGGGCAGCGGTCAGAGTGACCGAAAGGCTCAAGCGGCGCGTCATGTCTAACTCCCTGAATTTCTTTGCTTTGGGTTCTCGCCCCCCGGATTCGGGGCCTGACCATGTAAAAAGCGTAACACCGATCCCACATCTGGCAACGAAAATTCCACGAAAGCGGGCGCATCATCCGCCTTTCATGTGGATTTCAATGTATTAATCTATAGATTGTGGGGAAATGTGGGAATGTGGTGTTTCCACCCTGATCAAAACACGGGCAGAGCATGGAAACAGCCGCGACACATCGGCAGGGCGAAATTCTGGCGGCGCTGCGTCGGGCGGGCGGATCCGCACGGATTCAGGCGCTGGCCACGGCGCTGGCGGTCACCGATGAAACCGTGCGCCGCAACATCCGGCGGCTGGAGGCGGAAGGGCTGGTGGAAAAGCTGCATGGCGGCGCGCGGCTGACCGAGCCTTTGGCCGAAGGCGATCTGCAATCGCGGGTGCGCGAACAGCCCGAGGCCAAGCGCCGCATTGCCGATTGCGTGGCGGGGCTGATTCCGGACGGGGCCTCGCTGTTTCTGGATGTGGGGTCGACCACGGCTTTCATCGCCGATGCGCTGCGCGATCACCGCACGCTGACCGTTGTCACCAATTCGGTGACGGTGGCGGCCAAGCTGGCCACCCGCAACGGCAACCGCGTGTTTTTTGCGGGCGGCGAATTGCGCGCCCATGATGGCGGCAGCTTCGGGGTGGATGCGTTGCAGTTCATCGCCAATTTCCAGACGGATTTTGCCGTGATGTCGGCCACAGCCATCAATGCCGAACAGGGGTTTCTGCTGTTCGATCTGGAGGAAGCGCGCTTTGCCCGCGCGATCATGGCGCAGGCGCGCAGCACCATTGTGGCCGCCGATAGCCGCAAGTTCGGGCGCAGCGCGCCGATCGTGGTCGGGGATCCGGCGCGGGTCTCGGTGCTTGTGACCGATGACAGCCCGCCGGCCGCGGTGATCGAGGCGGCGAAACACTGGGGCACGCGGATCAAGCTTGCGCCCTGATCCTGCGGGCCTGTCCAAGGGGAGCCAAAACAGAAAACCCGCGCCGAGGCGCGGGTTTTTCAGTTACCTCACAAGGAGGAAATTGGTGGAGCCAGGGAGGATCGAACTCCCGACCTCTTGAATGCCATTCAAGCGCTCTCCCATCTGAGCTATGACCCCACCGGGTCTCTCGGCGCTTTCTGTTACCATCAACGCTTCGATGCGGGCTATTTAGGGGAGGGCGCGGGGGGCTGCAAGCGGAAAAGTGATCCTTCTTGCGCGATTTTTCCCCGCGCCTGATTTTTACACGTCTTCTTCGTCGCCGGGCACATCGGCCAGATCGTCGAGCGACACATTGTCGTCGGCATCGTCTTCCAGCAGATCATCGTCCAGTTCGGTATCATCGGCGACGCCCGGTTCCAGCAGGTCATCATCGGTGTCCAGATCGTCAACCAGAACGTCGTCATCCTTTTCCGGCGCGCGCGAGATCACAGCGGCAGCCATCTTGCGGCGCGCGCTTTCGATATCCACGATCTCGCCCGTGTAGGGGCTGACGATCGGGGTCTTGTTCAGGTCGTAGAAGCGTTTGCCGGTGGTCGGGCAAATACGCTTCGTACCCCATTCTTCCTTGGGCATGGTGGTTCCCTTGAAACAGGCCTAAAACAGGCTGGCAGGTCCGGTGAAAGCAGGCCCATGCCACAGCAGCGCCCTGCTGTCAAAGTGTTTTGCCTGTGGTTGCGATATGCGGCCATCTGGCTATTCTGGTGCCGGAGTTCAAGAGCCGCTCATGCCGATCCTTCTGCCGACACATGCCGATCACCCGCCGATCGAGATCACGTTGCGCCGTTCGGCACGGGCGCGGCGCTTTTCGTTGCGGGTGTCACGGCTTGACGGGCGGGTCACGCTCTCCTTGCCGCCGCGGGCGCGCGAGGCCGATGCGCTGGCCTTCGCGCGCGAGCAGGAAAGCTGGATCCGCCGCGCCCTGGAGGCGGTGCCGCAGGTCGCCAATCTGGCCTTTGGCGCCGAGATTCCGCTGGAGGGGCATATGGTCCGGCTGGTGCCGGGGCAGGGGCGCTCCATCCTGTTGCAGGGCGATTCGCTCCTGCTGCCGGGGGCCGAGGCGCAGTTGCCGCGCAGGCTTGCCACGTTTCTGCGGCTGCGGGCGCGGGATCGGCTGGCGGCGGCCTCGGATCATTATGCAAGCCTGCTGGGGCTGGGCTACAAAAGCCTGACCCTGCGCGATACCCGGTCGCGCTGGGGCAGCTGCACCCATGACGGCGCATTGATGTATTCCTGGCGGCTGATCATGGCCCCGCCGCCCGTGCTGAATTACGTTGCGGCGCATGAGGTGGCGCATCTGGCGCAGATGAACCACTCGCCTGCCTTCTGGGCCGAGGTGGCGCGGCTTTACCCCGGATATGAGGTGCCGCGCCGCTGGTTGAAGGCGCAGGGGCAAAGCCTGCACGCCTGGCGCTTTGATGGGCCTTGACCCTGCGTGGCTGCGGGTGTTTCGCTGCAAGTCATGTTGACCACACGCCCCAATGACACGACTGCCGCGCATGAACGGCTGTATCGCACCCTGAGGTCGCAGGTGATGCATGGCGAACTGGCGCCCGGTCAGGCGCTGACGCTGCGGGGACTGGGCAAACAATATGGCGTCTCGATGACCCCCGCGCGCGAGGCGGTGCGGCGGCTGGTGGCCGAGGGGGCGCTGACGCTGTCTTCCTCGGGGCGGGTGGCGACGCCCGAGCTGACCTCGGACCGGATCGAGGAATTGGCGGCGATCCGCGCGCTGCTGGAGCCGGAACTGGCGTCGCGGGCGCTGCCCCGCGCCCATTTCGCGCTGATCGACCGGCTGACCGCCATCAATGCCGCCAATGCCGAGGCGGTGGCGCGGCAGGATTCGGTGGCCTATATCCGCACCAATCTGGAATTTCACCGCACGCTCTATCTGCGCGCGCAGGCCCCGGCGATGCTGGCCATTCTGGAAACCGTCTGGTTGCAGCTTGGGCCGACCATGCGGGCGCTCTATTCCCGGCTGCGCCGGAACGAGCCGCCCCAGCATCACCGCATGATCCTTGCGGCGCTGCGGGCGGGGGACGAGCCGGGGCTGCGGCTGGCGGTGCGCACGGATGTGACCCAAGGGCTGCGCCATCTGGCCGGCTGAACGGAAAGTCTGCCCGCCGCGTGGCGGGGTGGGCGAATGTTGTTCTGTATGCTGCCAGAGGCAGGGCGATTTTTCGGAATTTTCGTCCGGCTCCAGACCCGGGTTCTTGTTTCTGCGGGCCAATTGACCGCAGCCGCGCCAAAGCTCATCTAAGCTGCCTTGATACAGGAGAAGACCGATGTTCAAATCCGCAGCTCTCGCCGCCGCCCTCGCCACCCTCACCCTGTCTGCGGTGCAGGCTGATACGCTCAAGGTCGGCATGTCGGGTGGCTATTTCCCGTTCACTTTCGTCAAGCAGGACGTGCTGCAAGGCTTCGAGGTGGATTTCATCAATGCCGTCGCTGAAAAGACCGGGCATGAGGTGGAATTTGTCACCATGTCGTTTTCCGGCCTGATCGGCGCGCTGGAATCCGGGCGGATCGATACCGTGGCCAACCAGATCACCATCACCCCGGAACGCGAGGCGAAATTCCTGTTCTCGCAGCCCTATGTCTATGATGGTGCGCAGGTGGTGGTGAAAGAGGGCAATGACACGATCAAGGGCGTGGACGATCTGAAAGGCCGCACCGTTGCCGTGAACCTTGGGTCCAATTTCGAACAATTGCTTCGCGAACTTCCCTTTGCGTCCGAGATCACCATCAAGACCTATGAGAGCAATATCGAACAAGATACCGCTCTGGGCCGGGTAGATGCCTTCGTGATGGACCGCGTGTCCTCGGCGCAGGTGATCAAGGAAAGCCCGCTGCCACTGGCCCTTGCCGGGGCCCCGTTCAGCGAGATCCACAACGCGCTGCCCTTCCGCAAGGACGAGGCAGGCACCGCCCTGCAGGCGCAGATTGATGCTGCGATCACCGAGCTGAAGGCGGACGGCACCTTGAAGGCGATTTCCGAGAAATGGTTCGCCGCCGACATCACCTCTGCTGCGGAGTAACATCATGGGGGCACTGGACCTGTCTTACATGCTGGGTCTGGTGCCCATCCTTCTGGGGTATCTGCCGCTGACGCTGGCCATGGCGCTTGCGGGCATGGTCTGCGCTCTGGCGCTGGCGAGCGGTTTTGCGGTAATCCGCGTGCTGCGCCTGCCGGTGATCGACCCGGCGGTGGCGCTGTTCATCAGCTTTTTCAGGGGCACGCCGCTGCTGGTGCAGTTGTTCCTGTTCTATTACGGCCTGCCGCAGGTGTTTTCGGCGCTGACGAGCATCAATGGCGTCACGGCGGCGATCATGGGGCTGACCCTTCATTTTTCGGCCTATATGGCCGAAAGCATCCGGGCCGCGATTCTGGGCATCGACCGCAGCCAGTGGGAGGCCTCGCAATCCATCGGCATGACGCGGGGCCAGATGATGCGGCGCATCATCCTGCCGCAGGCGGCACGTATCGCCGCGCCGACTCTGGTGAATTATTTCATCGACATGATCAAAAGCACCTCGCTGGCCTTCACCCTTGGCGTGACCGAGATGATGGGGGCCGCGCAAAAAGAGGCGGCGGGCAGCTTTCGCTATTTCGAGGCGTTTCTGGTGGTGGCCGTGCTCTACTGGATCATCGTCGAGGCACTGTCCTTCCTGCAACGCCGCCTTGAAACCCGCTTGAACAAGGCGTTTGCGCGATGACCAACAGTTCTGCGATCCGTATTTCCGGCCTGACCAAACGCTTTGGCGCAACGACGGTGCTGAACGGCATCGACCTCGACATCGCGCCGGGTGAGCGGATCGTGATCATCGGCCCGTCGGGTACCGGCAAATCCACCTTGCTGCGGTGCCTGAACTATCTGGACCGGCCGGATGCGGGCCAGATCCGCATCGGTGATCTGACAGTGGATGCGGCCCATGCGCGGGCAGCGGATATTCTGGCCCTGCGCCGCCGCACTGCCTTTGTGTTCCAGAACTATGCACTGTTTGCCAACAAGACCGCGCGCCAGAACATCACCGAGGCGCTGATCACCGTGAAGGGGCTGCCAAAGCCCGAGGCCAATGCCCGCGCCGATGCCATCCTGCGCGACACCGGGCTGGCCGACAAGGCCGACAGCTATCCCGCCGCGCTGTCGGGCGGGCAGCAGCAGCGGGTGGGCATTGGCCGCGCCATGGCACTGGATGCACCGCTGATGCTGTTTGACGAGCCGACCTCGGCGCTGGATCCCGAATGGGTGGGCGAGGTGCTGGACCTGATGCGCCGCCTGGCCGAAAGCCGCCAGACCATGCTGATCGTCACCCACGAGATGCAGTTTGCCCGCGAGATTGCCGACCGGGTGCTGTTCATGGAGGGTGGGCGCATCGTGGAGCAAGGCCCGCCCGCGCAGATCTTCACCGCGCCGCAAGATCCGCGCACCGCCGATTTCCTGCGCCGGGTGACGGGCTAACCGCCAACGCCATGCAGCCAGCGCGCCACCCGCTCCACCGGGTGGCCGCTGCGCAGCGGGCGGGCGGACCACAGCCGCAGCGCATGGGGCAGGCGCAGCCGTTGCGCAAAGGGCGCGACCAAGGCACCGCGCGCCAGATGGCCCGCCACCAGCGCGCCATGCCCCATCAAGACCCCGGCCCCGCCTGCCGCCTCCTCTAACGCCAGTGCATAAAGCGAAAAAACCGGCCCGCGTGGCGCGAAGCTCTGGCCCGGCAGGGCGAGCGCGGCCCAGAGCGCCCAATCCCCGGCCCAGGCGGAATCGGTCAGGCAGGGCACCTGCGCCAGATCGGCGGGCTGATGCAGCCGCGCTGCAAGGGCCGGGGCGCAGACCGGAAAAATCTCGTCCTCGGCCAGGATCTGGCCATGGTCGCCGTAAAACAGGCTCAGATCATAGGGCGCGCGTTTCAGGTTGGGCGGGGCCTCCATCGCGGTGATGGAAATCACCACCTCGGGCATCTGCGCGCGCAGGGCAGGCAGGCGCGGTGACAGGAACAGCTGCGCAATCGCGGGCAGGGTGGCGATATGCACAACGCGCGGCGCGGCCTCCAGCCGCAGGGCATGAACGGCCAGCCCCAGCGCATCGAAGGCCTGCGTGAATTCTGGCAGCACCCGCTGCCCCAGCGGTGTCAGCCGTACGCCTTTGGCGATCCGGTCAAACAGCGCAGCGCCCAGTGCTGCCTCCAGCGCCTTTACATGCGCCGTGACCGCGCCGGGGGTTACGCCCAGTTCGGTGGCGGCGGCGGCAAACCCGCCCAGCCGCGCCGCCGCCTCGAAGGCGCGCAGGGCGGTCAGCGGCAGGTCTTTGGCGCGGGGTGGGGCAACAGCCATATGAGCCTCAGATTTTCTGACCCTAGATTTTCGCAAATCTGGTTTGCGGGCAAGCCCCCTTTGCCGCCCTATGGGGCAAAAGGAGACAGCCATGACCCATCTTGCCCCGCGCCCCTGGGTGCCCGCCGCCTGTGAAACCCGTGTGCAGCAGATTGCCCGCGATGCCGATGCGCCCTCTGCCGCCGTGGCGGACCGGATCGAGGCGCTGATGAAGCGCAACACCGCGATCCATGACGCCGAATGTTTCAACCTGAACCCGGCGACCAATGTGATGAACCCGAAGGCCGAGGCGGCACTGGCGCGCGGTCTGGGCAGCCGCCCGTCGCTGGGCTATCCGGGCGACAAATACGAAATGGGGCTGGAGGCAATCGAAGAGATCGAGGTGATTGCCGCCGCGCTTGCCGCCGAGGTCTTTGGCGCGGCCTATGCCGAGATCCGCGTGGCCTCTGGCGCGCTGGCCAATCTTTATGGCTTCATGGCGCTGACGAAACCGGGCGATGCGATCATTGCGCCGCCCGGTGCGGTGGGCGGGCATGTCACCCATCACGCGGCGGGCTGTGCCGGGCTTTACGGGCTGCACACCCATCCCGCCCCGGTCAATGCCGATGGTTATACCGTCGATCTGGCGGCGCTGGCCGATCTGGCACAGCGGGTGCGGCCCAAGCTGATCACCATTGGCGGCAGCCTGAACTTGTTCCCGCATCCGGTGCGCGAGATCCGGGCGATTGCCGATGCCGTGGGGGCCAAGCTGTTGTTCGACGCCGCCCATCAATGCGGCATCATCGGGGGCGGCGTTTGGGCCAATCCGCTGGCCGAAGGCGCGCATCTGATGACGATGAGCACCTATAAATCGCTGGGCGGCCCGGCGGGCGGCTTGATCGTGACCAATGACGCCGCGATTGCCGAGGCGCTGGACCGCATCGCCTTTCCGGGCATGACCGCGAATTTCGATGCGGCGAAATCGGCGGCTCTGGCGATCAGCCTGCTGGATTGGCGCGACCATGGCGCGGCCTATGCGCAGGCGATGGTGGATCTGGCGCAGGCGCTGGCGCGCGAGTTGGCGACGCTGGGCCTGCCGGTGTTCGGCGCGGCGCGCGGCATGACGCAGAGCCATCAGTTCGCCATCGAGGCGGCTGGGTTCGGCGGCGGGCAGGCGGCCTCGAAGACCCTGCGCAAGGCCGGGTTTCTGGCCTGTGGCATCGGCTTGCCGGTGGCCGAGGTTGCGGGCGATCTGAACGGCTTGCGGATCGGCACGCCCGAATTGGTGCGCCGGGGTGTGACCCCTGCCGATGCCCCGGCACTGGCGGCGCTGATTGCCGAGGG
Source organism: Gemmobacter fulvus (assembly GCF_018798885.1). Taxonomy (NCBI): domain Bacteria; kingdom Pseudomonadati; phylum Pseudomonadota; class Alphaproteobacteria; order Rhodobacterales; family Paracoccaceae; genus Gemmobacter; species Gemmobacter fulvus. The sequence goes on along the minus strand of NZ_CP076361.1, from coordinate 1,244,064 downwards.
CCTGCGCTCGAACGCGCCGGAATCGGTGGCACCGCGCACGGCGGCGCTGCGCCGAAAATTTACCGGGATGCACTATATTCGGGGTTGAACGATCCGATTCGCCGGGCTTTGATGCGATCCCCCCGGAGTCCCCCCGTCAACGGGCCTCCCAGAAAAGGACCGCATCTCATGCAACAACGACAACTCGGGTCCACTGGGCCGATGGTTTCGGCCATCGGCCTTGGTGCCATGTCCTTTGGCGGGATATTCGGCCCCACGACCGAGGCGGACAGCCATGCCTGCCTCGATGCCATGCTGGAGGCGGGCATTACCCTGATTGATACCGCGAATATCTATGGCATGGGCGTTTCGGAAACCGTGATCGGCAACTGGCTGGCCCGCCGCAAGCCGCAGGTGACGCTGGCCACCAAGGCCAGCATCGTGAGTGGCCCGCCCCGCTGCATCGACAACTCCGCCGCATATCTGCGCGCAGAACTGGAGGCCTCGTTGCGCCGCCTTGGCCGCGATCATGTGGAGCTGTTCTACATTCACCGCCGTGACCCTGGCACGCCCCTGGCCGAGGTGATCGGCACAATGCAAGACCTGGAACGGGAGGGCAAGATTGGCGGTTATGGCCTGTCGGAAATCGCGCCTGCCACGCTGCGTGCGGCGCATGCGCTGCATCCCTGCCGGGCGGTGCAGAACGAATATTCGCTCTGGACCCGCCAGCCTGAACTGGGGTTGATACAGGCCTGCAAGGCGCTGGGCGTGACCTTCGTTGCCTTCTCGCCGCTGGCGCGCGGGATGCTGGGCGACCGGCCCTTGCGGCTGGATGAGGTGCAGGACGGCTTTCGCAGCAGCAACCCGCGCTTCACCGAGCCGAATTTCAGCGCCAATATCGCCGCGATCGACGGCTTTCGTGCCTTTGCGGCGCAGCGCGGCTGGTCAACCCCGGCGCTGGCGCTGGCCTGGTTATTGCAGCGCTGGGACCATCTGATCCCGATTCCCGGCACGCGCAGCGCCGCCCATCTGCGGCACTGGGCGCAGGCCGATGCCATCCGTCTGGATGCGGCGGATCTGGCCGAGATTGACCGCCTGTTGCCACCGGGCTTTGCCGCAGGCGACAGATATGGCGATCATCAGCTGATGGCGATTGAACGCTATTGTTAACCGTTCCGCCCATGGCTGCGGTCATAGCCGTTGACCATGGGCGACACCCAGCCCGCAGGCGGGGCCAGCGGGCGGAACACCTCGACCAGCAGCGGATGGCAGGCGGCGCTGTCCGAGGAATGTTCAGACGAACAATCGCCGCCGGGGCAGGCCGACAGCGCACCTAACAGATCAATTTCGGCAAAGAATTCAAGATAATCGCCGGGCCGCACCGGCGAGGCTTTCATGAAATACTGGCCGGTGTCGCGGGTAAAGCCGGTGCACATGAACACGTTCAGCACATCATGCACATGGCGCTCTGCCTCCGCCAGCGGCAGCGCCCGGGCATCGGCCAGCGCGCGGGTCAGGTTGGAATGGCAGCAGTGATGATACTGCCCGCCCTTGCTGAGCAGATTGTGGGTATAGGGGTCGCAGCGGGTGCCGATCACATCATGCACCGCACCGCCAAAGGCATCGAACCCATACCAGTCCAGACTGTCATCGGTGATCAGCGCCATCGGGCGCAGATAGGGATGCGCGGTCCACATTCGGTCGCCGGTGGACAGATGCGTGCCATGCAGGGCGCGGGTCTTGCCGGAATAAAAGCGTTCGTGCAGATCCTGCGCATTCCACAGGTTCAGATCCCCGACCTGCGGCCCCTCGACCGAGGTGATGCGGAAAAAATGCCCCGCGGGCAGGTCAAAGCAGCGCGCATCGCGGGCGGGCACCAGTGTTTCCGACAGTTTCTGCCAGCCCGCCCGCGCCGCGCGGAACGGGGCCAGATCGGGCCGGGGCAAGCCGTCCACCGGATAGCAGATCACCGGGGCAATCTGTTGCATCGCCGCGCCATGGGCGGGGGCGGCATGTTCGGGATGACTGGGTTTCATGGGATGGGCCTGCCCTGTTGCTCGTCAGGGCAGGGTGGTGGAGCGTGTCTGCAAGGTCAAGCGGGGATCAATAGCCGCGCTGCCGGTCCACCACATGCAGCAATGGCAGGCGGGCCAGATCGCGGCGGATGTTGTCGGCCACCACCCGCGCAGCCGAAGAGGCCCGGGTGTCGGCGGCGATATGCGGCGTCACCGTCACGCGCGGATGGCTGCGGAACGGGTGATCCTCGGGCAGCGGCTCCACCCGGAACACATCCAGCGTCGCATGGGCCAGACGCCCCGCATCCAGCGCCGCCAGAAGGGCGGTATCGTCAATCAGCGCCCCACGCCCCGGATTGATGATCACAGCCCCCGCAGGCAGCCAGGACAGCCGCTCTGCATCCAGAAGGTTTTCGGTTTCGGCGGTGCGGGGCAGCAGCGTGACCACGATCTCGGCCCGGCGCAGCGCCGTCTCCAGCCCTGCCGCGCCATGGTGGGCCGGAATGTCGAGCCCCGGCTTTTCCGTCCGGCTCCAGCCCTGCACATCGAAGTTCAGCGCCGCCAGTGCGCGGGCGCAGGCCAGTCCCAGTTCGCCCAGCCCCAGCACCAACACCCGGCGTTCACGCGCCAGCGGCGGCACGATCTGCTGCCAGCCTTTCGCACGCAGGATGTAACGGTCCATGCCCAGATGATGGCGCAGCACATGGCCCACCACATATTCCACCATGCCTTCGGTCAGCCCCGGATCCACCATGCGGCACAGCGGCTGGGTCAGGGTGGCATTGCCGACGATCCGCTCAACCCCGGCCCAGAGGTTCAGCACCGCGCGGCAGCTTGTATAGGGGGTAAAATCCTGCAAGGGGCTGCCCGGCGCATAGATGATGTAATCCACATCCTCAGGCGCCGCCGTGCAGACCAGATCTGCCGTGATGCCCGCCTGTTCCAGCGCCCTGCGCAACGGCCCCTCATATTCCGGCCAGAGCGCATCACCCGCCGCGAACAAAATCACTGTCATGCCTTACCCTGATCCAATGCCCTGAAATCTGCCCGCACGCTCAGCGGGGCCGATGGACATGGGCGCTTTGCACCAGCCCGAATCCCACCAGCAGCACTAGCATGGCGGAGCCGCCATAAGACAGCAAGGGCAGCGGCACCCCCACCACCGGGGCCATGCCCATCACCATCGACAGGTTCACCGCGATGTAGAAGAACAGGTTCGCTGCCACGCCAAGGATCAGAAGCTGCGAAAAGCGGTCGCGGTTCTGCAACGCGGAGATCACGCAAAAGGCGATGATCAGGCCATAAAGCGACAGCAACGAAAACGCCCCGACAAAGCCGAATTCCTCGGCCAGCGTGGTGAAGATGAAGTCGGTGTGTTTTTCGGGCAGGAAGTTCAGGCGGCTTTGCGTGCCCTGCATGAAGCCCTTGCCCGCCCAGCCGCCCGACCCCAGCGCGATCTTGGCCTGAATGATGTTGTAGCCCGCGCCCAGCGGATCGGCGGTCGGATCCAGAAAGGTGTCGATGCGGCGATACTGGTAATCATGCAGGAACTGCCATGGCGTGCCGCGCGACAGGAACACCCCGGCCACCGCGCCACCCGCCAGCATGGCGACGCCGATGAAATACCACCAGCTGACGCCCGCGCAGAACATCACCGCAGCCCCGGCCATCAGCAGCATCAGCGAGGTGCCGAGGTTGGGCTGCATCAGCACCAGAATGGTGGGCAGCACGATCAGCACCACCGGCAGCAGCACCCACATCGGGCGCGAGGTCTTTTTCGGGTCCAGCCAGTCATAATAGGCGGCCAGAACCATCACGAGCGTGAATTTCATCATTTCGGAGGGCTGGATCACCACCGGGCCCAGCTCGATCCAGCGCTGTGCGCCCATGCCGACAGTGCCGAAAAATTCGACTACCAGCAGCAATATGATCGAGGTGAGATAGGCCAGCGCCGACAGGTTGCGCCAGAGCCAGATCGGGGTGAAGGCCACGATCAGCATCAGGACGAAGCCGACGCCGAAGCGTTTCATCTGCGGTTCGGCCCAGACCTCCATCCGGCCGCCCGCGACGGAATAGAGCATCAGCCAGCCGACCGCCGCCACGGCGGTGATCAGCAGGATCAGCGGCCAGTTCAGGTGCAGCACCTTGCGCAGCCCGGTGGGCGCCGTCTTGATGCGGTATTCCAGAAAGCTCATGCCCGCCGCTCCTCAGGCCCGCGATTTCGCGGGGGCTGCCACGCCGGTGTCGCGCAGTTTCATTTCCTTGAACTGCGTCTCGATCCGGCCCCGCTGGGCTGAAGGATAGGCGGTCAGCGGCGGAATGCCCCCGGTCAGGCAGCGCAGCAGCACGTCGCGCGCAATCGGCGCGGCCACGGTCGAGCCGCCGCCGCCATGTTCCACCACCACCGAGACCGCAACCTTGGGCCGGTCATAGGGGGCGAAACAGACGAACAGCGCGTGGTCGCGCCGCTCCCATGGCAATTGATCGTTCGACACCACCCCCGAGGCGCGTTCCGCGGCACTGATGTTGCGCACCTGCGCCGTGCCGGTCTTGCCCGCCATCAGCATCGAATCGTCGGCGATGCGCGACGATTTCGCGGTGCCCCGCTGGCCGTTCATCACCTCGAACATGCCGCGCCGGGCCGCCTCCAGATAGGCGGGATCCACCGGCAGCACGGGTTGTTCGGCCAGCGGCAGGGGTTCGTTGTCAATCATGTGCAGAAGGCGCGGCACGACTGCCCGCCCGCTTGCCAGCCGCGCTGTCATTACCGCGAGCTGCAGCGGCGAGGTCAGCACATAGCCCTGCCCGATCGAGGCGTTGATCGTATCGCCGATGCGCCATTCCTGACCATAACGTTGCTGTTTCCAGGCCTTGTCGGGCATCACGCCTTCGGTGATGGCCGACATCGGCAGATCGTGGCGCATCCCGAGCCCGAGATGGCGGCCCATCTCGGCAATCTTGTCGATGCCCACCCGCTGCGCAATGTCATAGAAATACACGTCGCAGCTTTCGGCCAGGGCGGAATTGAGCGAGACAGTGCCATGCCCGCCGCGTTTCCAGCAGTGGAACCGCCGCCCGCCCATTTCGTAATGGCCGGGGCAATAGACGCCGGTGCCGGAATTGATCACGCCCGCCTGCAAGGCGGCCAGCGCCGTGACCATCTTGAAGGTCGACCCCGGCGGATAGGCCCCCTGCACGCATTTGTTGGCCAGGGGCCGGTGGTCGTTTTCGGTCAGTGTCGAATAATCCGCCTGACTGATGCCGCGCACGAACAGGTTCGGATCAAAGGACGGGGCCGAGGCGATGGCGAGAATATCGCCGCTTTCGACATCCATGGCGACCACGGCCGCACTTTCATCGCCCAGCCGCACCTGCACGAAATTCTGGATATCGGCGTCGATGGTCAGCCGCAGGTCGGCGCCCGGCACACCTTCCTGCCGCTCCAGCTCGCGCATCACGCGCCCGACCGAGTTCACCTCGATGCGCTTCTGCCCGGCCTTGCCGCGCAGCTTGTCCTCGGTCCAGCGTTCCACGCCGATCTTGCCGATCTGGAATTTCGGGATCTGCAACACCGGGTCCGGGTTCTCCAGCCCTTCCAGATCCTTTTCCGACACCGGGCCGACATAACCCACGATATGCGCAAAATCGCTGTCCAGCGGATAGGCGCGGCTCAGCCCCACTTCGGGCGTCACACCGGGCAGCGACGGGGCGTTGAGCGCGATCTTGGAGAAATCTTCCCAGCTCAGCCGGTCGGCCACGGTGATCGGCACGAAGGGCGAGCGTCGCTCCACCTCTTGCAGCGTCTTTTCGATGTCCTCCGGCGACAGCGGCACGATCTGCGCCAGCCGCTGCATCACCAGATCCACATCGCCCGCATCCTCGCGCGTGATGACCACGCGGTAATTCTGTTCGTTGCCCGCGATCAGCTTGCCATTGCGATCCTGGATCAGGCCGCGTGCCGGCGGGATCAGCCGGATGTTGATGCGGTTTTCTTCGGCCAACAGGCGGAATTCATCGGCCTGATCGACCTGAAGATACCGCATCCGCGCGCCCAGAACGGCGACAAAGGCCGACATTGCGCCGCCCAGCAGAAACGCCCGCCTGCGGATCATCCGGGCGCTTTCTTCGGTATCGCGGGCGGTGCGTCTCATAGTCGTCTTCCCTTATCGTCCACTTCGCCCATGCCGGGCTTGTGCACGCCGAGCGTGAGGTGCGACAGCCAGACAACCCCCGGATAGACAAGGATCGAGGCCACGACCTGCGTCATGGCATAGCCAAAGCTGGTCTGCGGCAGAAAGGTGATTGCAAAGGCCATGCGGTAGCCCAGAAACAATGCCATCATCAGCACCGCCATGAATAGCCATTCCACCGCAAAACTCAATTCACGGGTCAGTGCGATGCGCGACCGCAGGATCTCGGTTCCCAGCACCACAAGGGCGGTCCACAGGCCCGGCGGACGCATCAGCAGCAGGTCTTCCAGCAGCACGACGGCGGCAATCAGCAGGGCGGGCAGGTAATCGGGGCGGCGCTGCACCCAGGCGAGGATCAGGCACAGCAGGATGTCCGGCCCCGGCAGGCTGCCCGCCGCACTGCCCATCGGCAGCAGCCGCAGAAAGATCAGGGCAAGCGCCACGCCGACGAAGATGCTGCGATGGACCAGAACGTCACGGCGCAGCGGATCAACCATTGCTGCCCTCGACGGTTTCGGCGTCCACCTCGGCTTCGGCGGGGGGCAGGGGGCCGATCACCTCGCGCGCGACGGGCGGGGTGACAAGGCCGCCCGGATCGGTCAGCGGTTCCAGATCATGGCTGCGCAACACGCGCAGAAACTCCAGCCGCTCGTAATCTGCCGCCAGCAACACGCGCAGACGCCGGTCTGTGCCCTGCGCCACTGTGCCGACCAGCAGCCCCGCCGGGAACACGCCGCCATCGCCCGACGTGACCACCTGATCGCCGGGGCGCACCAGATCATCCTTTTCCAGATAATCCAGCGGCGGCAGCGGCGAATTGTCCCCCGACAGCATCGCCTTCTGCCCCGAGGGCTGCGCCACAACCGGAATGCGCGAATTGCTGTCGGTCAGCAGGATCACCCGCGCCGTGCGTTTGCCAACCCCCGAAATCCGCCCGACCAGCCCGATGCCATCCATCGCGGCCCAGCCATCGCGCACACCATCGCGCGCGCCCACATTCAGCAGCACCGATTGCCGGAACGGGCTGCCGCTGTCGGCCAGCACGACGCCTGTGATATGGGTCAGCTTGGGGTCAAGCCGCACCTGATTGAGGTCGAGCAGCCGGGCGTTCTGCTGTTCCAGCCGCAGCGCGGCCTCTTTCCACACCCGCATCTGCTGCAACTCCTGCCGCAGATCCTGATTCTGTTCATAAAGTTTGGTGTAGGACTGAAAGCCCTTGGCCATATCGGCGGCCTTGGTCACCGGCAGCATCACCCAGTCAAAACTGGGCACAACCCGATCCACCAAAGCGGTGCGAAAGCGTTCCACGCGCGGGCTGTCGATCCGCCACAGCAGGAACACCGCCAGCAACAGCACAACCAGAAGCCCGATCAGAATACGCCTGATCGGGCGGGCAAAATCCTCCGGCGATGTCCGGTTGCTTGCCACGGGCGGGCCTCACACGATCTGGGTTGCGTCCGGGATCAGCTGTCGTAGTCGATCACATGGCGCAGTTGTTTTTCATATTCCAGCGCCTTGCCGGTGCCCAGAGCAACGCAGTTCAGCGGCTCGTTCGCCACCGAGATCGACAGGCCGGTCTGTTCGCGCAGCGCCAGATCCAGATCGCCCAGTAAAGCGCCGCCGCCGGTCAGCATCACGCCGCGGTCGACGATATCGGCGGCCAGATCCGGCGGCGTGGTTTCCAGCGCCTGCATCACCGCATCGCAGATCTGCTGCACGGGTTCGGCCAGAGCCTCGGCCACCTGTGCCTGATTGATTTCGGTTTCTTTGGGCACGCCGTTCAGCAGGTCGCGGCCACGGATCTGCATGGAGCTGCCACGCCCGTCGTCGGGCATCCGCGCGGTGCCGATGGAGGTCTTGATGCGTTCTGCGGTGGATTCACCGATCAGCAGATTCTGATGGCGGCGCAGATAGCTGATGATCGCCTCATCCATACGATCCCCGCCCACGCGCACAGAGCGCGCATAAACGATGTCACCAAGGCTCAGCACCGCGACTTCGGTGGTGCCGCCACCAATATCCACCACCATGCTGCCGGTGGGTTCGGTGATCGGCATCCCGGCCCCGATGGCCGCCGCAATCGGCTCGGCAATCAGCCCGGCGCGGCGCGCCCCGGCTTGCAGCACCGAATTGCGGATCGCACGTTTTTCCACCGGCGTCGCCCCATGCGGCACACAGACGATGATCTTCGGTTTGCTGAAAGTCGTGCGCTTGTGCACCTTGCGGATGAAATGTTTGATCATCTCTTCCGCAGAATCGAAATCGGCAATGACGCCATCGCGCATCGGGCGGATCGCCTCGATGCTGCCGGGGGTACGGCCCAGCATCAGCTTGGCATCCTCGCCCACCGCCAGAACCTGCTTCTTGCCGTCCTTGACGTGATAGGCCACCACCGACGGCTCATTCAGCACGATCCCCTTGCCACGAATATAGACAAGCGTATTCGCGGTGCCGAGGTCGATCGCCATATCCGACGAGAAGAGACCGGTAAGGAGAGACATGCTGGGGTGCGCCCTTTGGTTTCAGAAACAAACGATCAGCCCCGCGACTCAGGCCATGCCTGACGCGGGCGCCTTCATATAAAGACAGGGGCGGGCAAGAGAAACCCCATAGCCCGCATGGGCGGCACAATTCCGCGTGTCCGTCAGGGGCTTATCTTCCTGCAATATCTGGCCGTTAAAATTCCGGGACTTCAAGATAAAGTTTTTCATTTTGCAACATTTGATCAGTTTTTACCCAGTGAAGCGGGTGAAAACAGCCTCCCCACTGACGCAAATGGGGGCCCGAAGGCCCCCACATTCCAAACCGCTTTGCAGGTGGGGCGAGCCCCGCCGCAGGGCGGTTACGAGGCGTCGCGATAGTTGACCGATTTCAGATCATCGCCCGGATTGCCCTTCTTGCGCCGTTCGATCAGGCGGTTCAGGGCGTTCACATAGGCCTTCACACTGGCCACCACAGTATCGGTATCTGCCGACTGGCCAGTGGCGATGCGGCCATCCTCTTCGATCCGCACCGACACCGTTGCCTGCGCATCGGTGCCTTCGGTCACGGCATGCACCTGATAGAGCTGCAACCGCGCCTGATGCGGATAGAGCATGTCCACCGCGTTGAACGCCGCATCCACCGGGCCATCGCCGGTGGCGTCGGTCGTGTGGTCCACGCCGTCGATGCTCAACGTCAGCTCCGCCTCGCGCGGGCCATCGGTGCCGCAGACCACGCGCAGCCGTTTGACCTGCAAGGTGTCATGCGCCTCGGACGTGCCCTGATCCTGCACCAGCGCCACCAGATCGTCGTCATAGACCTCTTTCTTGCGGTCGGCCAAAGCCTTGAACCGCACAAAGACATCATTCAGCTGGTTGTCGGCCAGATCATAGCCCAACTCTTTCAGCTTGGCCCGCAGCGCCGCCCGGCCCGAATGTTTGCCCATCGCGATGTTTTTCGCGGTCAGGCCGATGTCTTCGGGGCGCATGATCTCGAATGTCTCGACATTCTTCAGCACGCCATCCTGATGGATGCCGGATTCATGCAGGAAGGCGTTCTTGCCGACGATGGCCTTGTTGAACTGCACCGGAAAGCCCGACACGGTGGCGACCTTGCGGCTCAGGTTCATGATCTTGGTCGTGTCGATCCGGGTCTGGAACGGCATGATGTCATTGCGCACGCGCATCGCCATCACCACCTCTTCCAGCGCGGTATTGCCCGCGCGCTCGCCCAGGCCGTTGATCGTGCACTCGATCTGCCGCGCGCCCGCCTCGACCGCCGCCAGCGAATTGGCCGTCGCCATGCCGAGGTCATTGTGGCAATGCGTCGCGAAAATGATGCTGTCGGCGCCGGGCACCCGCTCCAGCAACATGCGGATCAGGTCGGCGCTTTCGCGCGGCGCGGTGTAACCCACGGTATCGGGAATATTGATCGTGGTGGCCCCGGCCTTGATGGCGATTTCCACCACGCGGCACAGGTAATCATGTTCGGTGCGCGTTGCATCCATCGGTGACCATTGCACATTGTCGCACAGGTTGCGCGCGTGGCTGACCGTGTCATGGATCCGCTCTGCCATCTGGTCCATATCCAGATTGGGGATGGCGCGGTGCAGCGGCGAGGTGCCGATGAAAGTGTGGATGCGCGGGCTGCGCGCATGTTTCACCGCCTCCCAGCAGCGATCGATGTCCTTGAAATTCGCCCGCGCCAGCCCGCAGATGGTGGAGGTTTTCGCCAGTCGGGCAATCTCGCTCACGGCGGCGAAATCGCCTTCCGAGGCGATGGGAAAGCCCGCCTCGATCACGTCCACGCCCATCTCGTCGAGCAGGGTTGCGATCTCCAGCTTTTCGGAATGGGTCATCGTCGCACCGGGCGACTGTTCGCCATCACGCAATGTGGTGTCGAAAATGATTACGCGGGGTTGGGCGCTTTTGTCAGTCATGTCTCTGAATTCCTTAGATCTTTTGCATCATCCTTGGGCGCTGGTCACCTCCGAGCGGTCGCACCCGAGGGCACGCTCAGAGGCAGCTAAGGAGAAGCAGACCACGGGTGGCCGAGGCACGCAGGCGGCGCGCAGTCGTGGCGATATGATGACCCGTGTTCATGGGGGCAAACTATAAGAACCGGGAGGGAAAAGAAAAGCGCAAAAATGCGGCGGGATGCGGTTTGGCAATCGGCACCCCGCGCCCTAGATGATCGCAAACAGGAGGGGCATATGCGGGCATTGGTGATCGGGGCCAGCGGCGGTATCGGGGCGGCGCTTTGTGCGGCATTGGCCGGGCGGGGCGAGGTGGTGGGCCTGTCGCGCAGCGTCAACGGGCTGGACCTCACCGACGAAACCAGCATTGCGGCGCATATGGCCGGGCTTGAGGGGGCCTTTGACCGGATCTTCGTGGCGACCGGCGCGTTGCAGATCACACGTCCGGGGCAGGCGGCCTGGCGGCCCGAAAAGACCCTGCGCGCCGTGGATCCGGCGGCGCTGGCCGCGCAATTCGCACTGAACGCCATCGGGCCGTTGCTGGTGCTGAAACATGCGCGCCATCTGATGCCGCGCGATGCCGACTGCCGCTTTGCGGCCTTGTCGGCGCGGGTCGGATCTATCGGCGACAACCATCTGGGCGGCTGGTATGGCTATCGGGCGGCAAAGGCGGCGCTGAACCAGATGCTGCACACGGCGGCAATTGAGCTGGCGCGCAGCCATCCCCGCGCCGTGATTGCCGCCCTGCACCCCGGCACAGTGGCCACCGCCTTTACGGCGGACTACCAATCCGGCCATGCCACGGTTGCCCCGGCGGTGGCGGCGGCGCATCTGATCGCGGTTCTGGACGGGCTGACCCCGGCGCAGAGCGGTGGCTTCTATGATTGGGCTGGCAAGGCGATTCCCTGGTGATCCCGTCTGTGCGGCCCCGAAGGACGTGGATCACGCACGCAAAGTTGCACGGCTGTCAGCGGCCAGAGCCTTGCCCCGCCCGCAACGCTGCGCCAATCATGCGCGCATGACTGTGCCCCATCCCATGCCCCGGCTGTTTCTGGTGGTCCTGCTTGGCTTTGCCACGCTGGCAGGCGGGTTTGCCCATACGGCCCCCCGGGCGGATGCGGGCTGGCAAGCGGTCTTGCTGGCGGTGGGCGAGGTGGCCCGCATCTGCGGCGAGGATGAGGCGCGCGCCACCCCGCGCTGCGAGGCCTGCCGACTGATGTCAGCCGCCGTTCTACCGCCCTCGGGGGGCGCGGTGCAGGCGGTGGACTGGCAGCTTGTCGGAACGGTGCAGGGGCAGGGCGAGGCACTGGGTCTGGCTGCCCGTCGCCCGGGTATGGCATCGGCGCGGGCACCACCACGGGTGTGAGCCCGCGCCCGTTTTGCCAAACCTGCCGCAACCTTGCGGCGCTTTCCTGATAGTCCGACGTGAAGGATATGCGATGAAACGCATCTTTTCGCTTGCCGCCCTGCTGATCACCACCGCCACCGCCAGCCTTGGCCATGAGGTGACACAAGGCGATCTGCAAATCATCCATCCCGCCATTCCGCGCCCTGCCGCCACTGCCAAGGCCGCAGCCGGCTATATGGTGATTGCCAACAGCGGCAGTGCGGATGACCGCCTGCTGTCCGTGGAAACCCCCGTCGCCGCCTCGGCCATGCTGCATCTGTCTGCCACCTCGCCCGAAGGCGTGGCGACGATGCGCCATGTGCCCGAACTGGTGATCCCCGCAGGCGATGTGGCGGTGCTGGAGCCGGGCGGCTATCACATCATGCTGATGGGTCTGACCGGCGCCCTGCCCGAGGGTGGCATGATCCCCGCTACCCTGACCTTCGAGAAGGCAGGCAAGGTGCAGATCGAATTCATGGTCGATCCGCCCGGCAGCACAGATCATTCCAAGCATTGAGGCCTTTTAGCGGGCGGGGTCGTCATAGGGATGCACCCCGCCCTGCCAATCCGTGACCAGATGCCGACCGGGCACATCGCCCGGGTGCAGATAGCCGGGCCCGATCGGCACCTTGCCCGCCCCGCCCGGAATATCCAGCACATAGGTCGGCAAGGCGAGGCCCGACAGCCGCCCGCGCAGCGCGGCCATGATGGCCTGACCCTCGGCAATCGTGGTGCGGAAATGGCTGGTGCCCTTGGCCAGATCGCAGTGGTGCAAGTAATAGGGCTTCACCCGCTGCGCGATCAGGCCACGAAACAGCGCCTCCAGCACGGCGGCATCATCATTCACTCCGCGCAACAGCACGGTCTGGGCCAGCAGCGGCACGCCTGCACGGGTCAGCCGCCGCAACGCCAGCTTCGCCGCCTCGGTCAGCTCGTTCGGGTGGTTGGTATGCACCACGACGTAAACAGCAGGCCGCACGTCGAGGGCGGCCAGCAGGTCATCGGTGATCCGCTCTGGTGCCACCATCGGCACGCGGGTGTGAAAGCGCACCACCTCCACATGGTCAATCGCCGCGATCCGCGTCAGCAGCGCCGCCACCCGGCGCGGCGACAGCGACAGCGGGTCGCCCCCGGTCAGGATCACCTCGCGGATGGCGGGGTGGTGGCGGATGTGATCCAGCGCCTGCACCAGATCCGCCTCGGGCAAGGCCCCGGCTGCCCCCACGGTTTCGCGGCGGAAACAGAACCGGCAATAGACCTCGCAGGTCTGCGTCGCCGCCAGAATCACCCGGTCGGGATAACGGTGGGTCAGGCCGGGCGCGGGCGAAAAGCGGGCATCGCCAATCGGATCGGCCAGCTCTTCGGGGCGGATCGTGCTTTCGGCCACGGTCGGCACGAATTGCGCCGCCAGACCATCGCCCTGTTCCATCGCCGCCCGCATCTGCGGCGAAATGCGGATGCGGAACTCTTGCGCAACCTCGGCCAGCGCGGGCGCGTCATCGACAGTGGCAAGGCCGCTGTGCAGCAGGTCTTGAACGGTGGTCAGGGCAGGGGGCAAGGCTGGGCTCCGGTCTGGCAAGCGGTGCAGATAAGCCAGATGGCGCCGCTACGGAAGCCTGCCGCCGCTAGCGGTTTGTTAAACTTCCTGTGCGACGCCTGAGCGGGCAGATCAGCCGCAGACGGCAAAAGGGAGACGCGCAGGCATGAAGGGTATCGTATTTGTCGAGCTGCTGAAAATGGCAGAGGATCTGGTGGGCGAGGCGGCGGTTGATGCGGTGCTGGACAGCACGCCCTTGTCCTCGGGCGGGGCGTTTACGGCGGTGGGCGATTATCCGTGCAGCGATCTGATGGCGCTGGTGCAGGCCTTCAGTCGGGCGACCACCGTGCCGGGCGATGAATTACAGCGCCGCTTCGGCCATTGGATGATGGATGCGTTCAAGACCTATTATCCGGGTTTTTTTGAAACCAAACCCGATGTGATGGCGATGCTGGAGGCCATCGAGGGCGAAGTACATGTCGAGGTGCGCAAGATCTATCCCAATGCCGAATTGCCCACCTTTGCCACCGAACGCATCGCGCCGGATGCACTGCGGATGGATTACAGCTCGTCCCGGCCGCTGGTGCCGTTCTGTCAGGGGCTGATTGAAGGCTGTGTCGGCCATTTCGGTGTGGCGGCCAGCGTCGCCGCGCGGGATTTTTCGACACCTGAGGCGGCCCGCGCCGAATTCACCATCCGATACGATCCGCAATGAACGATCTGGCCCCCCCCGATGCGGTGTCGCGCCGCCGCTATGACCGCGAAAGGCGGGCGCGCGAAGAGGCGGAGCAATTGCTGGAGCTGAAAAGCCGTGAGCTGTTCGATGCCAATCGCGCGCTGGAACATCAGGCCCGCAATCTGGAACATGAGGTGCATCTGCGCACGGCGGATCTGGAAAAGGCCCGCCATCAGGCCGAGGCCGCAAGCCATGCCAAAAGCATGTTTCTGGCCAATATGAGCCATGAGATCCGCACGCCGCTGAACGGGGTTCTGGGCATGGCAGAGCTGCTGGACGGGCTGCTCGTCGATCCCGAACACCGGCTGATGATCGCCACGATCCGCGATTCGGGCGAAATGCTGTTGCGGGTGCTGAATGACATCCTCGATCTGTCGAAGATTGACGCCGGGCGGCTGGAGCTGGAGGCGACGGCATTCTGCCCCTCGGATGTGGTGGCCAAGGTCGAGGCGCTGCATTCGCTGCGCGCGCAGGAAAAAGGGCTGTCCTTTGCGATTCTGGCCAGCGCCGATGCGCAGCGTCGCCGGATCGGCGATCCGCACCGGGTTGCGCAGATCCTGCACAACCTGCTGGGCAATGCGATCAAGTTCACCGAAACGGGCGAGATCCGCGTGCTGCTGACCTGCCCGCCGGGCCGTCCCATCGTGATCGACGTGATCGACACCGGCATTGGCATGACAACTGCGCAGGTGGCCCGCATGTTCGAGGATTTCGAACAGGCCGATACCACGGTGACACGGCGCTTTGGCGGCACCGGGCTGGGCATGTCGATTGTGAAAAAGCTGGTCGATATGATGGGGGGCGAGATTGTTGCCCTGTCGCAGCCGGGCGCAGGCACCCGCATCCGGGTGACCCTGCCGCTGCCCGAGGCCGGGGTGGACGAAATCCGCCCCGCTGCCGCGCCGCCCTCGGTGGCCCTGCCGCTGGACCGGCTGGCCGGGCTGCGGATTCTCGCGGCGGATGACAATGCCACCAACCGCAAGATCCTGTCGGCGATGCTGGCGCATAGCGGCATGGAGGTGGTGCTGGTGGCCGACGGGCGCGAGGCGATTGCGCTGAGCGCGGCGCAGAGCTTTGATCTGCTGCTGCTGGATATTTCGATGCCGCTGGTGGATGGCATTGCCGCGCTGCGGGCGATTCGCGCGGGCCATGCCGCGCGCGGCACCGCGCCGCCACCTGCGGTTGCCATCACCGCCAATGCGATGCGCCATCAGGTTGCCGAATATCTGGCCACAGGCTTTCACGCCCATGTCAGCAAACCGTTTTCCCGCCAACGCCTGCTGGAAGTGATCTGCGATCTGGCTGGCGTGGCGAATCGGTGACGGTGGTTCAGGGGGCGGGAGTTCCCTCGGGCGCGGCTGCATCAGGGGCTGGCGCATCCCCTGCGGCGGCAGGCGGGGCTTCGGGGGCGGCGACAAGGATGCCGTTCAGCCATTCCCCGGCGCTTTCCTGACCATTGGCATAGCGCAGCACGCCTGCACCCTGCCGCTTGCCGCTGACGAAGGCCCCTTCGTAGACATCGCCCGTGGCATAGGTGGCCACGCCCTTGCCCGCAATCTCGCCCTTGTCCCATTGGCCGTTGTAGCGGAAGCCATCGGGCATCACGATCTCGCCCTGGCCCTGCCGCACCCCATCGACAAAGGCCCCGGTATAAATCGCGCCATCGGGATAGGTGGCGGTGCCGCTGCCGGTGCGTTTGCCCGCCACCCAATCGCCCTCATACCGATAGCCATCGGGCCGGGTCAGCACGCCGCGCCCTTCGGCCTGCCCGGCCTTGAAGCTGCCCGCATAGGCGGCACCATCCTTGTAGGTTGCCCGTCCGGTGCCCTCGATCTCGCCTGCGACCCAGAGCCCGTCATAGGTGCTGCCATCGGGATAGGTGATCTTGCCGGTTCCATCCGGCAGATCGGCCTTGAACGCGCCCTGATAGACCGAACCATCGGAATAGGTCAGCTTGCCCTGACCCTGCATCCGACCCGCCACCCAATCGCCGTCATAGGCATAGCCATCCGCCGTGCGGAACGTGCCTTTGCCCTCGCGCTGATCGGCCTTGAACGCGCCATCATAGACCGAGCCATCCTTGTAGGTCATCCGGCCCTTGCCCTGCCGTTCGCCTTCGGCAAAAGCGCCCTCATAGACATCGCCATTGGGCTGGGTCAGCTTGCCCAGACCATTGATCTGCCCCTTGGCCCAATCCCCCTCATAGATCAGTCCGTCCGGCATGGTCAGCTTGCCCTTGCCATCGCGCATCCCAGCCTTCATCGTGCCGTCATAGAGCGTGCCATCGGCATAGCTCAGCCGCCCTGAACCCTCTTTCAGGCCTTTGACCCAGCCGCCCTCATAAACCGCGCCGCCCGGTGCGGTCAGCTTGCCCTGACCTTCATGCACCGCGTTTTCAAACGTGCCTTCATAGACAGTGCCATCGGCATAACGCGCCACGCCCTTGCCGGTGATCTGGCCATCCAGCCAGTCGCCCTCGTACGTGCCGCCATCGGCATAGGTGATCTTGCCGGTGCCAAAGGGTTTGCCCGCCAGAAAATCGCCCTCATAGACCGAGCCATTCGGATAGCGCGCAATGCCCTTGCCGCGGATTTCGCCATCAACCCATTCCCCGGCATATTCAAAGCCGTTGGGCAGGCTGTAGGTGCCGGTGCCATGCTGCACGCCATTGCGGAAGGTGCCCTCATAGACCGAGCCGTCGTCATATTGTTTGACGAGAACATCGCCGTCGCTTTGCTGCGCCATCAGCGGCGGTGCGGCCAATGTCAGCACAAGCCCTGCCATGCCGATGATATTCTGCCCCCAGAGGATCTTCCGTTCGCTGCGCCGCTGCATCGCCGCCTCCCACCGCTTGACGTCTTTTCCTTGGCCGTCAGTCTGCTAGAAAGCAAGACAAATCCTCGGGACGCCGCGCCCGCAGCCACCGGAGATCCGCCCATGGCCCAAAGTTTCCGCCTTACGCTTGCGCAACTGAACCCGACGGTCGGCGCCTTGGCGGCCAATGCCGCATTGGCGCGCGCGGCCTGGGAAGAGGCCCGCGCGGCGGGGTCCGATATGCTGGCGCTGACCGAGATGTTCATCACCGGCTATCAGACCCAGGATCTGATCCTGAAACCCGCCTTCACCCATGCCGCCATTGCCGCAATCCGGCAACTGGCGCGCGATTGCGCCGATGGCCCGGCCATCGGCATCGGCGGTCCGGCGATGGTGTCCGGCAAGCTGCACAATGCCTATTACATCCTGCAAGCGGGCGAGGTGACGGCGACGGTGCTGAAACATCACCTGCCCAACAGCGATGTGTTTGACGAAAAGCGCATCTTTTCGGCGGCCGAGGTGAATGGCCCCTACCGCGTCGGCCCGCTGCGCATCGGTACGCCGATCTGCGAAGATGCCTGGCACCCGGATGTGGCCGAAACCCTTGCCGAAACCGGGGCCGAGATCCTGCTGGTGCCCAATGGCTCGCCCTATCATCGTGGCAAGCCGGATCTGCGGCTGAACCTCATGGTGTCGCGCGTGGTCGAAACCGGGCTGCCGCTGGTCTATCTCAACATGGTCGGCGGGCAGGATGATCAGGTGTTTGACGGATCGTCGATGGTGCTCAATCCGGGCGGAGAGCTGGCGGTGCAGATGCCGCAGTTCGACGATTGCATCACCCATGTCGATTTCGTGCAGGGGCCGGACGGGTGGCGGGCAAAACCGGGGCTGATGGCCGAAATTCCGAAGATCTGGGAGGCGGATTATCGCGCCTGTGTGATGGCGCTGGCCGATTACATGGCCAAGACCGGCTTCAAGAAGGTCTTGCTGGGCCTGTCGGGCGGCATCGATTCCGCGATTGTCGCCACCATCGCCGCAGATGCGCTGGGGCCGGAGAACGTGCGCTGCGTGATGCTGCCCTCGGCCTATACTTCGGATCATTCGCTGGAGGATGCGGGCGAGGTGGCGCGCAATCTGGGTTGCCGTCTGGACACCGTGCCGATCGGCGGCGCGCAGGAGGCGGTGGGGGCGGCGCTGGCACCGCTGTTTGCGGGCACGGAGCCGGGCATCACCGAAGAAAATATCCAGAGCCGGTTGCGCGGGCTGATGCTGATGGCGCTGTCGAACAAGTTCGGCGAAATGCTGCTGACCACCGGCAACAAATCCGAAGTGGCGGTGGGCTATTGCACCATCTATGGCGACATGAATGGCGGCTACAACCCGATCAAGGACATGTATAAAACCCGTGTCTTTGCCACCTGTCGCTGGCGCAACGACAATCACCGCCCGTGGATGAAGGGCCCTGCCGGGGCGGTGATCCCCGAGCGGGTCATCACCAAACCGCCGAGTGCCGAGTTGCGCCCCGATCAGACCGATCAGGACAGCCTGCCGCCCTATGAGGTGCTGGACGCCATTCTGGACGGATTGGTGGACCGCGAGCTTTCGGTGGCCGAACTGGTCGCCCAAGGCTTTGACCAGGCCACGGTCAAGAAGATCGAGCATCTGCTTTACATCAGCGAATACAAGCGCTTCCAGTCTGCCCCCGGCACCCGCCTGACGCCGCGC
Organism: Gemmobacter fulvus; assembly: GCF_018798885.1. Taxonomy (NCBI): domain Bacteria; kingdom Pseudomonadati; phylum Pseudomonadota; class Alphaproteobacteria; order Rhodobacterales; family Paracoccaceae; genus Gemmobacter; species Gemmobacter fulvus. Next base: position 1,225,225 of record NZ_CP076361.1, on the reverse strand, counting down.
GCCTTCTGGCTGGACCGGCGCTATCCGATTGCGATGCGCTGGCGGGACGAGGGGTGACGCTGGGCCTTTACGCCGCTGCCGCACTGGCCGAAATCGCGGGCTGCTATGCGGTCTGGATGTGGTGGCGGGCCGGGGCGTCGGCGTGGTGGCTCATCCCCGGCGGGGCGGCGCTGGCCGCGTTTGCCGTTCTGCTGGCACTGACCCCGCCGGACAGCGCGGGGCGCAGTTTCGCGGCCTATGGCGGCATCTATATCCTGGCCAGCCTGATCTGGATGTGGGCCGCCGAAGGGATGCGCCCGGACCGCTTTGATCTGGCCGGGGCGGCGCTGGCGCTGGCGGGCACGGCGGTGATCCTGTTTTCCCCGCGCGCCTAGCTTTGCGGGGCAGGGGTCAGGGTACGGCGCAGAAAGCCCGCCGTCACCTCGGCCACGCGCGCATCGAACCAGTGGCCCAGCCCGGTCCACAGATGCAGGTCCACGGGTTTGCCCAGCCCGGCCAGATGGTCTGCCGCCCGCACCGCATCTGCGGCGGGGATCACCGGATCTTCCAGCCCATGTGACAGCATCACCGGCGTGGCGGGGGCCAGCACCGGCCCCGGCAAGACGCAGCGGCCCGACAGGCACGCCAGCCCGGCCACCGGCCAGCGCCCGCCCATCACCGCATCCAGCGCCATGATCGCCCCTTGGGAAAAGCCGACCAGCGCCACCCGGTTCAGCCGCCCGGCAAAGCCCTGTTCCGTGATCGCCCGATCCAGCACCCGGTCAAAACTGGCCCGCGCCGCCACCAACCGTTCGGGGCGGTTTTCGGCGGTGATCTCTGCCACGCTGAACCATTGCCGCCCGGTATCGTCCCAGTCATAGCGCGCCGGGGCATCGGGCAGGGCAAAGGCGAGGCCCGGCAGCCCGGCGCCGATCATATCGGCCAGAGCGGCCAGATGCGCACCACGCCCGCCCACACCATGAAGGATCACCACCAAAGCCTCTGCTGTCACATCCATCTCCTGAAGGGGGGCCATAGATCACCGCGTCACCGCGGGCCGGGCAGCGGCGTGACCCTGACCAGCGGCAACAGCCGGGCCACATCTTCGGCGCGGCACAGCTCGGTCGCCGGGGTCAGGCAGGCCGCGGCAGCGGCAGCCACGGCCTGCGCCAGCGCACAGTCGCGCTCTGCACCGCCGGCCAGCGCCAGCACCAGTGCCGCGACGAAGGTATCCCCCGCACCCACGGCACTGACCACCTGCACCGGCGGGGCGTCGGCAAATACCATGCCCGCGCCATCCGCCAGCACCGATCCTTCGGCCCCGCGCGCGATGATGACCGTCTGCGCCACGCCGCGCGCCACCAATGTGGCGGCATAGGCCGCCGAGGCCTGCCGGTCGGCAAAGCGCTGTCCGGCCAGATCCTCTGCTTCGGCATCATCCATGCGCAGCACCGCCAGACCTGGCACCGGATCTGCCACCACCGCGCGCAGGGCAGCCCCTGATGTATCGAGGATCAGCCGCGTGCCGCTGGGCAAAGCCGCCTGTACAGCGGCGGCAAAGCGGTCGGCAAGGCCAGGCGGCTGGCTGCCACTCAGCACCGCCCAGAGCGGTGGCGGCGATATTTTCGCCAGCGCATCAAGGATTTGCTGCGCATGGGGCGCGTTCCATTCTGCGCCGGGCAACACAAAGCGATATTGCGCGCCGCTGCGGCTGTCGGTCACCGACAGGCTTTGCCGGGTTTCGCCGGGGGCGGCGACGGCAACACAGGGGATGGCATGGCGGCGCAGCGCCTCGGCCAGCTGTGCGCCGGTTGCGCCGCCAAGCGCCACCAGCGCCTGCGCCGCCCCGCCCAACTGCTGAATGGCGCGGGCCACATTGATGCCGCCGCCGCCCGGATCCATCTGCGGCGCAGTACAGCGCAGCTTGGGGCCGGGCCGCACCTCGGGCGTGCTGGTGGCCACATCCAGTGCCGGGTTCAGGGTGATGGTCAGGATCGGGGTCATGCGGCACCTCTGCGGCCAGACTGCCAGAGCCCGCCACGCGCCGCAATGCCACAACGGCGCGCTGTGCATCAGCGCACAAGTCATTCGCGCCGGTGCCGAATGGAACCAGATCGGCGCCCCGCCTATTTTCAACAGGCAACCGGAACACCACCGCGATCTTCAGGGAACTTCAAAAATGTCCAACGTCAAACTCGCCGTCATCTTCTATTCCACCTATTCGACCAACTTCCAGATGGCCAAAATCGCCGCCGAGGCGGCAAAGGCGGCCGGGGCCGACGTGCGCCTGCTGCGCGTGGCCGAAACCGCCCCCGAAGCGGCAGTGAACAGCCAGGATGGCTGGAAAGCCACGGTGGCCGCCACGGCCGATATTCCGGTGGCCACGCCCGAAGACATGGAATGGGCAAATGCCTACCTGTTCTCGGCCCCGACCCGCTTTGGTCAAGCCCCGTCGCAGCTGCGCGCCTTCATCGACACGCTGGGCGGCAAATGGTCCACTGGCGCGCTGGCCAACAAGGCCGTGACCGCGATGACCTCGGCGGCGAACCCGCATGGCGGGCAAGAGGCTACCCTGCTGGGCCTTTACACCACCTTCATGCACTGGGGCTCGGTGATCGTCGCCCCCGGCTTTACCGACGCGGCAGTTGCCGCTGCTGGCGGCAACCCCTATGGCTACAGCCACACTCAGGGCAAGGAATTCGGCGAGGCCGAAACGGCGGCCATCAGCCATCAGGCCAAACGTCTGGTCAGCATCGCGGCCAAACTGGCCGCATGATCCGGGCAAGATCGAGATGATGCACAGGGGCAGCCTCCGCTGCCCCTGTTTTCATATCGTGTCAGCCGTTCAGCAACATCTGATAGCTGACCGGCACAAAGCGGAAGCCTTCAGCCTGCGCCTCGACAAAGCCAAGGGCCGGAAAGGGCATATGATAGCCGATGAACGGGATCCGGTCGGCGGCCAACATGCCCAGCAGGGTCTTGCGGGTGGCCGCCCCCGCCGCCTTGTCCATGTCGAACCGCACCTCCCAATCCGGGCGCTGCATCGAAAACACATAGTGGTTGACGGTATCGGCGGTGATCGCCAGCCGCTGCCCGCCGCTTTCGATCATATAGGCCATATGGCCGGGGCTATGGCCAAAGGCCTCCAGCGCGGTGATGCCGGGCGCGACAGTGCCGCCACCCTCCAGCATGGTCATCTTGTCATTCAGCGGTTTGACCTTGCCGTCAAACCCTTCATTCGCCGCGCCGGACCAGTGGTTGTGCTCCACGCTGCCGGTGACATACCGCGCCTTGGCGAAGGTTGGCCCGGCCTCGCCCGACAAACCGCCGATGTGATCGCCGTGCATATGGGTCAGCACCACCACATCGACCTGATCCGGGCTATAGCCTGCCGCCGCCAGCGCTACCGTGATACCCTCGGGGGCAAGGCCGGTATCGAACAGCACCAATTCGCTGCCGGTATTGATCAGCGTCGGGGTAAAGAAGTTCTGCGTCTTGTCGGCGGGCAGGAAATTCGCGGCGGCGAGGGCGGCGAAATCCTCGGGCGTGGCATCAAGGCCAAAGGTCTCTTGCGGCTTTTCGGTGGTGCGGGTGCCTGCCAGCAGGGCCGTCACCTCGAAATCACCCAGCTTGAAGCGGTTGAACAGCGGCAGCGCGCTGCCCTTCATTTCGGCTGCGGCATGGGCCATGGGCGGCAGGGCTGCGGCAAAGGGCAGGCTGGCCCCGGCAAAAAGGGCAGTGCGGCGCGACAGGCGGAATGTGGACATGCGGATCTCCCTTGGTTGCTTTGACGGCAATCTAGGGCGCAGGGGCCCGCGCCCCAATCACGGATGGGTGATCATTCCCACCAGGGATCAATCGCCGCGATCTCGGCATCGGACCAGCCGAAGTGATGCGCCAGTTCGTGCACCATCACATGCGTCACCATCTCGGCCAGCGACACATCGCCCCGGTCCAGCCATTCATCCAGCATCGGGCGGCGGAACAGCCAGATCACATCCGGGCCAAGCGGTTGATCCATGACCGACTTTTCGGTCAGTGGCGTGCCTTCATAAAGCCCGGTCAGCTCGAACGGATCGGCGATCTGCATCGCCTCCAGAATCTCGGCCGGGGCGAAATCCTCGATCCTGAGCCGGACCTGCGCCGCCGCCGTGCGCCAGGGTTCGGGCAGTTGCATCACCGCCTCATGGGCAAGCTGTTCGATCAGGGCGAGGTCGGGGGCGATGGTCTGGGCGCTGGCATGGGTCATGCGGTCAAGATAAGGCAGGGATACGCGGTGCGAAAGGTGCGCGATATGGACAAATTCGCCCCCCTGTGCCACAGGTGCCGCGTTCAGGAGAATACCCCAATGACAGTCGTGACCCGCTTCGCCCCTTCGCCGACAGGTTATATCCATGTCGGCAATCTGCGCACCGCGCTGATGAATTACCTGATTGCCCGCAAAAGCGGCGGTCAGTTCATCCTGCGTCTGGATGACACGGATCAGGAACGCTCGAAGCAGGAATATGCCGATGGCATCATGGCCGATCTCGACTGGCTGGGCCTGCATTGGGACCGGGTCGAAAAGCAGTCGCTGCGGCTGGACCGCTATCGCGAGGCCGCCGAGGATCTGAAGGCCAAGGGCCGGTTCTACGAATGTTTTGAATCGCCGGTCGAGTTGGACCTGAAGCGCAAGAAACAGCTGAACATGGGCAAGCCGCCGGTCTATGACCGCACCTCGCTGCATCTGTCCGACGATGAAAAGGCCCGGATGCGGGCCGAGGGGCGCGAGGGCTACTGGCGTTTCCTGCTGAACCAGAACCGCATCGAATGGGCCGATGGCATTCTGGGGCCGATCTCGATTGATGCCGCCTCGGTGTCGGATCCGGTGCTGATCCGGGCCGATGGGCAGGTGCTTTATACCTTTGCCTCGTCGGTGGATGACATTGACATGGGCGTCACCTCGATCGTGCGCGGCGCGGACCATGTGACCAATACCGCAACGCAGATCCAGATCATGGAAGCGATGGGCGGCACGCCGCCCGCCTTTGCGCATCACAGCCTGCTGACCGGCCCGCAGGGCGAGGCGCTGTCGAAGCGGCTGGGCACGCTGTCGCTGCGCGATCTGCGCGCCCGGGGCGTGGAGCCTGCGGCGCTGCTGAGCCTGATGGCGCGGCTCGGCTCGTCCAAGCCGGTGGAACTGGTCACCTCGCTGGACGAACTGGCCGAGGGGTTCGATCCCGGCAGCTTCGGCGCGGCACCGACCAAGTTCGATGCCGAAGACCTGTTCCCGCTGACGCGGGCCTATGTGCAGGGCCTGCCGCTGGAGGCCGTGGCCGCGCGCATCGCGGCGCTGGGTGTGCCTGCCGACAAGGCCGAGGCGTTCTGGCGGGTGGCCAAGGACAATATCACCGTGCTGGACGATCTGGCGGGCTGGTGGAGCCTGTTCCGCGATGGCGCAGAGCCGATGATCGACGACGAGGACCGCGACTTCATCGCGCAGGCGCTGACCCTGCTGCCCGCGCAGCCCTGGACGCAGAGCACCTGGGCCGAGTGGACCGCCGCCGTGAAAGAGGCGACCGGGCGCAAGGGCAAGGGGCTGTTCATGCCGCTGCGCAAGGCGCTGACCGGGCAGGCACATGGGCCGGAGATGGCGGATGTGATGCCCCTGCTGCAAACGGTGCGCGGGCTGTGAGCCGCAGCGGGGGGGGCCAGCCCCCCGCACCCCCCGGGATATTTGGACCAAGATGAAAGGGGCGTCGGGTTGCGCCCCTTTTTTGCTGGTGAGGGCAGGGGCGATGCAGGCGAAATTTGTGGACGGCAATCTGTTCCGGCATGTGGCGGTGATGTCCTTGACATCTTCGGTCGGTCTGATGGCGATCTTTGTCGTTGATCTGATCAACATGATTTATATCAGCTGGTTGCAGGATGAGACGGCGACGGCGGCCATCGGCTATGCCGGTGCGATCCTGTTTTTCACCACCGCCTTTGGTATTGGCCTGTCGATCGGGGTCTCGGCACTGGTGGCGCGGGCGGTGGGGGCGCGTGACATGGCGCTGGCGCGGGAGCGGACGACCAGTGGTTTTGCCATTGGCGCGCTGTTCGGAGCCGTGTTTGCGGCGCTGGTCTGGCTGGCCCTGCCGCAGATCGTGGCGCTGCTGGGGGCCACCGGCGAGACGGCGGTGCAGACGCTGTGGTTCTTGCGGCTGCTGATCCCATCGCAGCCCTTGCTGATGATCGGCATGATCGGTGGCGGGGTGTTGCGCAGCCATGGTGATGCCCGGCGGGCGATGATGGTCACGGTCTGGGGCGCGGTGGCGCTGGCCATTCTGGACCCGATCCTGATCCTCTGGGCCGATCTGGGACTGACCGGGGCGGCGCTGGCGGGATGGGGGTCGCGGCTGGTGATTGCCGCGATGGCGCTGTGGCCGGTCTGGCGGCATTATGGCGGCTTTTCGCCGCTGAGCCTGCGGATCCTGCACGCGGATCTGGCGCCCTTGTCGACGATTGCCGCCCCGGCCGTGCTGACGCAATTGGCCACGCCGGTGGGGCAGGCCTTTGTCACGCGGATGGTGGCGGGATACGGCGAGGCGGCGGTGGCGGGCATGGCGATTGCCGGTCGGCTGACGCCGGTGGCCTTCGGGGTGATCTTTGCGCTGTCGGGGGCCATCGGGCCGATCATCGGCCAGAACCTCGGCGCGGGGCGGCTGGACCGGGTGCGGCGCAGTTTCTGGGATGCGGTGCTGTTCTGTGCGCTGGTGATTGCCGCGATGTCGGCGCTGCTGTTTCTGGCCCGGGCGCCAATTGCCGATCTGTTTCATGCGCAGGGCTTGACCCGCGATCTGGTCTATCTGTTTTGCGGGCCGCTCAGCCTGTTGTTCTTTTTCAACGGGTTGATCTTCATCGCCAATGCCACCTGCAACAATCTGGGGGCGGCGTTCCAGTCTACCCTGGTCAACTGGGCGCGGCATACCCTGGGCACGGTGCCCTTTGCCTGGTGGCTGGGCCAGACCTATGGGCCGCAGGGGGTGCTGATCGGGCAGGCGCTGGGCGGCATCGTCTTTGGCCTTCTGGCGATCTGGCTGGCGCTGCGGGTGATCCGGCAGCGTGTCGCCCTGGGGTGAATGTCGGATTCTCTTGGCATTGCGTCGGATTTCATTTTTTCGCTTGCCATTCTGCGGGGCCGCAGGCTAACCCTATGCCCGTCAGGATCGGGAGAATCCGGCGGGGGCTCTTGCCCTTTGGCCGGTGCCGAAGGAGCAACCGCCCCGGTAAACTCTCAGGCACAAGGGACCGTTCTGGCTGTGGAACTCTGGAGAGTGGCGTTCGCGCCCGCCGAAGGGATAACGATCTCAGGCACCCGCAAGGGTAAGGACAGAGGGGGCATCGTGGGACAGGGATTGGCCTGTCTGATCGGTGCCGGATTGCGTTACGGCCGGCGGAAGAGGAGGGGCGCGTGAGCGACCTTTTACGCTTGGGTCTGCATGACCTGCATGTGGAACTCGGGGGCAAGATGGTGCCCTTTGCGGGCTATGAAATGCCCGTGCAATATCCGTCTGGCGTGATGAAGGAACATCTGCACACCCGCGCGCAGGCCGGGCTGTTCGACGTGAGCCATATGGGGCAGGTGATCCTGCGGCCCAAAGGCAGCTATGAGGCCACGGCGCGGGCGCTTGAGGCGCTGATGCCGGTGGATGTGCTGGGGCTGGCCGAAGGGCGGCAACGCTATGGGCTGTTCACCAATGACACCGGCGGGATTCTGGATGATCTGATGTTTGCCAACCGCGGCGACCATCTGTTTGTTGTGGTCAATGCGGCCTGCAAGGCGGCGGACATTGCCCATATGCAGGCGAATCTGTCGGACACGACCGAGGTGGTGCCGGTAACGGACCGCGCGCTTCTGGCGTTGCAGGGCCCGGGCGCCGAGGCGGCGCTGGCCGCTCTGGTGCCGCAGGCCGCTGCGATGCGGTTCATGGATGTGGCGGTGATCGACACGGTGTTCGGGGCGCTGTGGATCTCGCGCTCTGGCTATACCGGCGAGGACGGGTTCGAGATTTCGGTGCCGCAGGGCGGGGCCGAGGGCTTTGCCCGGGCGCTGCTGGCGCAGGCGGCGGTGGCACCGATCGGGCTTGGCGCGCGCGACAGTCTGCGGCTGGAAGCGGGGCTCTGCCTGTATGGCCATGACATTGACACGACCACCAGCCCGGTCGAGGCGGGGCTGACCTGGGCGATCCAGAAGGCGCGCCGCGCGGGTGGCGCCCGCGAAGGCGGCTTCCCCGGTGCCGCGCGCATTCTGCACGAACTGGCGGAGGGGCCAGAGCGGGTGCGCGTTGGCCTGCGCCCCGATGGGCGGGCCCCGATGCGCGAAGGTGTTGCGCTCGCCACCCCGGATGGCACCCCCGTTGGGCAGGTGACCTCGGGCGGGTTCGGCCCTTCGGTCGAGGCGCCGGTGGCGATGGGCTATGTGGCCCGCGCCTTTTCAGAGATTGGCACGGCGCTGACCGGCGACGTGCGGGGCAAGGCGCTGCCGGTGACGGTGGCCCCGATGCCGTTCAACCCGACAACCTACAAACGCTGAGATGAGGATCTCCCGATGAAATACACCCAGGAACATGAATGGCTGCGCGTCGAGGGCGATCTGGTCGTGGTCGGCATCACCGAACATGCCGCGACGCAATTGGGCGATGTGGTCTTTGTTGAACTGCCCGAAATCGAAACAATGGTTGCCGCGGGCGACGAAGTTGTGGTGATCGAAAGCGTCAAGGCGGCCTCGGATATTCTGGCCCCGGTGGATGGCGAGATTGTCATGGTGAATGACAAGCTGGCCGACAATCCGGGTCTGGTGAACGAGGATGCCACCGGCGAGGCGTGGTTCTTCAAGATGAAGCTGGATGACCTCAGCGTGCTCGACGACTTCATGGATGAAGACGAGTATAACGAGCTGATTGGCTAATCGCCGACAAGGCTTTGATTTTATGATAAAGATCGGCGGGCGTTCTGCGCCCGCCCGGTTTGTCACACCCGGAGGATGCCATGAGCTTTACCCCGACCGACTATGATCCCTATGATTTTGCCAATCGTCGCCATATCGGCCCGTCGCCGGCCGAAATGGACGAGATGCTGAAAGCGGTGGGGGTGGCCACGCTGGATCAGCTGATCGAAGAAACCATTCCCGCGACCATCCGGCAAGGCAAGCCGCTGACCTGGGCCCCGCTGGCCGAGCATGAGTTGCTGGCCAAGATGCGGGCTGTGGCGGCGAAGAACAAGGTGATGACCTCGCTGATCGGGCAGGGCTATTACGGCACCGTCACCCCGCCCGCGATCCAGCGCAATATTCTGGAAAACCCGGCCTGGTATACCGCCTATACCCCCTATCAGCCGGAAATCGCGCAGGGACGGCTTGAGGCGCTGCTGAACTATCAGACCATGGTGGCCGATCTGACCGGGCTGCCGGTGGCCAATGCCAGCCTGCTGGACGAGGCGACTGCCGCCGCCGAGGCGATGACCATGGCCGAGCGCAGCGCCAAATCGAAGGCGCGCGCCTTCTTTGTCGATGAACATTGCCACCCGCAGACCATCGCCGTGATCCGCACCCGCGCCCTGCCGCTGGGGATCGAGATTGTCGTGGGCGACCCGGATGACATGGATCCCGCCTCGGTATTTGGCGCGATCTTCCAGTATCCGGGCACCTGGGGCCATGTGCGCGACCTGACGCCGTGGATTGAAAAACTCCATGCCGCCAAGGCCATCGCCGTGGTCGCGAGCGATCTGCTGGCGCTGATGATGCTGAAAGCACCGGGCGAGATGGGGGCGGATATCGCCGTCGGCTCGGCGCAGCGCTTTGGCGTGCCGATGGGCTATGGCGGGCCGCATGCCGCCTTCATGTCCTGCCGCGACGATCTGAAACGCGCGATGCCGGGGCGGATTGTCGGTGTGTCGATTGATGCGCATGGCAACAAGGCCTACCGGCTGAGCCTGCAAACCCGCGAGCAGCATATCCGCCGCGAAAAGGCCACTTCGAACGTTTGCACCGCACAGGCCCTGTTGGCGGTGATGGCCAGCTTCTATGCGGTTTTCCATGGGCCGAAAGGCCTGCGCGCCATTGCCGAACGGGTGCACAGCTATACCATCCGGCTGGCCAAGGCGCTGCGCGACGCCGGGGCCACGCTGCCGCCCAAGGCCTTCTTTGACACGATCACCGTCGAGGTGGGCGTGGGGCAGGCTGGAATTCTGGCCGCCGCGCGGCTGGAGGGGCTGAACTTCCGCAAGGTGGGGCAGGATCACGTCGGCATCAGCCTCGACGAGACGACGGACGAAGATGTGCTGCGCCGCGTGCTGCGCGCCTTTGGCATTCACGAAGCGCCGCCCGCCGAGGGCGATCTGGGTTTCCCCGCCGAGATGCTGCGCCGGTCCGAGGTGCTGACGCATCCGGTGTTCCACATGAACCGGGCGGAATCGGAAATGATGCGCTACATGCGCCGCCTGTCCGACCGCGATCTGGCGCTGGACCGGGCGATGATCCCGCTGGGCTCCTGCACCATGAAGCTGAACGCCGCCGCCGAAATGATGCCGATCACCTGGCCCGAGTTCGGCTCTCTGCATCCTTTCGCGCCGTTCGATCAGGCGCTGGGGTATAAGGAGGCGATTGACGATCTGGCGGCGAAGCTCTGCGAGATCACCGGCTATGATGCCATGTCAATGCAGCCCAACTCGGGTGCGCAGGGCGAATATGCCGGGCTGCTGACCATTCAGGCCTATCACCGCGCGCGCGGCGAAGGGCATCGCGACATCTGTCTGATCCCGGTGTCGGCACATGGCACCAACCCGGCTTCGGCGCAGATGGTCGGGCTGAAGGTGGTGGTGGTGAAATCCGCGCCCAATGGCGATGTGGATCTGGAGGATTTCCGCGACAAGGCGGCGGCGGCAGGGGCCAATCTGGCCGCGTGCATGATCACCTATCCCTCGACCCATGGGGTGTTCGAAGAAACCGTCCGCGAAATCTGTGACATCACCCACAGCCACGGCGGGCAGGTGTATATCGACGGCGCGAACATGAATGCCATGGTCGGGCTGGTGAAACCGGGCGAGATCGGCGGCGATGTCAGCCACCTCAACCTGCACAAGACCTTTGCCATCCCGCATGGCGGCGGTGGTCCCGGCATGGGTCCGATCGGCGTGAAGGCGCATCTGGCACCCTATCTGCCCGGCCACCCGGAAACCGGCGGGGCCGAAGGCCCGGTGTCTGCGGCGCCATATGGCTCGGCATCGATCCTGCTGATCTCCTGGGCCTATTGCCTGATGATGGGCGGGCCGGGGCTGACCCAGGCGACGCGCGTGGCCATCCTGAACGCCAATTACATCGCCGCACGCTTGCGTGGCGCGTATGAGGTGCTGTTCATGGGCAACCGGGGCCGCGTGGCGCATGAGTGCATCCTCGATACCCGCCCCTTCGCCGAAGCGGGCGTGACGGTGGATGACATTGCCAAACGCCTGATCGACAACGGCTTCCACGCCCCGACGATGAGCTGGCCGGTGGCAGGCACGCTGATGGTGGAGCCGACCGAAAGCGAAACCAAGGCCGAGATCGACCGTTTCATCACCGCACTTCTGGCGATCCGGGCCGAGATCAAGGCGGTCGAGGCGGGCGAGATCAGCGCCGAAGACAGCCCGCTGCGCCACGCCCCGCATACGGTGAACGATCTGGTGGCCGACTGGACGCGCAAATACTCGCGCGAACAGGGCTGTTTCCCGCCGGGGGCTTTCCGGGTGGACAAATACTGGCCGCCCGTGGGCCGGGTCGACAATGTCTATGGCGATCGCAACCTGATCTGCACCTGCCCGCCGCTTGAAAGCTATGCCGAAGCGGCGGAGTGAGTGATCCGAACCACATGACCTCAGGGCCGGAGAGCATTCTCCGGCCCTTTGCATGACCCGCGCGCCGCGAGGACGGGCAGAGGCCCTACCCAAGGCCGCTGCCGGTGCTTATGTTCACCGGACAGCATAAGGGGCGCGTTTTGGCGATCAGCGATTTTACCGATCAACTCAGCCGCAGTCTGGAAGGGCTTGTCGCCACCGTCACCGACCCGTTCACCGATCCGGTGGTGCGTCTGGGGGTGACTGGCCTGTCGCGCGCGGGCAAGACGGTGTTCATCACCGGGCTGGTGGCCAATCTGCTGGACCGGGGCCGGATGCCGCAATTGCAGGCTGAAGCAGCGGGGCGGATCGAGGCCGCCTATTTGCAGCCGCAACCCGATGACACCCTGCCGCGCTTTGACGTGGAGGGGCATCTGGCGGCGCTGACCGGCGATGATCCGCGCTGGCCTGACAGCACGCGCGCGGTGTCGGAACTGCGCCTGTCGTTCCGGGTGAAACCGCAGGGCATGTTTGCCGGGCTGATGTCGGCGCAGACCGTGCATCTGGATATTGTCGATTATCCGGGCGAATGGCTGCTGGATCTGGCGCTGCTGGACAAAACCTATGCCGACTGGGCCGAAGACACGCTGACGCGGCTGGCCAAACGGGCCGAAGGGGCCGAATTTCTGGCCATTGCCCGCGCCGAAGACGGGGCCTTGCCGCTGGACGAGCCGCGCGCACAGGCGCTGGCGGCGGCCTTTACCGCCTATTTGCAGGCGGCGCGGGCGGCGGGCTGGTCTGATTGCACGCCGGGGCGGTTCCTGCTGCCGGGCGAGCTGGCGGGCAGTCCGGTGCTGACCTTTGCACCTTTGCCGCTGCCCGCAAGCCATGGCCGGGGCAGCTTGTGGCGCGAGATGGAGCGCCGCTACGAGGCCTATAAGATCAAGGTGGTGAAGCCGTTTTTCCGCGACCATTTTTCGCGCATCGACCGGCAGGTTGTGCTGGTCGATGTGCTGGGGGCGATTCATGCCGGGCCACGGGCGCTGGAGGATCTGCGCCGCACCATGGCCGAAATTCTGGGGTCGTTCCGGCCCGGTCGCAACGGCTTTCTGTCCGAGATCCTGCTGGGCAAACGGGTGGAAAAGATCCTGTTTGCCGCGACCAAGGCCGACCATCTGCATCACAGCCAGCATGGGCAGTTGACCGCCATCATGCAGGCGATGGTGCGCGATGCGCGCGACCGCGCCGCCTTTGCGGGGGCCGAGGTGGCGGCGATGTCGCTGGCGGGCCTGCGTGCCACGGTGGAAGACCGGGTGGAGCGGGACGGGCAGGCGCTGGATGTCGTGCGCGGGCGGCTGATGTCGACGGGCAAGCAGGCGGCGATGTATCCGGGCGAATTGCCCGCCGATCCGGCACGGCTGCTGTCGCCCGCCCGCGAAGGGGCGGCGCGCTGGCTGGATGCCGATTTCGCGCTGATGAGCTTTGCCCCCGCCCGCATCACCCTGAGCCAAGGCGATGGCCCGCCGCATATCCGGCTGGATCGGGCGGCGGAATTTCTGATCGGAGACCGGCTGTGACCGATGATCTGCCTCCCCTGCGCCGCCCGGTGTTGATTGATCTTGACAGCGCGGCTGCCGCCGACCCGGGGCTGGCCCCGCCGGTGCCCGAAGCCTCGCCCGAGGGGCGCGCCATGCTGGCGGCAGCGCAGATCACCCGCCGCCGCGCCTCGCCCTTGCTGAAGGCGGTGCTTTGGGCCTTTGGCGCGTTGTTCAGCTTTGTGCTGTCGGTGGCGGCCTATGATTTCGTGGCACAATTGATGGCGCGCAACCCGATGCTGGGCAGCATCGCGCTGGGGCTGACGGTGGTGTTTGTGGCGCTGGCGCTGGCCTTGGCGCTGCGCGAATGGGGGGCCTATCTGCGGCTTGCCCGGCTGGACAGCCTGCGCGAACGGGCGCTGGCGGCGCGCGGGGCGCAGGATCTGGCGGCGGCACGCAGCGTCAGCGACGGTGTGGTCGCCCTCTATCGCCACCGCCCCGAACTGGCCGAGGCGGTGGCGCGCATCGCCGCGCGCAAGGGCGATCTGTTCGACGCCGACGGGATGCTCGATCTGACCGAACAGGCGCTCTTGCAGCCGCTGGATGACCGGGTGCGCCGCGAGATCGAGGGCGCGGCGCGGCAGGTGGCCACGGTGACGGCCCTGGTGCCGATGGCGCTGGCCGATGTGGCGGCGGCGCTTTTCGCCAATCTGCGCATGATCCGCCGCATTGCGGAGATTTACGGCGGTCGGTCGGGTGGGTTTGCCAGCTGGGGCCTGCTGCGCCGGGTGTTCACCTATCTGGTGGCGACCGGGGCGGTGGCCTTGACCGATGATCTGATCGGCTCGGTTGCCGGGGGCGGGCTTCTGTCCAAGGTCTCGCGCCGCTTTGGCGAAGGGGTGGTGAATGGGGCGCTGACGGCGCGGGTCGGTCTCGCCGCGATGGAGTTGTGCCGCCCGCTGCCGTTCCATGCCGCCGCGCGCCCCAAAGTGACCAATCTGATGGGCCGAGCCTTGGCGGGGTTGTTCGACCGCGACACCTTCCGCAGCGGCGGTGAAGGGGTCGGGAAGTCCTGACTGGTGTTCTGCACACGGCTCGGGCACAGTATCCGGCAGAGTGGTGGAGGGCTGGGCCGTGGAAACTTTGCTTGTTTTGCTGGGGCTTGCCCTGCTGGCGGTGCCCATTGGTGTGATCCTGCTCTGGATCGGGCAGGCCAATCTGCGCCGTCGCGTGGCCGAGCTGGAGATGCGTTTGGCCGAGGCGCTGGCCGGCCGCGCCCTGCATCCGCAGATGCCAGCGGACGCGGCCCCCCCCGCGCCGCTGCCCGTTGAACAGCCCGCCATCCCTTCGCCCTGGGATCGGGCGAAGGCGGCTGTCGCCCCGGTTGCGGCGATGGTGCAGGCAGACGCGCCGCCGCTGCCCGACATGGCCCCCCCCGATCAGAACCGCCCGCTGGTGATCCGCGCCGAAACGGCGGCGCGGCTGATGGTCTGGCTGCGCGAGAACTGGGTCTATGCGGTGTCGGCCCTGTCACTCGCCCTCGCCGGGGTGTTTTTTGTGCAATATGGGGTGGAGCGCGGTCTGCTGCCGCCCCCGGCCCGTGTGGCCGCCGCGATCCTGTTCGGGCTGGCGCTGATCGGCGCGGGCGAATGGCTGCGCCGCCGCTGGGGCGATGCGGCGGGCACGGCCACTGCCTATCTGCCTTCGGTGTTCAGCGGGGCCGGGCTGGTGGCGGTGTTCGCGGGCATCACGGCGGGGCGTCTGATGTATGGGCTTTATGGCCCCGGCCTGACCTTTGCCGGGCTGGTGCTGACGGCACTGGGCGCGATCGGCCTTGGCTGGCGGCATGGGCCGCTTTTGGTAGCGATCGGGCTGATCGGTGCGGCGGTCACGCCGTTTCTGGTGGCGGGGGGCGGCGACGCGGCGCCCTGGCTTTACGGCTATTACCTGCTGATTGCCGCAACCGGGCTGGCGGTGGATGCGATCCGGCGCTGGGCCTGGGTTTCGGTGCTGGCGCTGGGGCTGGGTTATGTCGGCACGGCGCTGATGGCGCAGTTGGGGGCGGGGGATGCGGGCTGGCTTGCCGCGCTGCTGGCACTGGCGCTGCTGGCGATCACCGTGCCGCAGCGCAGCCTGATCCCCGACCACGAAGGGCCTTGCGTTGCCATGGCGCTGTGGCGACGCGATGGCATCTGGCCGGGCTTTCCGGTGCGGCTGGCGGCGGGTGCGGTCGCGGCGACATCGGTGGGGCTGACACTGGTCGGGGCCGAGGGCACGCTGGCGCTCTTGGCCTTTGCGTTGCTGGCCGGGCTTTGCCTGCTCCTGCTGCTCTGGGCCGACCGGGCCGAGGGGCTGGCCGATCTGGCCGGGGTTCCGGCGCTGGCTTTTCTGGCCAAACTGGCCGTGGCTGAAGGGCTGATCTGGGAGTTCGCCGCGCAGGCCATTGCGCTGCGCCCGCTGGAAACCGACGCGCCTTGGACCGTGACGATCCTGCTGGGGCTGGCGACGGTCATCAGCCTTGGCGCTGCGCTGCGCGCGTTCCGGGGCGGGGTCATGGCCTTGCCGATGGCGCTGGGGGCGGTTCTGGTGGCCCCGGTGGCGGCGTTGCTGCTGGAGCTGCTTTGGCAGCCTGCCGCGGTGATCGGGGCCTACCCCTGGGCTTTGCAGGTGATTGCGCTGGCCGGGCTGATGGTCGGCTTTGCGCTGCGCTTTGCCGGGCTGGATGCGGGCAACCATCGCCGCGCCGCCTGGGCCACGCTGTCGGCCCTGTCCCTGATGGCGCTGGCGCTGTTTCTCATCACCTCGGCTGCGGCGCTGACTTTGGCGTTGGCCGTGCTGCTGATCGTGGCGGCGGCGCTGGACCGGCGGTTTAATCTGCCGGAGATGGGCTGGTTCCTGCAAGCCGGTTCGGCGCTGATCTCCTATCGGCTGATCGCCGATCCGGGGCTGGACTGGGCGCTCTATGCGCCGCTGACACCGGCGCTACTGGCCTATGGTGGTGCGGCGCTGGCTGCCTTTGTCGCGCTGCGCCTGCTGCCTGAGGCGCGTATTTTGCCGCGCGGCGTGCTGGAAAGCGCCGGTTTCGCCTTTGCCGCGCTGACGGCGAATGTGGCGCTGACCCGTGCCCTGCTGCCCGAGGATCCGAGCCTGCACCCCGACTGGACGCAGAGCCACTGGGGGCTGGCGCTGAACGCGCTGCCCTGGCTGATCCTGATGCTGACGCAACTGCACCGCGCCGCGCTGGGCGGGCTGTTGCGCCCGCTGCGGCTGGGCCTTGCCGCGCTGGCGGGGCTGCTGGCGGCGGGGGGATTTGCGCTGGCGGTCGGGCCGGTCAATCCGCTGTTCAGCACCTGGGCCGAAGATGCCGCAATGCTTGTGCGCGGGCCGCTGGTGCTGGACAGCCTTGCGCTGGCCTATGCGGTGCCGGGGCTGATGCTGCTGATCGCCGCGCACAAGCTGGCATTGCCGCGTCAGCTGCGGCTGCTGTTCCTCGGCCTCGGTGCGGCGCTGGTCACGCTGTATGCCGGGCTGGAGATCCGGCGACTGTGGCAGGGCGACTGGCTGGGCGCGCCGGGCGTGAAGCAGGGCGAGCTTTACAGCTATACCGTCGCGATGCTTCTGACCGGGGCGGCGCTGCTGTGGCAGGCGCTGGCGCGGCGCGACCTTCGGTTGCAGCGCATCGCCATGGCGGTGATTGCGCTGACGGTGGCCAAGGTGTTCCTGCTGGATGCGGCGGGGCTGACCGGGTTGACCCGCGTGGTCAGTTTCGCCGGGCTTGGCCTGTCGCTGGCGGGGCTGGCCTGGCTGAACCGCTGGGCCAAGGGGGCGATGTCAGAACCGCGGGACGGCACCTGAGGGGCGGCGCGCCTCTTCCACTCCCATCGCCAGCGCCCGCCCGATGCGATGCGCCATGGCCGACCATGCCGCTGCGGCCTCAGGCGGCAGGGTGCGCTGCAACGTGGCGTCGAACAGATCGAGCCAGAGCGGGAAGTGCGCCGACTTCACATCCCCTGCCTGCCGATGCGCCATCATCGGTGATCCGTCATAAACGCCTTCGCGCAGGATGGCATTGCGCCAGAACCGCGCGATTTTCGCCTCATGTTCTGGCCAGTCGGTCACATGCCCGGCAAAGACCGGGCCAAGCTGCGGATGGGTGCGCACGGCGGCATAAAAGGCGGCAACCTGTGCGTCGATCTGATCGGCGGTGACAAAAAAGCGTGGGGGGAAGGCGGTCATGGGGGGGCCTCTGGTTGCGCGCCCCAGCGATGCGCCTTTTGCGGGCGGGGGGCAAGGCGGCGGGATGTCTCAGGGAAAGATCTGGCCCGCCAGTGGCGGGATCAGATCGCCCGAGACCAGCCGCGTCAGGATCCCGCGCACCAGCGGCGCGCGGGAAAACGGCGCAAGAAGATGGTCGCGCATCGGCGGCAACAGGGTGCTGCCGCTTTGATACATCGGGGTGAACAGCGCGCTCATGCCCTGATACAGCCGCAGGTGCCAGCGGCGCATCGCGGCATAGGCGGGCAGGGCATCGGCCAGCGGCTGCATCCGCAGCGCCTGTGCCAGCGCCATGGCATCCAGCAGGGCCATATTCGCCCCCTGTCCCAGTTGCGGGCTGGCGCGGTGGGCGGCATCGCCAAGGAAGGCAAGGGCTGTCGCGTAGGGGCGGCGCAGGCTGCCATGGCTATAGCGCGCCGGGGTCATCTGGTCATGGCGGGTGATCGTCGTCAGAAACGGCGCGACCTCGGGCCAGAGCCGCTCGGCCTCCACCTTCCAGTCGTCCAGCGGCGCGGCCTGCCAGGCGGCAATCTGGCCCAGCGGCAAAGACCAGAACACGGCGGCGCGGCGCTGCGGATCCTGCGGCATCTGCCCGACCGGCAGCACCCCCATCATCTGCGCCGCCCCGCGATAGCGTTGGCGCAGCTGATCCGGCGGCAGGGGCGTTGCCTCGGGCCAGGGCACGGTGCCCCAGATCGCGCCATAGCCCAGACTGCGCGGCCTGAGCGGCGACAGAACTGACCCCGCGCCCGAGGCATCGACCAACAGATCGAAGGGGCCAAAGCTGCGCCCATCGGCCAGAACCACCCGCCGCCCGCTGCCGTGCAGGGGCGCTGCGCTGACGGTGGCCCCGGTGATCACCTCGGCCCCCGATGCCATCGCGGCCTGCCACAGCACATGGAACAGGCTGGCGCGGTGCATCGCCAGACCGGCCGCATCGGCGCGGTAGCTGACATCCAGCACCGGGCGGCGCAGACCCTGCGCATGGCCCAGCATCCGGTGCAGCGGCGTGCCAAGACTGCGCGCCTCGGCGCCCGCGCCGATCCGGTCCAGCACCGCCAGCCCGACCGGCTGCACCACAAGGCCAGACCCGACCGGCGCCGCCTGCGCAAAGCGTTCAAACAACTGCACCCTGTGGCCCGCCGCCGCCGCCAGTGCCGCAAAGCCAAGCCCGCCAATGCCGGCACCGATGATCGCAATCGTGATGTTCATACCCGCTTGCTGCTATGCCTTGACCCGCGCTGCAAGCCCGTTTTTCCATAAGGCGCAAGGCTGGACCCGCGCTGCGCCCCCGCGTATAAGGCCGCCATGACACCGCGAGACGCGCAGATCGCCCGCCAGGCCGGGCCCAGATTGAGTCACCGAATTATCGGCCCGGCGCGCTGACCTCAGCCGCCGGGTTACGAGCCATTCCCGCGGCCCGCAGCGCCGCAAGCCGAAGTTCAAGGATCGCCCAAGATGTGCGCCGATACGCCTGAAACCACTGCTCCCGATTACCGCAATTCCGTCTTTCTGCCCGAAACCGAATTCCCGATGCGCGCAGGCCTGCCCGCCCGCGAACCGGCATGGCTGGCCCGCTGGGCCGAGATCGGCATCTATGACCGTCTGCGCGAAAAGGCCGCGGCCCAGCCCGGGGCGCGGGCACCCTTTACCCTGCATGACGGCCCCCCCTATGCCAATGGCCATCTGCATATCGGCCATGCCCTGAACAAGGTGCTGAAGGATATGGTCGTGCGCAGCCAGCAGATGATGGGCCGCGATGCGCGCTATGTGCCCGGCTGGGATTGCCACGGCCTGCCGATCGAATGGAAGATCGAAGAGCAATACCGCGCCAAGGGGCTGGACAAGGACGATGTGGATGTTGTCGCCTTCCGGCAGGAATGCCGCAAGTTTGCCGAAGGCTGGATCGACATCCAGCGCGAGGAGTTCAAACGTCTGGGCGTGACCGGCAATTGGGCCGACCCCTATCTGACGATGAATTACCACGCCGAAACGGTGATCGCCGAGGAATTCATGAAATTCCTGATGAACGGCTCGCTCTATCAGGGCTCGAAGCCGGTCATGTGGTCGCCTGTGGAAAAGACCGCACTGGCCGAGGCCGAGGTAGAGTATCACGACCATACCAGCCACACGATCTGGGTGCGGTTCAAGCCGCAGGATGGCGCTTTGGAGGGGGCAAGCGTTGTGATCTGGACCACGACCCCGTGGACGATCCCGCAAAACCGCGCTGTCTCCTATAACCCCACCATCGCCTATGGTGCCTATCGTGTTGATGCTGTGGCGGAAAACGCGACGGCCCTTGTCGGTGAAGTTCTGGTGTTGGCCGACAAGCTGGCCGAAGCCGTGATGGGGGCGGCCAAGGTCTCCGGGTTCACGCGTGTGGGCGATGTACCGACCTCGGCCTTTGAAGGCGTGGCGCTGGCACACCCTTACCGTGGTCTTGCCGAAAACAAGGAATGGGATTTCGACGTTCCCATGCTGCCCGGCGATCATGTCACCGATGATGCGGGCACCGGCTTTGTGCATACCGCGCCCAGCCATGGCGATGACGACTATCAGATGGGTCTGAAATTCGGCCTGCCGATGACCTATAACGTCGAGGCGGACGGATCCTATCGCGCCGATCTGCCGCTGTTCGGCGGGCAGGCGATCATCAACCCGGATGGCAAGGAAGGCCCGGCCAACGTCTCCAACATCAAGGCGCTGCATGGCGCGGGGGCGCTGTTTGCCAAGGGCAAGCTCAAGCACAGCTATCCGCACAGCTGGCGGTCCAAGGCACCGCTGATCTATCGCAACACGCCGCAATGGTTTGTCGCCATCGACAAGCCGCTGGACGACGGCATGAACACCTATGGCGATACGATCCGCAAACGGGCGCTGAATTCGATCAACCAGCTGGTGCAATGGACGCCGGTGACCGGGCGCAACCGCCTGCATTCGATGATCGAGGCGCGGCCCGACTGGGTGCTGTCGCGCCAGCGCGCCTGGGGTGTGCCGCTGACCTGCTTCACCAAGAAGGGTGCAAAACCCACCGACGCGGATTTCCTGCTGCGCAATGCCGAGGTCAATGCCCGCATCAGCGCCGCCTTCGAGGCCGAGGGCGCGGATGTCTGGTATGTGCAAGGATTCAAGGAACGGATGCTGGATGGCATCGTCGATCCGTCGGATTATGAACAGGTCTTTGACGTGCTGGACGTGTGGTTCGACTCTGGTTCGACCCATGCCTTCGTGCTGCGTGACCGCGCGGATGGCAGCGAGGACGGCCTTGCCGACCTCTATCTGGAAGGCACCGACCAGCATCGCGGCTGGTTCCATTCCTCGATGCTGCAAGCCTGCGGCACCAAGGGCCGCGCGCCCTATCGCGGTGTGCTGACCCATGGCTTCACGCTCGACGAGAAGGGCATGAAAATGTCCAAGTCGCTGGGCAATACCGTGGCCCCGCAGCAGGTGATCGACGAATACGGCGCCGACATCCTGCGGCTCTGGGTGGCGCAGGCCGATTACACCGTCGATCTGCGCATCGGCAAAGAGATCCTGAAAGGCGTGGCCGACAGCTATCGCCGTCTGCGCAATTCGGTGCGCTTCATCCTCGGCAACCTTGCGGGCTTCACCGAGTCGGAAAAGGTCGCCCCGGCGGATATGCCGGAGCTGGAGCGCTGGGTTCTGCACCGGCTGGCCGAACTGGATACCGAGGTGCGCAAGGGCTACGCCGCCTATGATTTCCAGGGCGTGTTCCAGAAGCTGTTCACCTTCTGCACGGTCGATCTGTCGGCGGTGTATTTCGACATCCGCAAGGACAGCCTGTATTGTGACGCGCCCGACAGCCTGCGCCGCCGCGCTGCGCGCACCGTGCTGGACATCCTGTTCCACCGGCTGACCACCTGGCTTGCGCCGGTGCTGGTGTTCACGATGGAAGAGGTCTGGCTCTGCCGCTTCCCCGAAGCCGGGTCGTCGGTGCATCTGCAAGACATGCCCGACACGCCGAAAGACTGGCTCGACGAGCCGCTGGCGGCGAAATGGGCGCAGATCCGGCAGGTGCGCCGGGTGGTGACGGCAGCGCTGGAGGTGCAGCGCACGGCCAAGGTGATCGGGGCTTCGCTGGAAGCCGCGCCCGTGGTACATGTGCAGGATGCCGAGACGGTGAAAGCCCTGAAATCGGTCGATTTCGCCAATCTCTGCATCACCTCCGGCATCCAGATCACCGCAGATCCCGAACCTGCCGAGGCGTTCCGCCTGCCGGAAGTGCCGGGGGTTGCGGTGGTGTTCGAACTGGCCGAGGGCGAAAAATGCCAGCGCTGCTGGCAGATCCTGCCGGATGTGAACAGCCACAAACATCCGCATACCTGCGCCCGCTGCAACGCGGCGCTGGGCTGAGGCTGAAATGGCCGGGCGGGATTGTCCGCCCGGTCCCCTCTGGGCCGGAGTGCGGATGTGAGCGCGACCCTGATCACCCCGTTCGGCCCGGTGTCGCTGCGCGAATGCGATGGCGTTCTGACCCATCTGGACTGGCATCCGGGGCAGGGGGCCGCCACACCGCTGCTCACCGAGGCGCTGCGCCAGATCGCCGCCTATTTCGACAAGTGTCTGACCGAATTTGATCTGCCGCTGGACTGGGGGCAGGGCATCCATGCGCCGGTGCGCCGTGCCATGGCCGCGATTCCGCTGGGCGAAACCCGCAGCTATGGTGACCTTGCCAGGATCGTAGGGAGTCCCGCGCAGGCGGTGGGGCAGGCCTGCGGTGCCAATCCGCTGCCGATCCTGATCCCCTGTCATCGGGTGCTGGGCCGCGCTGGTCTGGGCGGATTTTCCGCGCCGGGCGGGGTGGAAACCAAAGTGGCGCTGCTGCGCCACGAAGGGGCGGCGGGGCTGTTGATCTGATCCGCCGCGGCCGGTCTGTTCGGGACAGATCTGTCGCAAACCGCATTGCAGCCGCCTGCGTCACCGCCTAGGCAAGACCGATCAGGCGGAGGGCGCAAGCGTGAGTTTCTGGGTTCTGTTGGCGGTTCTGGGCGCGGCCTTTCTTCATGCGCTGTGGAATGCGCTGATCAAGCTGGGCACCTCCAAGATCGGGGCGATGGTGATCCTGTCGGTGGCCGAAATCCCGATCGGCCTTGCCATTGCCGCCAGCCGCCCACTGCCCGCAGCCGAAGTCTGGCCCTGGGTCATCGCGGCGGGCTGCACGCATTTCTTTTACAAGACCTTCCTGACCTTTGCCTATGATCGCGGTGATCTGAGCCGGGTCTATCCCATTGCGCGGGGGGCGGCGCCGATGATCGTGGCGCTGGTCGGGGCCGCCCTGCTGAGCGATGCCATCACCACCATGCAATATGCCGGGATCGGGCTGCTGGCGGCGGGTATCGCCCTGATGGCGCGGGGCGTGTTCACCGATGGGGAAAGCCGCAAGCTGCTGCCTTTCGCGCTGGGATCGGCGGTGGCGACCGCCGCCTATACCCTGATCGACGGGCTGGGCGCGCGGGTGTCGGGCGATGCGGTGGCCTATGTCGCCTGGGTCTTTGTGGTGGATGGGCTGATCTTCACGCTTGGCATGACGGCGCTGCGCGGGCGCAGCGTCTATCCCTCCAGCCCGAAGGCCTGGGCGATGGGCAGTTTTGCCTCGCTGGCCTCCTATGGCGCTTATGCGATTTCGATCTGGGCGATGACCATCGCGCCGATTGCCGTGGTGGCGGCGCTGCGCGAAACCTCGATCCTGTTTGCGGTGCTGATCGGATGGCTGTGGTTCGGCGAGCGGATGACGCGCGACAAGGCGCTGGCGGCAGTGATGATCGTGGCGGGGGTCATCACCACCCGGCTGTGAGCGGCACGCCTAGGTTCAGGAAATCCGTTTGGGCCGCTGCGGCAGCATCTCCTGCACGATCCCTGCGAAGGTCAGGTAGAGCGAGGTCAGCACCAGCCCCCAATGCGCCCAGCTTGCCGGATGAAAATCCACCCATGCGGCCCAGCCGGCAAAGAACGTCCAGGCCAGAGCGACCGGCAGGCTGATCTCGCGCCAGCGTTCGGTGCGCACCGGATGGATGAACTTGAAATTGGTGAACATCGTCACCGTCAGCAGCGCGACAAAGGCCAGAATGATCGTCTCGTCCGGGCGCAGCGCAAACATCACCAGCACGAACATGTTCCAGCAGGCCGGGAAGCCCGCAAAGGAATTGTCTTTGGTTTTCATGCGGGTATCGACGAAATATACGGCAGACCCATAGGTGATCACGATGATCGCGGCCCAGCCGGTCCAGCCGGGCAGCAAGCCTGATTGAAACAGCGCAAAGGCCGGGATGAACACATAGGTCAGATAGTCGATGATCAGATCCAGCAGCACGCCGTCATAGGTGGGCCAGTTCGCCTTGACGTCATAGCGGCGAGCCAGCGGGCCATCCAGCCCGTCAACCACCAGGGCCACCACCAGCCACAGGAACATCATATCCCATTTGCCATCGACAGCGGCGAGCATGGCGAGCATGGCCAGAACGGCGCCGGTGGCGGTGAACAAATGGACGGACAGGGCTTTGAGACGCAATGACATTGAATTGTGATCCTTCATCCCGACTCAAAAAGCAACCGTTCAGGCGCGTGTTCCGGCGCGCGGATGCGCCTTTTCATAGACCTCCATCAGCCGGGCCGCGTCGACAGCCGTATAGGCCTGCGTGGTCGACAGCGAGGCATGGCCCAGCAATTCCTGGATCGCGCGCAGATCGCCCCCGGCGCTGAGCAGATGAGTGGCAAAGCTGTGGCGCAGCGCATGGGGCGTGGCGGTGGAGGGCAGGCCCAGCCGGTTGCGCGTGCGTTCCATCGCGGCGGCAATCAGGCGCGGGTTCAACGGGCCGCCGCGCGTGCCGCGAAACAGCGTCGCCTCCGCCGTCAGGTCAAACGGGCAGAGTGCGGCATAGCGGCTGACCGCCTGCCGGGCGGCGGGCAGTACCGGCACCAGCCGTTCCTTGCCGCCCTTGCCCAGAATGCGCAGCACCTCGGGCAGCGGGTGATCGGCCCCGGTCAGCCCCAGCGCCTCGGAAATCCGCAAGCCGCAGCCATAAAGCAGCGTGACCACTGCCATGTCACGCGCGGCCACCCAGGGTTCGCGCGCGTCATCGCCCACCGTGTCCAGCACGTCGCTTGCGGCATCCACACTCAGCGGGCGGGGCAGTTTGCGTTGAAATTTCGGCGCGCGGGCTGACAGGACGGCCGTGGCATCCGCACCCTGCCGATCCGCAAGCCAGGCAGTGAAGCCCTTCACCGCCGACAGCGCGCGCGCAAGCGACCGGGCCGATACGCCCCGCCCGCGTTCATGGGCCATCCAGGCCCGCAGATCTGACAATGGCACGCTGGTCAGCGCCGCAAGCCCTTCGGTGCCACCGCGGTGCTGCGCCAGAAAGGCCAGATAGCCCGACACATCGCCCGCATAGGCCGTGACCGTCTGGGCGGCGCGGCCATCCAGTGCGCGGATATGGGTCAGCCAGCCTTGCAGCGCGTCACGGGCCGCAGGCGAGATTGCCAATGTATTGGCGGCGCTCAAGACAGCCAGCGGCGCATCGTCCGCTCGAACACGCCGGCGAAAAACGCCAGCAGATCGGTGCCATGGATCGGCTTGAAGTGATGCGGGTCTTCCGATCCCATCACCAGTAGCCCCGGCAGGCGGCCCTTGCCGAAATCCAGCCGCATCAGCGCTTCGGACCGGATCCAGCCCGCGCGGTCACCATAGATCAGATCCGAGGTCGGCACCGTCTGGCGCAGCGTCACCGGGCGCAGGCTGACATTGCGCCCCGCGCTCAGATATTCCGCGATAAAGCCCGGCTCGGCCACGAACAGCACCTCGCCCAGGCGGCGCAGCGCCGGGTCATCGGCTTCTTGCACCGATTCCAGCACAAGGCGGATGCAATCCACCCGCAGCGTCTGCGCGACATCCCCGGCAAGGCTTTTGAGGAATTCCTCAAAGCTCAGCGGGTCGAGCATTTGCAGAATGGCGCGATGCACCTGATTGGTGCCTGCAAGGTTTTCATAGGCGGCGGCGATCACCGTGCGGTGGGTGTCCTCCAGCCGGTCCAGCCGGTTTTCCAGCCGCTCCATCGCAATGCCGCGCAGGTCGACGATATTGCTGCCCATCGCGCGTTCATTCGCGGCGATCAGGGCGCGCATCAGGTCGCGGTCCTCAAGGATGACTTCCGGCTCCGCCAGGATGCGGTCGCGCAGGTCGGGTTCGATCATGCCGTCTCTGCCTCTTTCTTTTGCCCACAAGCCTAGCAGGCTTTGCGGGGGATTGCCCCAAAATTCTGTAACGGGTCTGGCGGGTTTGCGTGGCGCTGATTTGCTGCTAAATCCCGGCCCCGTCAATCGGGCGCAGGGGAGGGGCAGATGGCACGGATTCTGGTGGTGCATACCGGGGGAACAATCGGCATGGCGCCCGGCCCGGAGGGGCTGCGCCCGGCAGCGGGGTTGGTCGAGGCGGCGTTGCAGGCGCTGGCACCCGAGGCGCTGACGGTCGAGGTATTGGCCTTTGATCCGCTGGTGGACAGCGCCGACATCGGCCCTGCCGACTGGAACCGGATCACCGATGCTGTGGCAGACTGGCAGGGCGATGGCGTGCTTGTGACGCATGGCACCGATACGATGGCCTTCACCGGCGCGGCGCTGTCGGCGGCTCTGGCGGGCATTGCCATGCCGGTGGTCCTGTGCGGGTCGATGACGCCGCTGGGCATGGGCGGCGATGCCGAAGCCAATCTGGCGCTGGCCTTGCAGGCGGTGCAAGGGGGGCAGGCTGGGGTCTGGCTGGCCTTTGCCGGGCGGCTGATGCCTGCATCGGGGCTGGTGAAACATCATGCCTCGGAGGCCGATGCGTTTCGGGTGGTGCCGCAACAGTCCGATCCGGGCCCGTTCCGCCCGCGCCATTTTGCCGATCTGCGGCTGGCGATCCTCACGCTGACGCCGGGCCTGCCAGCGTCGGCGCTGGCCGCGATGCTGGCTGAACTGGACGGCGCGGTGCTGCGCGTGTTCGGCGCGGGCACGATGATGGGGGATCCGGCGATGGCGGCGGTGCTGACGGCGGCGGTTGCGCGGGGGTGCGCGCTGCGCGCGGTCAGCCAATGCGAGGCGGGCGGACTTGCCGAAGGAGCCTATGCGGCGGGCGAGGCGCTGTGGCGCGCGGGCGTGGGCAATGGCGGTGCCGAGACCGCCGAAGTGGCGCTGGTGCGCCTGTGGCTGGCGCTGTCGGACCAGAGGGCCGGGCGCGGCTGAGGCCGCACCCGGAACGTCTTTCAGTTACAGGATCTTCTGGCCGGTTTTCGCCCAATCCTTGGCGAACTGGTCCAGACCCTTGTCGGTCAGCACATGGCTGGCCAGCGCCTTGATGACCGCAGGCGGTGCGGTCATCACATCGGCCCCGACCAAGGCGCATTGCGTGACATGGTTGGCGGTCCGCACCGAAGCGGCGAGGATCTGCGTTTCGAACCCGTAATTGTCATAGACCTGACGGATGTCGGAAATCAGCTCCATCCCATCGAGGTTGATGTCGTCCAGACGGCCGATGAAGGGCGAAATGAAGGTGGCGCCGGCCTTGGCGGCGATCAGTGCCTGATTGACGCTGAAGCACAGGGTGACATTGACCATCTTGCCTTCGCCCGACAGCACCTTGCAGGCCTTCAGCCCGTCCCAGGTCAGCGGCACTTTCACGGTGATGTTCGGCGCGATCTCGGCCAGTTTGCGGCCTTCGGCGATCATGGCATCGGCTTCCATCGCCACCACTTCGGCCGACACCGGGCCAGACACGATGGAGCAGATTTCTTTGGTGACTTCCAGAATGTCACGGCCGGATTTCAGGATGATCGACGGGTTGGTGGTGACACCATCGACCATGCCAAGGTCGTTGAGTTCGGAAATTGCCGCGACATCGGCGGTATCGACGAAGAATTTCATCTGGGCTGTCCTCTGGGTTCGATGCAGGGTTGCAGGCGCTCTCGCGGTCGTATTAGCCCAAGAGTGTGCGTAGTGAAAGAGAGGCGGCAGGGTGGATCGGGTGTTTGGCGCAGGGGAGCGGGTCGGCGTGCTGACAGCCGAGCCTTTGGGGCGGGTGCTGGATTACCGTGCGCCGGAGGGCGGCTGTGGCAGCGGCGATTTTGTCGAAGTGCCGCTGGGGCCCCGCAAGGTGCTGGGGGTTGTCTGGGGGCAAGGCGATGGCAGCTTTGACATGGCCAAGCTGCGCAGTATCAGCCGCGTGCTGGACGCTCCGCCGATGCGCGATGAATTGCGCAGCTTCCTGACGCGCGCTGCCGATTACACGCTGACCCCCTTGTCCGCGATGCTGCGCCTTGCCACCCGCACGCCGGGGCTGGGGGCGGCACCGGGCACGCGGCGCATCTACCGCCTTGCCGGGCCTGCGCCGAACAAGCTGACCGATGCGCGGCTGCGCGTGATCGAGGCGCTGCGCGATTATGGCGGGGCTTCGGTGACGCTGGCCGAATTGTGCGAGGCGGCGTCCTGCACGGCATCGGTGGTCAAGGGGCTGGTCACGCTCGGGGTGATTGCCGAAGAGGACGCCCCGCGCGATCTGCCGTTTCCATCGCTGAACCCGGCGGGCACGGCGCGGCTGATGGGCGATCAGGTGGCGGCGGGCGATGCGCTGGTGGCGGCGGTGGCGCAGGGCGGCTATGGCACCACGCTGCTGAAAGGCGTCACCGGCTCCGGCAAGACCGAAGTCTATCTGGAGGCGGTGGCCGAATGTCTGCGCCATGGGCGGCAGGCGCTGGTGCTGCTGCCGGAAATCGCGCTGACGGCCGAGTTCCTGACCCGGGTCGAGGCGCGCTTCGGCGCGCGCCCTGCCGAATGGCACAGCGGCGTCACCATGACCGAACGCCGCCGCGTGTGGAAAATGGTGGGGCAGGGTGCCGCGCAGATGGTGGTCGGCGCAAGATCGGCGCTGTTCCTGCCGTTTCAACACCTGGGTCTGATCGTGGTCGATGAGGAACACGACACCTCCTACAAGCAGGAAGAGGGCGTGCTTTACAATGCGCGCGACATGGCGGTGCTGCGGGCGGCGATCTGTGGCTGTCAGGTGGTGCTGGCCTCGGCCACGCCTTCGCTGGAATCCTGGGTCAATGCCGATCAGGGAAAATATACCCGGCTGGATCTGGGCGCGCGCTATGGCGCGGCAGAACTGCCCGAGATGCGCGCCATCGACATGCGTGCCGAACGTCTGGCCGCCGACCGCTGGATTTCAGAGCCTTTGGCCAAGGCGGTGACGGCGCGGGTGGCGGCGGGGGAGCAGGCGCTGTTGTTCCTCAACCGCCGGGGGTTTGCCCCGGTCACCATCTGCCGCGCCTGTGGGCATCAGGTGGGCTGCGACCATTGCGACGCGCGCATGGTGGAGCATCGTTTTCTGAAGCGGCTGGTCTGCCACCAATGCGGGGCCACCAAACCCGTGCCCACCGCCTGCCCGGACTGCAAGGTCGAAGGCCGGATGGCCCCGGTCGGGCCGGGGGTGGAGCGGCTGGCCGAAGAGGTGACGGCGCGCTTTCCGGAAGCCCGTGTGGCGGTCTTGTCCTCGGATCTGTTCGGATCGGCGCGCGCGCTGAAGGCGCAGATCGAAACCATCGCGCAGGGCGGGGCGGATATCATCATCGGCACGCAGATCGTGGCCAAGGGCCATAACTTTCCGCTGCTGACGCTGGTCGGGGTGATTGACGCCGATCTGGGCCTGCAAGGCTCCGATCTGCGCGCGGCAGAGCGCACCTTTCAACTGATGCGGCAGGTGGCCGGGCGGGCCGGGCGCAGCGGCGAGCGGCGTGGCGTGGCGCTGCTGCAAAGTCACCAGCCCGAGCATCCGGTGATCCGTGCCATTCTGGGCGGCGATGAAGAGGCGTTCTGGCGGGCCGAGGCGGCAGAGCGGCGCGCGGCAGGTGTGCCGCCCTATGGCCGGATGGCAGGCGTCATCCTGTCGGGGCCGGATGTGCAGAAGGTGTTCGATTTCGGCGGCGAGCTTGCCCGCCGCGACGGCCCGCTGCGCCGGATCGGCGCGCAGGTCTTTGGCCCGGCCCCGGCCCCCATCGCGCGGGTGCGCGGACGGCATCGGGTGCGGCTGCTGGTCAAGGCCGACAAGGGCGTGCCCTTGCAGGCGGCGCTGGCCGAATGGGTGGGCCAGCTGAAACCGCCCGCCAATCTGCGGGTGGCGGTGGACATTGATCCGCAGAGCTTTTTCTGAGCGCGGCGGGCTGCACAACGGGGAATTGTGCCGGGAACAATTCTGTCCTCGCCCGATCTCGGGCACAGGCGTAGAACTTTGCCATGACCCTGCGCACAATCCCTCTCGCTGCCGCACAAACCCTGCCCGTCTGGCGCAGGCCCGTGTTCCTGTTGTTCCTGATGGCCGCCGCGATGCCGCTGGCGTTTTCCACCTGGTCGGCACTGCTGAACAATTTCGTGATCGAACGCGCCGGTTTTACCGGCGTCGAGATCGGCTGGCTCCATACGGTGCGCGAGATTCCGGGGCTGCTGGCGGTGGTGGTGATCGCCATCCTGCTGCTGTTCCGCGAACAGGTGCTGGCGGCAGTGATGCTGATCCTGCTGGGCGCTGCCACCGCTGTCACGGCCTGGTTCCCGAGCCTGGGCGGCATCATGGTGATCACGCTGCTGTCCTCGATCGGGTTTCATTATTTCGAAACGGTCAACCAGTCGCTGCAACTGCAATGGATCGACCGTGCCCGCGCCCCACGCGTGATCGGCTGGATCGTGGCCATCGGCTCGGCGGCCTCGCTGGTGGCCTATGCGCTGATCGTGCTGACATGGCGGGCGTTCGAACTGAGCTATAACACCGTCTATCTGGCCTCGGGCGGGGCCTGTGTGCTGATCGCGCTGTTCTGCCTGTTCGCCTATCCGCAGTTTGAAGCCCCGCATCCGCAGAACCGCCATCTGGTGCTGCGCCGCCGCTATTGGCTGTATTATGCGCTGCAATTCATGGCAGGGGCGCGGCGGCAGATTTTCGTGGTCTTCGCCGCCTTCATGATGGTGGAGAAATTCGGCTTCGGTGTGGAACAGGTGACGGCGCTGATGCTGATCAACTTCCTCGCCAATATGCTGATTGCGCCCTATCTCGGCCGCTTCATCTCGCGTTTTGGCGAACAGGCCTCGATGCTGGTGGAATATGGCGGGCTGTTTTGTGTGTTCGTGTTGTATGGCGGGCTGTATTGGTTCGACTGGGGTGTCTGGCTGGCGGCAACGCTTTATGTGGTGGATCACCTGTTCTTCGCGATGTCCTTCGCGCAGAAAACCTATTTCCAGAAGATCGCGGATCCGGCAGATATGGCCCCCACGGCGGCGGTGGCCTTTACCATCAACCATATCGCGGCGGTGTTTCTGCCGGCGGGGCTGGGCTATCTGTGGGTGACGTCGCCCGGTGCGGTCTTCGGGCTGGCGGCAGGCATGGCCGCGACCTCGTTCCTGCTGGCGCTGCTGATCCCGCGCCATCCCTCGGCGGGCAACGAGACGCGGCTGTCGGGCGGCGATGGCTGGAGCGTGGTCCCGGCAGAGTGACTGGAAACCGCGCCCGTCCCGCCTATATACTGGGTCATGCCCAGCGGTGCGACAGGCGAGGAGACGCGGATGTTCCAGATGTTCAGTTCCGACAAGATGAAGATGGTCGATGCCGACAAGGCCCTGCCGGGGCGACCCGAGCCGATGCCGCTGACCGAGCCGCATTTCATCACGGGGCGCGACCTGAAAGCGCCGGTGCCTGCGGGGATGGAACAGGCCATGTTCGGCATGGGCTGCTTCTGGGGCGTTGAGCGCAAGTTCTGGCAGCGCGAGGGCGTCTGGCTGACCATGGTCGGTTATGCGGCGGGAATAACCCCCAATCCGACCTATAAAGAGACCTGCACCCAGCTGACCGGCCATAACGAGGTGGTGCGGGTGATCTATGATCCGGCGATCATCAGCTATGACGCGCTGCTGAAACTGTTCTGGGAAAACCATGACCCGACGCAGGGCATGCGGCAGGGCAATGATGTCGGCTCCACCTACCGCTCCGGCATCTATACCTATAGCGACGCGCAGGCGGAGGCGGCAGTTGCCTCGAAATCGGCCTATCAGCAGGCGCTGACAGCGGCGGGCAAGGGCGCGATCACCACCGAAATCCTGCCCGCGCTGGTGTTCTATTATGCCGAGGATTATCATCAGCAATATCTGGCGAAGAACCCGGATGGTTATTGCGGCATCGGCGGCACTGGCGTCACCTGTCCGATCGGCCTTGGCGTGACCTCCTGATCTGCGATCAGGCGGCGCGCCCGGCGTGCCGCCTGTGACCACCGCGCGCCCGCGCCGCCGCCCGGCCTGGGTGCTTGTGGCGGCCATGAGGCGCGGGCCCGGCTTGACCCGCGCCAGCCAAGCGCCTATGCGACCTCAACCCTGATTGGAGGTCATCATGCCCTTGTTTCTCGCATCCACCATCGTCGAAGGTGATGACGCCGCTTTCGCGCTTGCAGATGCGCTGGACCGTATGGCACCCGCCCCGCTTGAGGCGGAATGTTATGATGCCGAAGGTCATCCGGGCATGGTGCAGGTGGTGGCGACCTTCTCGGTCACGCCCAATGCGGCGGTGCTGGATCTGCTGGCCGAAGCCTTCGGCGCGCCGGCCTTCACCATGACCGCCGTGTCGCAGACCACCTATTCCGCCCTGACCACGCTGGAAGGCGAGGGGGCCGCCCGTGCGCTGGCCGAAGCTATCGAGGCGATGGAGCCTGCCCCCTACGGCGTCGGCGCGTTCGAGATCGAGGACGATTCGGGCCTCTGGGAAGTGGGCACCTATTTCCACAGCGCACCGGATGCCGAAGCCCTGAACGCCTTGGGCAAGCCGCATGGCGCCAAGGCCTTCGTGATTTCGGAAGTGCCGGATGTGGATTGGGTCGCCAAAGTGCGGCGCGAATTGTCGCCGGTCGAGGCGGGGCGGTTTTTCGTCTATGGCAGCCATGATGCCGACAAGGTGCCCGAGGGCCGTATCGCCCTGCAGATCGAGGCAACGGTGGCCTTCGGCACCGGCCACCACGGCACCACACTGGGCTGCCTGCGTGCATTTGACCGCCTGTTCACGGCGGGGCTGCGCCCGGCAAAAGTGGCCGACATCGGCTGTGGCACCGCCGTTCTGGCCATCGCCGCCGCTGCGGTCTTGCCGGATGCGCTGATCATCGCTTCGGATATTGATCAGGTGGCGGTCGATGTGGCGCAGGCAAATGTGGCAATCAACGGTCTGCAAGGCCGGGTGGAGTGCCTTGAAGCCGCCGGGTTCGAACATCCGCGTCTGGGCGAGGCTGCGCCCTATGATCTGGTCTTTGCCAATATCCTGAAAGGCCCGTTGATCGAGCTGGCCCCGCCGATGTCGGCCCATGTTTGCAAGGGCGGATTGGCGATTCTGTCTGGCCTGTTGGTGGTTCAGGCCGAAGCGGTCACCGCGGCCTATGTGGCGGCGGGTTTTGCGCTGGAAGCCCGTGAAGACATTGGTGAATGGTCGACGCTCGTGCTGAAACGTGGCTGAATTGCGGTGATGCGCCAAAGTTTTGCCACAATTTAGCCTTAGGAATGAATGGCGGTGGGGGCCGTAACCGGGAGTAAACGGTATGGCCGAACAGAATCTGTCCGAGTTCTATGACAGAGTGGCGCGGGTCGAAAAGGCGCGCGCCCTTGGCTATGGTTTCGAGGCTGACGGCACATTGGGCCGATCCTACTATTTCAAACCTGTCTCCAGGCGTCGGCGCATTCTTGGCCCGCTGCTGATCGTGCTGGCCTGCGGCTTCGGGCTCAAGGCGGCCATGCATCATCAGGTCGGCGATTCTGCCTATCATGACCGCGTGATGGCGATGCAGGCTTCGGACGGGTTCGAGCGTCTGGGGGGCGTGCTGATGCAGGCCGATCCGGTCACGCTCTGGCTATCCGACCAGATCCGCCATTATCTGAACTGACGCACGGAATGGCAGGCTGCGGCCTGTCATATCCTCCACGCTCCGCGCACCAAAAAGGCCGCGTCCCATGGGAGCGGCCTTCGGCATAACAGCGGGGCGATTTGCCCCAAGTCGGGTGACAGATCAGACGCGCGACTGTGCGCCAATCAGATCAATGTCACCACGGCACAGCCCAATATCGTCAAGCTCGCGGTCCGACAGCTTGCCCAGTGCGTTGCGGGTCACGCGGGCATCGTTCCAGTCAGCGATTGCTGCAAAGAAGGTGCTCACGAACTGGATGAAGCGGTAGGTGGAGATGGCGCCAAAGGGCGCGGTACGGGTCGTCTCATAAGCGGCCATGGCGGTTGTCCTTTTCAAAACTGCTCATTGCGAAGGCGTTCTTTCCTTCGAGGTGACACATAATCGTGCTGCATGTGCAAAGCAATCAACGTCTAAGCATGGCCCTCATGCAGAAATCGCATGGCTCAAAAGCGCGATTTTGACAAAATCGTCAGGATTATCTGCCTTAAATGCCGAATTTGTCGCCTTTGACATGTCAAATGCCGTTCTTTCTGCACCTGCATAATAGTGCCGCTGGGGAAGGCGCGCCGGAAATGGGCTTGGCCAATGTTCGCCTTTCGTGCTATTTCGGGGAAAAGAGAGAACAAAAGGGGCGGTGATGCGGGTTCTGGGCATTGATCCGGGGTTGCGCAACCTCGGCTGGGGGGTGATCGACGTGGCGGGCGCGCGACTCACCCATGTCGCCAATGGTATCTGCCATTCTGCACCGGGCGCCGGTGAGGGCGATCTGGCGCACCGCCTGTTGTCACTGCATGCCCAGCTGACCGAAGTGTTGCGCCAATGGCAGCCGGACACGGCCGCCGTGGAACATACCTTTGTCAACAAGGATGCCGTGGCGACGCTGAAGCTTGGTCAGGCGCGGGGCATCGCCTTGCTGGTGCCTGCACAATTTGGCCTCAGCGTCGGGGAATATGCCCCCAATGCGGTGAAAAAGACCGTGGTCGGGGTCGGCCATGCGGCAAAGGTGCAGGTGGATCACATGGTCAGGCTTCATCTGCCGGGGGTCAGGATTGCCGGGCCGGATGCGGCGGATGCGCTGGCCATCGCCATTTGCCATTCGCATCACGTGCAAAGCAGCACGCGGTTGCAGGACGCGCTGAGGAGGGCGGCAGGATGATCGGCAAGATTTCGGGCCGGATTGACTATCGCGCGGCGGATCATGTGCTGATCGACGTGCGCGGGGTGGGTTACATCGTGCATGTCTCGGATCGTACCCTGGCCGGATTGCCCGGCGTGGGCGAGGCCTGCGCGCTTTATACCGAACTGCTGGTGCGGGAAGATCTGTTGCAGCTGTTCGGCTTTCCGACGCTGCTGGAAAAGGAATGGCACCGGCTGCTGATGACGGTGCAGGGCGTGGGGGCCAAGGCGGCCATGGCCATTCTGGGCGCGCTGGGTGCCGAGGGGGCCGCACGCGCCATCATGCTCGGCGATGCACGCGCCATTCAGGCCGCCCCCGGCATCGGGCCGAAAATCGCACAGCGTGTGGTGCTGGAGCTGAAATCCAAGGCGCCGGGCGTGATGGCGATGGGGGCGGCGCTGATGTCGGAACCTCTGGTCGACACCCATGTCGAAGCAGCCCCCGCGCCTGCCGCCAAACCTGCGAAGGCCGCGCCGCAACCCGGCCCCAGCCGCGCCGCCTATAGTGCGGATGCGCTGTCGGCGCTGGTCAATCTTGGTTATGGGCAGGGCGATGCGGCACAGGCCGTGGCCGAAGTGGCGGGCAGCACGCCCGAGGCGGATACGGCGACGCTGATCCGTCAGGCGCTGAAGCTGCTGATGCCCAGAACCTGAGGAACTGGCGTCCCGCGCCGATCCATTCCGTTTGCGCGGAAGGCGCGGTAGAACAGAACCGCACGGCGCATCGCGCGCAGCATCGCCCTGGAATGAACCGCCATGACCTCTGATCCGACCCTTCGCCCTGATCGCCTGCCGGAAGATGCAGACCGCGCGCTGCGTCCGCAGGTACTGGCGGATTTTGTCGGCCAGGCCGAGGCGCGCGCCAATCTGAGCGTGTTCATCGAAAGCGCCAAGATGCGCGGCGAGGCGATGGACCACACGCTGTTCCACGGCCCGCCCGGTCTGGGCAAGACCACGCTGGCGCAGATCATGGCGCGGGAACTGGGGGTTGGGTTTCGCATGACCTCGGGCCCGGTGCTGGCCAAGGCGGGGGATCTGGCGGCGATCCTGACCAATCTGGAACCGCGCGACGTGCTGTTCATCGACGAGATCCACCGCCTGTCCGCGGTGGTGGAAGAGGTGCTCTATCCGGCGATGGAGGATTTTGCGCTGGATCTGGTGATCGGCGAGGGCCCCGCGGCCCGCACGGTGCGCATCGAGCTGCAACCTTTCACGCTGGTCGGGGCCACCACCCGGCTTGGCCTGCTGACCACGCCGCTGCGCGACCGCTTCGGTATCCCGACCCGCCTGCAATTCTACACCGAGGATGAACTGGACCTGATCGTCACCCGTGGCGCGCGCTTGCTGGGCATAGAGGCCGACGCCGAAGGCACCCGCGAAATCGCCCGCCGCGCGCGCGGCACACCGCGCATCGCCGGGCGCCTGCTGCGGCGCGTGGTGGATTTTGTGACAGTCGAAGGCACGGGCCGACTGACCCGCGCCATTGCCGATCACGCCCTGACCCGCATGGGCGTGGATCACCTCGGGCTCGATGGTGCCGACCGGCGGTACATGCTGCTTTTGGCCGAGAATTACGGCGGCGGGCCGGTCGGGGTTGAAACCATCGCCGCCGCGCTGTCGGAAAGCCGCGATGCGATCGAAGAAGTGATCGAGCCCTATCTGCTGCAACAGGGCCTGATCCAGCGCACACCGCGCGGCCGGATGCTAGCGGCAAAAGCTTGGCGCCATATCGGGCTGGAGCAACCCCGCAGCGCAGCGCAAAGCGGTTTGTTCGACAACTGAACGGTGGTGCCGCTCTCGGGCCCATTGAGGCCCCTCGACCGGCATTGCCATGGAATGCGGCACCGGCGGTACATCTGCCCTGCGTGCTCATGGCGGTGGAGGAAGATGAGTATTTTTGCAAAGTGCAAATATACAAGGATGCGCCCCGGCCCACGGGGTCGGTCCAACCCATGTGAGAGCTTCACACGCGACCGGGGCGACTTGCAGTTTGACGGTCATCGGGACTCCTCCCTGTACCGCAAGCACAGTGTTGCGGCAGAGGGGTAAGAAATCCCTTATGTATTTGCACTTTGCAAAAATACTCACAGCACGTGGTCACCAGACCTCAGGCTGGGCAGGCGCGGGCGGGCAACGCCGACCATGGCAATGCCTTTGTCCGGGGCTCGATGCCCCGGCCAAAGGCTCTGTGGTGTGAAATGTCGCGCTGGTGTTGCCCGCTGTTGAGGCGGCGAGGAAAAGTCCTTATGGCTCCGCTCGGCTGATTTTCGCACAGGAGAGCACCATGACCCCATTGGACATCGAAGCGCTGTTCACGCGCAGCACCGGCGACTATCTGTTTGCGCGCTGGGGGCGACCGATTGCGCCGGTGGTGTTCGGGGTGGAGGATGCCACGCTGGCGGTCGTCAAAGGGGCCATCGAGGCGATTGTGGCTCTGGCCGGGCATCAGATGGCCGAGACGGATCCCGAGCTCGGGGCCAATCTCATGGTGTTTTTCCTGCGCGACTGGGCGGAATTGCCGGAGGTTCCGAACCTTGCGCGCATGATCCCCGATCTGGGGCCGCTGTGCGAACGCCTCACGCAGGCAGGCGCCAATCAATATCGCAGTTTCCGCTTTGATGCGGAGGGCCGCATCAAGGCGGCCTTTGTGTTTGTGCGGATGGATGAGGATCTGAGTGGCATGCCCGCGGATGCGCTGGCGCTCAATCAGGCGGCGCAGGTGATTTGCCTCTGGTCTGACCGGGCGTTTCGGGAGCACTCACCGCTGGCACTGGCCGGTGAGACTGTCATCCTGCGGCCCGAGATCGGCGCGGTGATCCGCGCCTCTTATGACCGGATGATGCCCGCCGTGGCGCGTGATCCCAGCCACGCCCTGCGTCTTGCGGCGCGGATCGGGCAGGGCGGAGGCGGCGATGCATCGGTTTAAGCTGCGGGTCTATTACGAGGATACCGATCTTGCGGGCATCGTCTATTACGCCAATTATCTGAAGTTCATCGAGCGGGGCCGCAGCGAATGGGTGCGCAGTCTCGGCGTGGATCAGGTGCGGCTGCGGCAGGAGGCGGGCATTGTCTTTGCCGTGCGGCGCGTCGAGGCGGATTATCTGCGTCCGGCGGTATTTGATGATGTTCTGTCGGTCGAGACGCGGCTGATCGCTTTGGGCGGCAGCCGGATCGAGTTGGGACAGAACGTGCTGCGGGGCGACATCTGCCTGTTTGCGGCGAAGGTGACACTGGTCTGTCTAAGCGGCACAGGCCGGGCGGTGCGATTGCCTGCCGACATCCGCGCCCTGCTGGAGGCCGCCGGGATCTGAGGGCGATCTGCGCCGGGCGCATGGGCGCCATTGCGCATTCTGACAAGGATGTGTTGGCAATCCCCTTAAAATCAGGATAGAATCAGGTGTAAGAACGGCCGGAGACACGGCCCGGTATAAAAGAGCAGGCGTAATGGAAACGGAAACCCTTGCGATGGCGCAGGAGATTGATTTCTCCCTGCTCGCCCTTTTCGCACGCGCAACGATCACTGTGAAATTCGTCATGATCGGACTTTTGATCATGTCTTTCTGGTCTTGGGCCATCATCATCCGCAAACATCTGCTGTTTCGCGCCGCGCGGCAGGAGGCCGAGGTGTTCGACCGGTCTTTCTGGTCGGGCGAGCCGCTGGACGAGCTGTTTGAAAAGATCGGGCCGCAGCCGGACGGGCAGAGCGAAAAGATCTTTGCTGCCGGGATGCTGGAATGGCGGCGCAGCCACCGGCAGGATGGTGGGCTGATCGCCGGGGCGCAATCGCGCATCGACCGGGCGATGGATGTGGCGATTGCCCGCGAGAGCGAGACGCTGAACAGCGGGCTGAGCTTTCTGGCCACCGTCGGCTCTACCGCGCCGTTCATCGGGCTGTTCGGCACGGTGTATGGTATCATGCACGCCTTCACCGAGATTGCCGCGACCAAAAACACCGATCTGGCCACTGTGGCACCCGGCATCGCCGAGGCGCTGATGGCGACCGGCATCGGGCTTGTCGCCGCCATCCCGGCAGTGGTGTTCTACAACAAGCTGAATGCGGACAGCGAGCGGATCCTGGGCGGCTATGAGGCCTTTGCCGATGAATTCGCCACCATCCTGTCGCGCCAGCTGGACGCCTGAGCCATGGGGGCGGGGGTAGCCAAGAAATCGGGTGGCGGCGGTCGGCGTGGACGGCGGCGCGGGTCGTCGGCCTCGATGTCGGAAATCAACATCACGCCCTTCGTGGACGTGATGTTGGTGCTTTTGATCATCTTCATGGTGGCCGCGCCGATGCTGACGGTGGGGGTTCCGGTGGAATTGCCGGAAACCGCTGCGGCAAGCCTGCCGACCGAACAGGAAGAGCCGCTGGCCGTGACCATTGCCGCCGATGGCACCCTGTTCATCATGTCGACCGAAGTGTCAGACGAAGAGCTGATCCCCAAGCTGATGGCAATCTCTGCCGAGCGCACCTCGGACAAGGTGTTTTTGCGCGCGGATGGGGCGATCCCCTATGAGCGGGTGGCGCAGGTGATGGGCGCGCTGAATGCCGGGAATTTCCGCAATATCGGTCTGGTGACCGATGCGAACGGGCCGCTGATGGGTGGTGCTGTGGGTGGCGCTGTGGGTGGCGCTGCCGCCCCCGCCAATGACGGCGGCTAAGGCCTCGCGCGATGGATAAGGCGAACATCATCTCTGGCGTCGGGCATGTGAGCCTGATCCTTTGGGTGCTTTTGGGCGACATCCTGTTCAGCCCGCCGGAGCCGCCTGAGATGGCGGTGACCGAAGTGTCGCTGATGTCCTCGGCGGAATTTGATGCGCTGGTGGCAGCTTCTCCTACCGCCCCGCCTGCGCCCGAACAGACCGACAGCCCGACAGAGGCCGCTGTGGAGCCGCCGCCGGAGCCGGAACAGACCGAAGCGCCGGAAGAACCTGCGCCGCCGCCGGAACCGGCGCCCGAGGCCGAGGCAGAACCGCTGCCCGAGACCCTGCCGGAAGAAGCCGTGCCGCAACCCCTGGAAGCGCCCGAGCCGGTGGCCCCGCTGGCCGAGATCGAACAGCCGATCCCGGTGCCGCAAAGCTCGATCGTGCCGCGTCCGCGCCCGTCGCCGCGTGTGGCCCCGGTGCCGCAGGAAGCCCCGCCCGAGGATGTGCCAGTGGCCGAAGAGGTGCAGCAGGCCGTCAGCGAAGAGGCCGCCCCCGAGGCCCCGGTGGTCGAGGAAGAGCAGGAAGCCGCCGCCCCGGAAGAGGCGACGACCGAAATCGTGACCGAAGCGACCGAGACGGAACAGGCCCCGGCTTTGGCCCCGACATCCAGCCGTCGGCCACAATCGCGGCCGCGCCGCGCGGAAACCCCGGTGGAGCAGCCGTCCGAGACGCAATCGGCCAGCAGCGAAGCCGTCGAAGAGACGCCCGCACCGCAGGTGGATACGCAGGCGACGAATGATGCCGTGGCCGAGGCGCTGGCCGCAGAACTGGCCGCTGCCGCCCCGTCAGAGTCGGCGGCGGAAGCCCCGGCGGCGCAGGGCGGCTCTATCGCCGCCAATGGTCCGCCGATGTCGGCGGGCGAGATCGACGCGATGCGCGTGGCGGTGGAGCGGTGCTGGAACGTGGCAACCCTGTCGACCGAAGCGAGCCGGACCACCGTGGTCGTCGGCGTGTCGGTCGGGCAGGATGGCAAGCCGGTCTCCACCTCGATCCGCATGGTCAGCTCCAGCGGTGGGTCGGATGCTGCGGCACGGCAGTCCTATGAGGCCGCACGGCGCGCGATCCTGCGCTGCGGCAGCCAAGGCTTCCCGCTGCCGCCGGAGAAATACGAGACCTGGAAAGAGCTGGAACTGGTGTTCGATTCACGCGGGGTGGGGTTGTGAGTGTGTCTTTTGTGATGCCTGCTCTGGCGCTTGCCCTGTTGCTGCCGGTCCCGCTGGTCGCGCAGACCAGCCCGCCGTTCGATCCCTTGACGCGGGCGGAGATCAAGGCCTTGCGGCAGGGCGTGGAACGGTGCTGGAACACGGCCAAGCTGAGCCGTGCGGCGCTGGAGGCCGATATTGTGGTCGCCGTGTGGCTGCGGCCCGATGGCACGGTGATCGAGGACAGCATTGCGCTGATCAAAAGCAGGAGCGGTGATGACGAGGCGGTGGCGCAGGCCTATGACGCCGCCCACCGCGCATTGCTGGTGTGTGGCAAGACCGGCTTGCCGGTGCCGCTCGACAAATATGCGACCTGGCGAGAGCTTGAGATGTCCTTCGGCAACAGCGGGCGAACGAAATAGACCGGGTGCGCCCGGAGTGAACGCGGGGAAGGGCAGACTGTCACTCCCCTTATGGTATGAACGTGCAGGCTGTGGTGCGACCCCAGCCGATCAGAACAGGAATGAGGGCCAGATGAGCTGTCTCCGCTACCTTCTCTCTGCCGCGCTTGCGGTGGCCACTCTGACGGGGGGGCTTGTGTCGCCGCAAATGGCACAGGCCGAACCGCTGCGCATCGTGCTGGGCCAGCCGGTGATCGAGCCGATGCCCTTTGCGCTGCCGAACTTCGCGGATGAAGGCGGCGCGGGTGAACTGGCGGCGAATATTTCGGCAGTGGTGGCGGCTGATCTGATCAGCACCGGGCTGTTTGAACAGATCCCCGACAGCGCGCACATCCAGCGCATCACTTCGTTCGGCGCGCCAGTGTCCTATGCCGACTGGCAGGCGATCAATGCGCAGGCGCTGATCACCGGCGCGGTGCAGGCCTCGGGTGGGCAGATCGTGGTGAAATTCCGCCTGCATGACGTGTTTGCCAATGGCGAGCTGGGCGAAGGCCTGCAATTCGTTGGCACCACCGACAGCTGGCGCCGGATGGCGCATAAGGTGGCCGATGCCGTCTATAGCCGCATCACCGGCGAGACCGGCTATTTCGACAGCCGCATCGTGTTCGTGGCCGAAAGCGGCCCGAAGAACCAGCGGCAGAAGCGGCTGGCGGTGATGGATTATGATGGGGCGAACACCTCGTATCTGACCGACAGCTCGTCCATCGTGCTGGCCCCGCGCTTTTCGCCCTCGGGCGACCGGATCCTGTTCACCTCGTACTCGTCGGGTTTCCCGCAAATCTACATCATGGATGTGAGCAGCCTGTCGGTGCGCAGCCTTGGCGAACAGCCGGGCACCATGACGTTTGCACCGCGCTTTTCGCCGGATGGCGGCACGGTGGTGTTCAGTCTGGAACAGGGCGGCAATACCGATATCTATTCGCTGAACATCTCGTCCGGTGCGCTCAGCCAGCTGACCAATTCGCCCGCCATCGAAACCGCGCCGTCCTTCAGCCCGGATGGCAGTCAGATCGTGTTTGAAAGCGACCGTTCGGGCGGCCAGCAACTCTATGTGATGAGCGCGGGCGGCGGCGAGCCGCGGCGGATCTCGGGGGGGGCGGGGCGCTATGGCACGCCGGTCTGGTCGCCGCGCGGTGACTATATCGCTTTCACCAAGCAGAATGCCGGGCGCTTCCACATCGGGGTGATGCTGGCCGATGGCACCGAAGAAAAGCTGCTCACCTCGTCTTATCTGGATGAAGGCCCGACCTGGGCGCCGAATGGCCGGGTGATCATGTTCACCCGCCAACCGCCCGGCGAAGGCAATCCGGTGCTCTATACGGTGGATACGACGGGCCGGGTGCTGCGTCAGATCAGCACCGATACCGCCGCATCCGACCCGGCATGGTCGCCTTTGCTGCCGTAACAAAGATCACGGCGCCGTCGATTCCCTCGGCGGCGCAAACCTGTTAGACTCTGGTCAATCGAGCCAGGATGAAGAAGGAATTTCCCATGGCGTATGTTTCCAAGGCGCTGCTTCTGGTGGCAGTACTCGGCCTCGCGGCCTGTAATAACCCGGACCGTTACGGCGCAGGCGGTGCGGGTGCCGGTGGTGCGGGCGGCGCAGGCGGTGCCGGTGGCATCGGCGCGGGCGGCCTTGGCGGCCCGAACGATCCGACCTCGGTCGCCTATTTCCAGCAGACGCTGGGCGACCGCGTGTTCTTTGCCATCGACCAGTCCAGCCTGTCGGACGAAGCGCGCGGCATCCTGAGCCGTCAGGCCCAGTGGCTGCAACAGAACGCCGATTACGCCATCATCGTCGAAGGCCATGCCGACGAGCAGGGCACCCGTGAATACAACCTCGCACTTGGCGCGCGTCGTGCCTCGGCTGTGCAGAACTATCTGATCTCGCAGGGGATTTCGGCAGGCCGCATGCGCACTGTGTCCTACGGCAAAGAACGCCCGATCGAGGTGTGCTCGTCCGAGGCGTGCTTCTCGAAGAACCGTCGTTCGGTGACGGTGCTGTCGATGGGCGCGGGGGCCTGATCTTGATGGGCTTGCGCGCCGTTGCGCTGGCATTGATCCTGCTGCCCGGACTGGCCTTTGGTCAGGACCGGGCGCAGACGCTGGCGGATATCAAATCTGAAATCGCCGCGCTCAACGCCGAATTTTCGGCGTTGAAGCAAGAGCTTGTCACCACGGGCGCTGTGCAGTCCGGCGCGGCGGGCGGATCGGCGCTGCAACGGCTGGATGCCATCGAAGCCGCGCTGGTGCGCCTGACCGCCAAGAACGAAGAGGTGGAACTGCGCCTGAACCGGGTGGTCAGTGATGGCACCAACCGGATCGGCGATCTGGAGTTCCGGGTGGTGGAACTGGAAGGCGGCGATATCGGGTCGCTGCCGCCGACAACCCCGCTGGGGGGCGAGGCTGCGGCTGCAACACCGCCCCGCCCCGTTGAAACCGCCCCAGCCCCTGGGGGAGCCGAGCTTGCCATCGGCGAACAGGAGCAGTTTGACCGGGCCAAGGGGGTGCTCGGTCAAGGTGACTTTCGTGCCGCCGCGGACCAGCTTGCGGCCTTTGCCGCGGCCTACCCGGGCAGCCCCCTGATGGCCGAGGCGCAGATCCTGCGGGGGGATGCGCTGAAACAGGCAGGCGATGCGGCCAATGCCGCACGCTCTTACCTTGAGGCGTTTTCCGGCAAGCCGGATGGGCCTATGGCGGGGCAGGCGCTGGTCAAGCTGGGGCAGTCGCTGGCCGATCTGGGTCAGGTGCCCGAGGCCTGCGTGACCCTAGCCGAGGTGGGCGTGCGCTTCCCCGGTTCGGCCGCCGCAACCGAGGCGGGCGCCGCGATGGCGGGTCTGGCCTGCCAATGAGCGGCCCGGCGTGACGCAGCGGCCTTTGGGCGCAGAGGCGGACGCGGGCCTGCTGCAAACGATCAGAACAGCGCTGTTGCGCGACACATCCGCCCGGATCGGCATTGCCGTTTCGGGCGGTGGTGATTCGACGGCCCTGCTGCATCTGGCGCTGCGGGTCGCGCCGGGGCTGGGCTTCGCCGTTGAAGCTGTCACTGTCGATCACGGATTGCGGCCCGAAAGTGCCGCGGAGGCGGCACAGGTCGCGGCACTCTGTGCCGCGCAGGGCCTTCCCCATGCAACGCTGCTGTGGCAGGACCGCACGGCAACCGGCAATCTGATGGATCAGGCCCGCCGCGCCCGGTTTGCGCTGATCTCCGATTGGGCCAGAGGCCGGGGAATTGGCCGGGTGCTGCTGGGCCATACGGCGGATGATCAGGCCGAAAGCTTTTTGATGAATCTGGGCCGGGTGGCCGGGCTGGACGGGCTGTCGGGGATGCGCCCGCAGTGGCAAGCGCAAGGGATTCTGTGGCAGCGTCCCTTGCTGGGGCAGGGCCGGGCGGACCTGCGCGACTATCTACGCCGCAACGGCGTCGCGTGGATTGACGACCCGAGCAACGACAATGACCGCTTTACCCGTATCAAGGCACGGCAGGCGCTGGCCGCTTTGGCCCGGTTGGGCATCAGTGTCAAGACGCTGGCAGGCACGATTGCGAATCTGTCTCAGGCGCGCGCGGCCCTGACCCGGACTTTGTCCGATGTGGTGGCCGCGCATGTGACAGAGGCCGCAGGGGCGCTGCTGATGCCGGTGCAGATCTTTGACGATTTGCCGCCCGATCTGCGGCGGCGGCTGCTGAGTGCCGCGATCCGTTGGATGGCAGGGGCCGACTATGCGCCGCGCGAAAGCCAGCTTGGTCGGTTGGGGGACAATCTGGCTC
The DNA here is from genome assembly GCF_018798885.1 of Gemmobacter fulvus. NCBI lineage: Bacteria > Pseudomonadati > Pseudomonadota > Alphaproteobacteria > Rhodobacterales > Paracoccaceae > Gemmobacter > Gemmobacter fulvus. Next base: position 1,180,390 of record NZ_CP076361.1, on the reverse strand, counting down.
AGAAACAGGCGGCGATGCTGGGCGGCGTGCGCTTCCGTTTTGCCGCAGACCGCCTGCAGATCAGCCGCGAACCCCGCGCCGTCATGGGGGCAATGGCGACGGACGCACTCTGGGATCATCGCTGGCAGATGACAGGCCCGCATCATTCGGGTTTGACGGTGGCCGCCCTTGGCGCGGCGGGCCTGCGCCTGTGCAAGGACTGGCGCAGCACCGGCCACAACCGCGACGCGCTGCTGGTCAGCCCGGCGATCTGGCACGGCGACCGCCTTGTCGCCGCCCCGCTGGCGCAAAAATCCGACGATTGGCAGGCCAAACTCGGCCCGAGTTTCGGAATGTTCATCTTATCGCATTGAACCCACCCGACTTATGTCTATTTTAGAAGCAACGCCGCGCGCGGCCTGCCTCTGCGCGCCTGCTTCCAAGGAGTTCCTTCGTGGGTAATGCACGAAATATCGCATTCTGGGTCGTTCTGTTTCTGCTGATCCTCGCGCTGTTCAATATGTTCAGTGGGGGGCAGACGACCAGCGCCTCGCGCAACCTGTCGTATTCGGAGTTTATTGCCCGGGTGGATGAAGGACAGGTGTCCAGCGTCACGCTGGATGGCGAACGCGTTCTGGTGCGGGGGAAAGATGGCAATACCTATGCCACGATCAAGCCGCAGGATGAAAACATCACCGACCGGCTGATTTCCAAAGGCGTCGAAGTGCGGGCCGAGGCGCAGGAGCAATCGGGCTTCCTGTCGCTGATATCGCTCTGGCTGCCGTTCCTCGTGCTGATCGGCATCTGGATCTTCTTCATGAACCGGATGCAGGGCGGCGGACGCGGCGGCGCGATGGGCTTTGGCAAAAGCCGGGCCAAGCTGCTGACGGAAAAGCATGGCCGTGTGACCTTTGATGACGTGGCAGGCATCGACGAGGCCAAGGAAGAGCTGGAAGAGATCGTTGAATTCCTGCGCAACCCGCAGAAATTCTCGCGGCTTGGCGGCAAGATCCCGAAAGGCGCGCTGCTGGTCGGCCCGCCCGGCACGGGGAAAACCCTGCTGGCGCGTGCGATTGCGGGCGAGGCGGGCGTGCCCTTCTTCACCATCTCCGGCTCTGACTTCGTGGAGATGTTCGTGGGCGTCGGCGCATCCCGTGTGCGTGACATGTTCGAACAGGCCAAGAAAAACGCGCCCTGTATCGTGTTCATCGACGAGATCGACGCCGTGGGCCGCGCCCGGGGTGTGGGCATCGGCGGTGGCAATGACGAACGCGAACAGACGCTGAACCAGCTTCTGGTCGAAATGGACGGGTTCGAGGCGAATGAGGGCGTGATCATCGTCGCCGCCACCAACCGCAAGGACGTGCTGGACCCGGCGCTGCTGCGCCCGGGCCGTTTTGACCGCCAGATCCATGTGCCGAACCCCGACATCAAGGGTCGCGAAAAGATCCTGACCGTTCACGCCCGCAAGGTGCCGGTCGGCCCCGATGTCGATCTGCGCATCATAGCCCGTGGTTGCCCCGGCTTCTCGGGTGCCGACCTTGCCAACCTCGTGAACGAGGCCGCCCTGATGGCCGCCCGTGTCGGCCGCCGCTTTGTGACCATGGATGATTTCGAGCAGGCCAAGGACAAGGTGATGATGGGGGCAGAGCGCCGCTCGATGGTGCTGACCGCCGATCAGAAGGAAAAGACTGCCTATCACGAGGCAGGCCATGCGATTGTCGGCATGAACATGCCGAAATGTGATCCGGTCTACAAAGCCACGATCATCCCGCGCGGCGGTGCCCTTGGCATGGTGGTCAGCCTGCCGGAGATGGACCGGCTGAACATGCACAAGGATGAAGGCAAGCAGAAGATCGCGATGACGATGGCAGGCAAGGCCGCCGAAATCATCAAATACGGCGAAGAGGGTGTGTCCTCTGGCCCGGCCGGCGATATTCAGCAGGCCAGCAGCCTGGCACGCGCGATGGTTATGCGGTGGGGCATGTCGGATGTGATCGGCAATATCGACTATGCCGAAGCGCATGAAGGCTATCAGGGCAATACGGGCGGCTTCTCGGTTTCGGCGGAAACCAAGAAACTGATCGAGGCGGAAGTGAAGCGCCTGATCGACGAAGGCTATGAAACCGCCTACCGGGTGCTGACCGAAAAGTCGGAAGAGTTTGAACGGCTCGCCAAGGGTCTGCTGGAATACGAAACTCTGACCGGCGATGAAATCCGCAAGGTTGTGGCGGGCGAGGTTCTGGGCAGCGATGATGATGCGGGCGGCTCCAACGATGGTGGTTCTGCCGCTTCGGTGATCGCCATTCCCAAGACCAAGCCGAAATCGGCCAAGCCGGATGCCGGGCTTGAACCCGAACCTCTGGCCTGACGGGTGACTGCCAGCCTCACAGATTGGAACCCCGGGGCCTATTCAAGGTTCCGGGGTTTGCGTTTGCGGCCTGCGCTGGATCTGCTGATGCAGACCGGAACGCCGCCTGCGGGCGACATCATTGATCTGGGCTGTGGCGATGGTGCGATGGCGGCGGCGCTGCGGGCGCGCTTTCCCAAGCGGCGGCTGGTCGGGGTCGATGCCTCGCCCGCCATGCTGGCGCAGGCGCGTGGTTACGATGCGACCGCCGAGGCGGACATCGCCCAATGGCAGCCCGACACGCGGCCCGCGCTGATCTTTTCCAATGCCGTGCTGCAATGGCTGCCCGATCACGCGCAGCTGATGCTGCATCTGGCCGGGCTTTTGGCCCCCGGTGGTATTCTGGCGGTGCAGATGCCGCGCCAGTCGCTTGCCCCGTCGCACCGCTTCATGCGCGATATTGCAGCGGCGCTGTTCCCCGACCGCTTTGATTTTTCCGGCTACGAGCCGCCGGTCTGGCCTGCACAAACCTATTGGCGGCTGCTGGCCCCGCTGGGCACGGTCGAGGCGTGGCAAACTGATTACATGCACCGGCTCGATCCGGCGGATGGCGCGCATCCGGTGCGCCGCTTTACCGAAAGCACGGCGATGCGCCCGTTTCTGGCACAGCTGACCGCCGAGGAGGCCGACCATTTCCGCGCGGCCTATGACGAAGCCTTGGCCCATGCCTATCCGGCCGAAGCCGATGGGGCGGTGCTGATGCCGTTTCGGCGGGTGTTTTTCACCCTGACCCTGCCGGTCTGATTACGGGTCGCGGTATCATTCGGCAGGCCGGGCCGCGCCGCCCACAGATTCGCGGCTGTGCGCTTCGGTCTGGTGGCTGATTCCTCAAAATGGAATGTATGTTCTGTTTATGGAAATATTTCGCCGTGCCATTCCAAACTTTCCGATCGGAAACCGGAACTGGCGATTTTGCGTGGGCTTAGGTCGGAATCGGTCCTGTGGTGGGCTCTGCGTGTCGGTATCGTGAGGTCAACCAAGAGATTGGGCAGTCACACCCCCAGGGAGATACGCATGGCCTTCAAGACCGATATCGAAATTGCACGCGAAGCCAAGAAGAAGCCGATCATGGAGATCGGCGCAAAGCTCGGTATCCCGTCGGAACATCTGCTGCCCTATGGCCATGACAAGGCCAAGGTCAGCCAGGACTTCATCAAATCGCTGGCCGACCGTCCGAATGGCAAACTGATCCTCGTGACCGCGATCAACCCGACCCCGGCGGGCGAAGGCAAGACCACGACCACCGTCGGTCTGGGCGATGGCCTGAACCGCATCGGCAAAAAGGCCGTGATCTGTATCCGCGAAGCCAGCCTAGGGCCGAATTTCGGCATGAAGGGCGGCGCTGCGGGTGGCGGCATGGCTCAGGTCGTGCCGATGGAAGAGATGAACCTTCACTTCACCGGCGACTTCCACGCGATCACCTCGGCGCATAACCTGCTGTCCGCGATGATCGACAACCATATCTACTGGGGCAACAGCCTGCAGATCGACCAGCGCCGCATCGTGTGGCGCCGGGTGATGGATATGAACGACCGCGCGCTGCGCGACATCGTGGTCAACCTTGGCGGCGTGTCCAACGGCTTCCCCCGTCAGACCGGCTTTGACATCACCGTGGCCTCCGAAGTCATGGCGATCCTCTGCCTGTCGAACGATCTGGAAGACCTGCAAAAACGTCTGGGCGACATCGTGGTGGCCTATACCCGCGAAAAGACCCCGATCTATTGCCGCGACATCAAGGCCGATGGTGCCATGACCGTGCTGCTGAAAGACGCGATGCAGCCGAACCTGGTGCAGACGCTGGAAAACAACCCGGCCTTCGTGCATGGTGGCCCGTTTGCCAATATCGCGCATGGCTGCAACTCGGTCATCGCCACCAAGACCGCGCTGAAACTGGGCGAATATGTTGTGACCGAAGCCGGTTTCGGCGCTGACCTCGGGGCCGAGAAGTTCTTCGACATCAAGTGCCGCAAGGCGGGCCTGAAGCCTTCGGCTGCAGTCATCGTGGCCACTGTGCGCGCGATGAAGATGAACGGCGGCGTCGCCAAAGCCGATCTGGGGGCCGAGAATGTCGAGGCCGTCAAGAAAGGCTGCCCGAACCTTGGCCGTCACATTGCCAACGTCAAATCCTTCGGCGTGCCGGTGGTTGTGGCGATCAACCACTTCTTCAGCGACACCGATGCCGAAGTCGAAGCCGTGAAAGCCTATGTGGCAGAACAGGGCGCCGAGGCGATCCTGTGCAAGCACTGGGCGAAAGGCTCGGAAGGCATCGAGGATCTGGCGAAAAAGGTTGTCGCGCTGGCCGAAAGCGGCGCTGCCAACTTCTCGCCGATCTACCCGGATGACATGCCGCTGTTCCAGAAGGTCGAAACCATCGCCAAGCGCATCTATCACGCTGACGAGGTTCTGGCCGACAAGTCGATCCGCGATCAGCTGAAATCCTGGGAAGCCGCTGGTTATGGCCATCTGCCGATCTGCATGGCGAAAACCCAATACAGCTTCACCACCGATCCGAACGTGCGTGGCGCGCCCACGGGCCATTCGGTGCCGGTGCGCGAAGTGCGCCTGTCGGCAGGGGCGGGCTTCATCGTGGTCATCTGCGGTGAAATCATGACCATGCCGGGCCTGCCCAAGGTGCCTTCTGCCGAAGTGATCCGGCTGAATGACGAAGGCTTTGTCGAAGGGCTGTTCTGATCCCGGCGACAGCACGTCACCTTGCGCTCCTGCCCGCGAAGATTTACCTCGCGGGCAGGAAGTGAAGGAGAGCGTGATGAAAGCTCCGGCAGAATGCCAGAACATGACCGAACTCCGTGTCGAGATCGACGCGCTGGATGGTCAGATCGTGGCGATGCTGAAACGGCGGGCGGGTTACATCGACCGGGCCGCCGAACTCAAACCCGCAGAGGGGCTTCCGGCCCGGATTGCGGATCGTGTGGAAGAGGTCGTGGACAATGTGCGCGCCCGGGCCGAAATCGAAGGTCTGGACCCTGCGCTGGTCGAAGCGATCTGGCGGCTGATGATCGACTGGTCGATTGCCCGCGAAGAAAAGGTGCTGGGGGCCTGACCCCGGAAAGGGTCATGGCATGACGGCAACATGGATTGACGGGCGCGCCATTGCGGCGCGCATGGTCGCAGAGGTTCGCAGCGATGCGGCAGAGCTTGCCGCGAAGGGCTGGACCCCGCGTCTTGTGTCGATCTCGGTCGGGGACGTGGCCGCCGCAGAGCTGTATGTGCGCAACCAGCAACGGCAGGCCGAGGCCGCCGGTGTGGCCTTCGAGGCGCGCAACTATCCCGCAACGATCAGTCTGGAACAGTTGACCGGCGTGATGATCGGCCTGAACGCCGATCCGCGCGTGAATGGTATCATCATCCAGCGCCCCTTACCCGCGCATATCCCGGTAAAGACACTGCAAAAGGCGGTGCATCCGTTGAAGGATGTCGAGGGCATGCACCCGTCGAGCATCGGAAATATCGTCTATAACGATCTGGCGCTTGGCCCCTGCACCGCCGTTGCGGCGGTGGAGATCCTGAAAACCCTGCCGCTGAACATCGAAGGGCTGGATGTCTGCGTGATCGGCCATTCCGAAATCGTCGGCAAACCCATCGCCTTTCTGATGATGGGGCTGGGGGCCACTGTCACAGTGTGCCACCACATGACGCGGCAGGTGGCAGTGCATAGCCGCGCCGCCGATGCGGTGTTCGTGGCGGTCGGCAAGCCCGGGCTGGTGACGGGCGAGATGCTGAAACCGGGGGCGGCGCTGATCGACATCGGCATCAACCGGGTGGATGGCCGCACGGTGGGCGATGCCGATTTCGACAGTTGTGCCCGCGTGGCGGGTTGGATCACCCCGGTGCCCGGCGGCGTCGGGCCGGTGACGGTGGCCACGCTGATGAAGAATGCCGTGCTGGCAACCCGGATGCAGATGGAACATTACGCGACCGCGTTTGCGGTGGAAGCTTGAGGGAGTATGGCGATGACGGCGGCAATCATTGACGGCAAGGCCTTTGCGGCCAAGGTGCGCGGCGAAGTAGCGGCGCATGTGGCACGGCTGAAGGAAGAACACGGGCTGCAACCCGGTCTGGCCGTGGTGCTGGTGGGCGAAGATCCGGCAAGCCAGGTCTATGTGTCGTCCAAGGGCAAGCAGACGGTCGAGGTGGGCATGAAGTCCATCGAACACAAGCTGGAGGCCGATACGTCCGAGGCGGATCTGCTGGCGCTGATTGCCCGGCTGAACGCCGATCCCTCGATCCACGGGATTCTGGTGCAATTGCCGCTGCCCGGGCATCTGAACTCGGAACTCGTGATCAACTCGATTGATCCGGCCAAGGATGTGGACGGGTTCCATATCTCCAATGTGGGTCTGCTGGGCACCGGGCAGAAGTCGATGGTGCCCTGCACGCCGCTGGGCTGCCTGATGATGCTGCGCGATCATCATGGTAAGCTGGCCGGAATGAATGCGGTTGTGGTCGGGCGGTCGAACATCGTCGGCAAACCGATGGCGCAGCTGCTGCTGGGCGACAGCTGCACCGTGACCATCGCACATAGCCGCACCAAGGATCTGGCCGCCGTCTGCCGCAGCGCCGATATTCTGGTGGCGGCCGTCGGCCGGCCCGAGATGCTGACCGGCGATTACGTGAAGCCGGGGGCGACGGTGATCGACGTGGGCATCAACCGCATCGAACGCGATGGCAAGACCAAGCTGGTCGGCGATGTGGAATTCGCCAGCGCCGCCGCCGTGGCCGGGGCGATCACCCCCGTGCCGGGCGGTGTGGGGCCGATGACCATCGCCTGTCTGCTGGCGAATACGCTGACCGCCTGCTGCCGGGCGCATGGTCTGCCGGAACCGGCAGGCCTGACGGCGTGACACAGGCGGGCCGGGCTGGCAACAGACCCGGCCTTTCTGTCTAACATACATTGTAGCAAAGGAATTTTACGGCTATCCGGTAGACAGATTGTGTTGATGGTGCCGGGGCAGATGCACGCCTTTTTTGCTGTTCTGAAAGCGGATTTCCGCAGTGCCGTGCCCTATGTCGTTTGGGCCGTGTTGACCGTTGTTGTGGCTTTGGCGGGCCCGTTCGGCAGCTATGTCGGCTTGGATCTGCCGCAGCGGCTTGTATTCTGGGGCGTGTTGATGGCCCTCGGCATTCTGGCCGGAACAATCTGCCGGGCTGCCGTGCATGAACTGCTGGGGCTGCGGGATTTCCGCCGGGGCGCGTTTCTGACCGCGATGCTGTCTGCCGTGATCCTGACATGGCCGCTTTATGCGCTGGCCGATCATATGTTCGATCAGGAAAAGGCGCTGGCCCCCGATCATTTCGAAATCGCGCTGTTCATCTTTGCCACCTCGCTGTGCGTCGGCGCGTTCCGTCATTCGCTGGGTCTGATGCCCAACCCGCTGGAGGGCCGCGCCTTTGCCGAAGTGGCAGAGCAGGACGCGCCGCCAGAGATGCCGGCCCCGCCGCTGCCGCGCGTGGTGTCGCGGCTCGATCCCGCGTTGCAGGGCCGCCTGATCGCGATGACCGTGCGCAACCACTATGTCGATGTGACCACCACGGCGGGGCAGGGCAGCATCCTGATGCGGTTTGCCGATGCCATGGCCGAGGCGACCGAAGAAAGCGGCATCCAGATCCACCGCTCGCATTGGGTGGCGTGGTGGGCGGTGACTGGCGTCGACAAGGCGGAGGGCAAGGTCTGGGTGACGCTGGCGCAGGACATGCGCCTGCCAGTCAGCAAATCTCATCGCGCCAAGCTGGAAGAGCGCGGTCTGCTATAGGCCGCCGCATAGGGCAGGGCGCGGGCGGTCTGCCCGGTCAGAATGGCCAGCGCCTTTGGGCCCATCAGCGCATCCAGCGCCGGGGCACCGCAGGCCAGACCGCCGGTGTAACTGCCATAGGCGGGCAGGATCAGCCGATCCGGCAGCGACAGCAGAAAGCAGGGGCGGCTTTGCCCCGCCAACCGCGCCTTCGGGTGATAATGGCCCGAAACCTCGGCACTGGCCCCGGCCTCTGCGATGTGGCGGAAGGTGATTCCAGCCTCGACATGCGTGGTTAGATGCCTGCCGCCCAGTTGGGCCGGGCCGGGATCGTGATTGCCCTCGACCCAGATCCAGTGCCGCCCGGCCATCAGGCGCAGCAGCGTAGCGCGGTCTGCCGTATCCAGCTCGGTCTCGGCGGTCAGATCATCGAAACTGTCGCCAAGGCAGATCACCTGCGCGGCCTGTGTCTGCGTCAGATCCGCCTCCAGCCGTTGCAAGGTGGCGCGGGTTTCATAGGGCGGCAAAAGCCCGCCGCCGCGCCGCGCCAGTCGGGCCGATTTGCCGAAATGCAGATCCGATACGACCAGCATCTGTTGCGCAGGCCAATGCAGCGCACCTGAAGGCAGGGCGCGCAGATCCGCATCCGCAAAGGCAAAGCTGTAAGCCGTCATCGCCTGTCTCTGCCGCAGCCCGCCCGCGCAGGCAAGGGGCGCGTGGGTCAAACCGGATCCACCGGGATCATCGTCGCTTGCAGCAGCGCGATGCAGGTTTCCCGGCCCTGATCCAGCGCAAACACCTCGGCGCGGGTCACGGTCAGGCGGCGGCCCGCCTTGGCCACTTCGCCCCGCGCAATCAGCCGCTCGCCCCTGGCCGGGGCCAGCAGGTTGATCTTGGCCTCTGCCGTCATCACCTCGCGCCCCTCCGGCATCAGGGTCAGCGCGGCATAGCCTGCCGCACTATCGGCCAGCGCAAAGGTCAGCCCGGCATGGCCTACCCCGTGTTGCTGATGCGCCAGCGGCAGGATCGGGGCCGAAATTTCCACCCGTCCGGGGCCAATATCGGTGATTTCGGCCCCGAATGTGGCCATCAGGCTTTGCCGGGCAAAGCTGTCGCGGATACGGGCGTCGGGCATGGTCGGCTCCTGTTCAGGCAAGGCCTGCCTCGGCCATCAGGCGGGCCGCGGCTGCCTCGGCAAGGCGGTCACGGCCTTCACCCTGCACGGGGATGCGGCCCGGCTCAAGAAACAGCGGGGCGGCCAAAGGTGTGACGCTGCGTAACCGCAGCAGGTCAATCCGGCCGCCGACGCGGGCAAGCATCTCCTCGATCCGGGCAAAATCGACCAGACCGCGCATCGCCTCTTCGCGGGTGATTGCCAGCATCAGGTGATCGGGGTCAAAGCGGCGCAGCGTGTCATAGAGGATGTCCGACGAAAACGTCGCCTGCCGCCCGGATTTGCGCCGCCCCTGATGCTGCCGCTCGATCAGCCCGGCGATGATGGCGCTGCTGCGGAAGGTGCGCTTCATCACCGCATTGCCGCCCAGCCAATGTTCCAGCCCGTCGCGCAGCGTTGCCGGGTCGAACAGCGGCGCCGCATCCAGCACGGGATCCAGCCCCCAGATCAGCGTGGCGTAATCGGTGGCCACAAACCCCAGCGGCCCAAGGCCCAGATCCTCCATCCGTTTGGTCAGCAGCAGGCCCAGCGTCTGCTGCGCGTTGCGCCCGGCAAAGCCATAGACGCAGAGATGTTCGCGCCCTTCATAGGGAAAGCTTTCGCACAGCAGGCGGCCCGGTTCGGGCAGGCGCGACACATCGCGTTGCAGGCCCAGCCAGCGGGCGGTGTGAAGCGGCAGCTCCGGCCAGCCGGATTGTTGCAGAATGGCAAGAATCCGGTCTCCAAGCAGAGTGGAGGTGGCGAATTTTGTGCCATTGAACACGGCCACCTTGGGGTCGCGCCCCGGCTGGCGGGTGACCTCCACGGTCAGTTCGTTCAATCCTTCATACCGAACCACCTGCCCGCCGATCAGAAAGGTGTCGCCCTGTGTCAGGGTGGCGGCGAAAGCCTCTTCCACCTCGCCCAGCGGCAGGCCACCCATGCGCCCCTTCAGCCGGACCTTCAGGGTTTCGGTGTCGATGATGGTGCCAAGGTTCTGCCGGATCACGGCGGCGCTGCGCGGATCACGCAACTGCCACCGCCCGCCCCGCAGCATCAGCCGTTGCCAGCGGTCATAGGCGCGCAACGCATAGCCGCCGGTCGCCGCGAAATCGAGGCAGGCGTCGAACTCGGGCCGGGTCAGGTGGGTGTAAGGCCCGGCGGTGATGACTTCGGCGTAAAGCGCATCCGCATCAAAAGGCGCGGCGCAGGCGGTTGCAAGGATATGCTGGCACAGCACATCGCGTGGCCCCGGCCCGCGCGGCTCGCCATCCAGATCGCGGGCACGCACCGCCTCCAGCGCCGCCTGACATTCCACCACCTCCCAGCGGTTTGCGGGCACCAGCAGCGCCTTTGACGGCGTGTTGTAGCGGTGATTGGCCCGCCCGATCCGCTGCACCAGCCGTTTGACGTTCTTGGGCGCGCCGACCTGAATCACCAGATCGACATCGCCCCAGTCGATCCCCAGATCAAGGCTGCCGGTGCAGACCACGGCGCGCAGCTGCCCTGCGGCCATCGCCTGTTCCACCCGTTCCCGCGCCTCGCGCGACAGGCTGCCATGATGGATGCCGATCGGCAGATCATCGGTATTGGCCAGCCAGAGGTCATGGAAAAACAGCTCAGCCTGCGCGCGGGTGTTGTGAAAGATCAGGGTCGTGCGGTGGTGTTTGACCTGTTCGAGAATGGCCGGGATCGCATAACGCCCGCCGCCGCCCGCCCAGGGCGGTGCCGTCTCGGTCAGCAGCATGGCGATATCCGGCTCCGGCCCCGGATCGGCCTGCAACACCTGCGTTCCGGCCCCGAGAAACCGGGCGAGCGCGGGCGGATCCTCGACGGTGGCCGACAGCCCGACGCGGCGCAAGTCGGGGGCAAGCGTGGCAAGGCGCGCGAGGCCGAGCATGAGCTGATCGCCGCGTTTGCTTTCGGCCAGCGCGTGAATCTCGTCCACGATCACCCGTTGCAGCCCGGCGAAGATGCGCGGCGCGTCCTCGTAGCTCAGCAGCAGCGCCAGACTTTCCGGCGTGGTGAGCAGGATATGCGGCGGATCGGCGCGCTGACGGCGGCGCTGCGTATAGGTGGTGTCGCCGCTGCGGTCCTCGATGCGGATGGCAAGCCCGGCCCCTTCGACCGGGCGGCGCAGGTTGCGGCGAATATCGGCGGACAGCGCCTTGAGCGGTGAAATGTAGAGCGTGTGCAAGCCCGGTCCCGGTTTTGGCCCCAGTTCGGCCAGTGTTGGCAGGAATCCGGCAAGTGTCTTGCCGCCGCCCGTGGGGGCGATCAGCAGGGTCGAGGTCGCCTGCGCCCGATCCAGCATCGCGGTTTGATGCGGATGCAGCGCCCAGCCTTGGGCATCGAACCAATCGGTCAGGGGGGCGGTCAGTTGGGTCATGCCCTGCAAGATAAGCGCCGCGCGGCAAAGAACCAGCCCACCCGTGCATGTGCCGCCCCTGCGGCGGGGCAAGCTTTCTGCTTGCAGGGGCAAAGCGCGCTGCCTATCCATGGGGCATGAAACTTCTTTTCCTAGGCGATGTGATGGGGCGTGCCGGGCGCGCGGCCATCGTGGAGCGGCTTCCCGGTCTGCGGACCGAATGGGGGCTGGATTTTGTGGTGGTGAATGGCGAAAACGCCTCGTCCGGGGCCGGGCTGACCGCCGAACACGCGCGCAATCTGCTGGCGGCGGGCGTCGATTGCCTGACGCTGGGTGATCATGCCTTCGATCAGAAGGACATGCTGCCCTTCATCGAACAGGAAAACCGCATCCTGCGCCCGCTGAACTTTGCCAAGATGGCACCGGGCAAGGGCGCCAAGCTGTTCTCGGATGTGCGGGGCCGCAAGGTGCTGGTGGCGCAGGTTCTGGGGCAGGTGTTCATGAAACGCCCGTTCGATGATCCGTTCTCGGCGATTGATACCGTGCTGAAGGCGCATCCGCTGGGCGGCATGGCGCAGGCGGTGATCGTGGATGTGCATTGCGAGGCGACATCGGAGAAGATGGCGATGGGCCATTGGTGTGATGGCCGCGCCAGCCTTGTCGTGGGCACCCATACCCATGTGCCCACCGGCGATGCGCAGATCCTTGGCGGGGGCACGGCCTATCTGACCGATGCGGGCATGTGCGGCGATTACAATTCGGTCATCGGCATGGAAAAGCTGGAGCCGATGCGCCGCTTTGTCACCGGGATGCCGAAAGAGCGGTTTCAGCCGGCCAATGGCCCGGCCACGCTGTCTGGTGTCTATGTTGAAACCGACGACCGCAGCGGCAAGGCCACGCGGGTGCGGATGATCCGCGTCGGGGGCACGCTGGAAGAGGCGCGCCCGTGACAGGCCTGCGCGCGCTGGCCGTCTGGCTGGTGCGGGCCATCACCTGCGCATGACCCAGCCCTTCGGGCCGGTGGTCATCAGCACGGTTGTTCCGGGCGCGCGGGTCAATTCGCGCAAGGCGGCAGTGTGACCGTGAAGGCGCAGGGCGGAGAACAGATGACCCCCGGCGGTGCCGTTCAGAGATTATCTTGCATGAAACCTTTGCGCTGCGGAGAATAATACTCTACTGGCTTTGTCGAGTTTGAACGCGGAGTGACCATGCTCGGAATCGAAATGGCGCAATCAACGCAGGCCCTGGTCGCGATAGGTATCCTGCTGGTTATGTTCGTTCTGTTCGTGAAAGAGACGTTCCCTGTTGAAGTGACCGCGATTGCCGGCGCGGCAACGATGATCCTTCTGGGCATCCTGCCCGAGAAGGAGGCGTTGAAAGTTCTGTCAAACAATGCGCCCTGGACCATCGCCCTGATGTTCATGGTGATGGGTGGTCTGGTGCGCACCGGATCGGTGGAAATGATGATCGGGCTGGCCGAACGGCATGTCGGCAACCGGCCCAAGACCACGATTGCGGTGCTGTTCGGCTTTGTTGCCGTGGCCTCTTCGGTGATGAACAACACGCCTCTGGTGGCGGTGATGATCCCCGTGGTGATCCAGATGGCCGCCCGGATCGGCAAGGCGCCTTCGAAACTGCTGATCCCGCTCAGCCATATGACGGTGCTGGGCGGCATGATCTCGTTGATCGGCACCTCCACCAACCTGCTGGTGGACGGATCGGCGCATGATGCCGGGTTGGAGCATTTCGGCCTGTTTGAAATCGCCCCGCTCGGGATTGCGGTGACGCTGGTGGGCGGGCTGTATCTGGCGCTGTTCGCGGACCGTCTTCTGCCCGAGCGGCAGTCGATGGCGTCGATGCTAGGCGACCGCAAACGCATGAAATATTTCACCGAAGTCGCCATTCCTGAAGATTCCGTGCTGATCGGCGTGCCGGTGCTGGAGGTGCAGCAGTTCAAGCGCAACGGGGTGCGGGTGATCGACGTGCTGCGCGGCGATGAATCGCTGCGCCGCGCCTTGCAGTCGGCGGTGCTGGCCGCGGGCGACCGCGTGGTGCTGCGCACCGAGATGTCGGAATTGCTGGGGATGCAGAACCGCACCGATATGCGCATCGCCGACAAACTGTCGTCGGTGGAAACCGAAACGGTCGAAGTCCTGATCACGCCCGGCTGCCGCATGATCGGCCGCACCTTGGGCGAATTGCGGCTGCGGCGGCGCTATGGCGTCTATGTGCTAGCCGCGCATCGCAAAAGCCAGAACATCGGCCGTCAGTTGGACGAACTGGTGGTGCAGGTGGGCGATACGCTGCTGCTGGAAGGGGCCTCGGCCGATATCAAGCGGCTGGCTGATGACATGGATATGGTGGATGTCAGCCATCCGAAACAGCGCGCCTATCGCCGCGGCAAGGCGCCGATTGCGCTTGGAGCGCTGTTTCTGGTGGTGCTGCTGTCCTCGTTCGACGTGGCCCCGATCTATGTGCTGGGCTTCATCGCCGTGACACTGATCCTGATCACCCGCTGCATCGACAGCGACGAGGCGCTGAGCTTTGTCGACGGGCGTTTGCTGGCGATGATCTTTGCCATGCTGGCGGTGGGCGAGGGGCTGGATCGGTCGGGTGCGGTGACCATCATCGTGACGCAGGTGAAACCCTGGATGGAAGGGCTGCCGCCGTTCCTGATGATCATGGCGATTTATCTGCTGGGGCTGATCCTGACAGAGTTCCTGTCGAACAATGCCGTCGCGGTGCTGTATACCCCGATTGCGATTCAGCTGGCGCATCAGCTTGGCGTCGATCCGCGCCCCTTTGTGGTTGCGGTGATGTTTTCGGCGACCCTGGCCTTTGCAACCCCGATTGGCTATCAGACCAATATGATGGTCTATGGCCCGGGTGGCTACAAGTTCCTCGATTTCACCCGGATCGGCGTGCCGATGAACATCATCACCTGGCTGCTGTGTTCGGCGCTCATTCCGCTGATCTGGCCGCTTTACCCCTGAGAAACCGGGGGCGGCGGGCTCAGGGGTTGCCGCGCCCCTTGCGCGTGGTGTAGAGGAGCCCATCACCGTAACACGGACCGGAGTTGGGTCATGGCAGGCCATTCTAAATGGGCGAATATCCAGCATCGCAAGGGCAAGCAGGACAAACTGCGCTCCAAGATGTTTTCGAAGCTGGCGAAGGAAATCACCGTCGCAGCCAAGATGGGCGATCCTGACCCCGACAAGAACCCGCGCCTGCGTCTGGCCGTGAAGGCCGCCAAATCGGTGTCGATGCCAAAGGACGTGATCGAGCGCGCGATCAAGAAATCGCAGGGCGGCGATGCGGCGGATTACACCGAAATCCGTTATGAAGGCTATGGCGTGAACGGCATTGCGATCATCGTCGAAGCGATGACCGACAACCTGAACCGCACCGCCAGCAATGTGCGCAGCTATTTCACCAAATGCGGCGGCAATCTGGGGCAAAGCGGTTCGGTCGCGCACAGCTTTGATCGCGTCGGCGAAATCTCCTATCCGGCTTCGGCGGGCGATGCCGATACGGTGATGATGGCCGCTCTGGAGGCCGGTGCCGATGATGTGGAATCGGATGACGAGGGCCATTGGGTCTATTGTTCGGTCGAGGCCCTGTCGGAAGTGTCGGATGCGCTGGAAAAAGCGCTGGGCGAATCCGATGAATCCAAGCTGATCTTCAAACCGCAGACCCGCACCGAGGTGGATCTGGAAACGGCGCAAAAGCTGATGCGGCTGATCGACATGCTGGAAGAGGATGACGATGTGCAGACCGTCACCCATAATTTCGACATCCCGGATGATGTCGCCGCACAACTGGCCTGAGCCACGGCGCGCCGGATCGGAGCAAAGCCCCCGCTGTGCGGGGGCTTTTTCATGGGGGCGGGTCAGATCATGAAGGTCCAGTCGTCCAGAAAATCGGTCAGCGCCGCGACTGAGATCTCTTCGCGCAGCGTGATGTGGCGGGTGGCGTTGAAGCTGGACAGGGTGATCCCTGTCAGCAACACCTGCACATCGCCTGCAATCAGGCGTGTATCATGGCCCTCGGCCCGCAGGGTGATCTGGCGGACCGAGTCGGCCCCGACGTGGAAATTGAGCTTGTCCACACCCAGTTGAAAATCGCGGATCTCGGCCAGCCCGTCGCCGGTGCGGAACTCGAACGTATCGCGCCCGGCGCCGCCGAACAGCACATCGGCCCCCACGCCACCATCCAGCGTATCATTGCCCGCGCCGCCGACCAGCCAGTCATCCTGTTCATTGCCGATCAGCAGATCCGCGCCGCGCCCGCCGTTCAGCGTATCCGCTCCCAGCCCGCCAATCAGCGCATCCGCCCCGGCTTCGCCCCACAGGCGGTCATTGCCGCCATTGCCGATCACCAGATCCCGCCCGCCCGAGGCGGCGATCCGGTCGCCGCGATCCGACAGGATCATCAGGTCATTGCCGCGCAGGGCGCTGCGCAGCAGGGCCTCGTCATCGGGACGCAGCCGCGTGGTGGCCGCGGCGGCAATGTCGGTGGCGGCCAACGCAAATCCGGCCAGTTGAAACGTGCCCGCGCCGGTTTCGTGTGACAGGGCGGTCACCGTGCCGCCCGAAAGCTTGCCTGCCGCATCCACCACCAGATCATTGCCCGACAGCCGCCACACATCGCCCGACGCGCCCAGAGCCGTGATGCGCCCGGTATTGCCAAGGCTGATATCGGCAAAATCGAAGCGGTTGCCATGCAGCGAAATCCACCAGTCGCCCAGATCGGTTGGCCCATGCGGGCGCAGCATGTCGGGCTCCAGACCGGCAAACGGGCGTGTGTTCCAAAGGGCAGGGCTGTCGGGGCTGAAGCCCCGTTGGGTCAATGTCAGAAAGGCCATTGTATGATCCTGTGGGATTTGAAATCAAATTTCCGGCAAATTGACGTGGTGCCCCCGGCACGTCAAGCCTTCACGCCGCAGGCGGGGCGGGCAAAGGGTGCAGCGCCTGCCGTGCTGCCTCGCGCAGGGCACGGGTGAGCGGAAAGATGGCAGATGCGGCAAGCCGGGCGAATTGCCAATGCAGCGGCACATCCAGCGGGGTGCCGGGCCGCAGATCCACCAACTGTCCCGCCGCCCGCTCGGCCCGGATCAGCGGTTCGGGGTTCATCCCCCATCCAAGGCCCGCCACAGCGGCATCGACAAAGCCCTGACTGGACGCCAGCCGATGCGTGGGAAAGGCAAGACCGGGGCCGAATTCCCGGCTGATCCACGCCGATTGCAGCCGGTCCTTGTCGGAAAAGGTCAAGGCCGGGGCCTGCGCCATGGCGGCGCGGCTGGCCCCCTGCGGCATCCAGCGCGCGAGATAGGCCGGGCTTGCGGTCGCGTGATAGCGCAGGATGCCCAGAGGCAAGGTGTCGCAGCCCTGCAAGGGGCCGGGATGCGCGGTGATGGCCCCTGCCACCTCGCCCCGGCGCAGCCAGTCCTGACTGTGGTCCTGATCGTCAATCACGATGTCGAACAGCAAGCCCTGTGTGGTGGCCAGTGCCGGGATCACCCAGGTGGCAAGGCTGTCGGCATTGACGGCGATGCGGATGATGGCGAGGCCGACCTCCGGCTGCGCCAGCTCTGCCGCCAGACCGGCCTCCAAGAGCGAGACATCATCGAAATGCCGGATCAGCCGCAGCCCGGCGTCGGTGGCGGTGCAGGGCTGCGCGCGGCGGATCAACAGGCTGCCCATGCGTTCTTCCAGCGTCTTGATCCGTTGCGACACGGCCGAGGGCGTCAAGCCAAGCTGTGCCGCAGCCAGATCAAAGCTGCCACGCCGGTGCACGGCCGCCAAGGCTTGCAGATGCGGATAGTCGAGCATTAGATATTCTTAATCACTGAGAGAAACATTAACTGGAGTGAGCCAACCCTTCCCGCCTATGTCAAGCGCAACAGCAGGGAGAGCATCATGTGGGAAGCGGCAGTTGCGGGTTATCTGATCTCGATCAGCCTGATTGCGGCCATCGGGGCGCAGAATGCTTTTGTGCTGCGGCAGGGCCTGCGGCGCGAGCATGTGTTGCCGGTGGTGCTGGTCTGCGCGCTGTCGGATGCCGTGCTGATTGCAGCAGGGGTTGCGGGGTTTGGTGCGATTTCAGCGCAGATCCCGTGGTTCGGCCTGGCGATGCGCTGGCTGGGCGTGGCGTTCCTGCTGGTCTATGGCGCGCTGCGGTTCCGCGCCGCGCTGCGCGGGGGCGAGGCGCTTGTGCCCGCCACGACCGATGCAGTGCCGCTGCGCCGGGTGTTGATGATGTGCCTGCTGTTCACCTGGGCCAATCCGCATGTCTATCTGGATACGCTGGTGTTGATCGGGTCGGTTTCGGCGCAATATGCGCCGCATGGTCTGGCCTTCGGCATCGCGGCGGCGCTGGCCTCGCTCAGCTTCTTTGGGGCGCTGGGCTATGGGGCGCGGCTGCTGGCCCCGGTGTTCGCCCGCCCGCAGGCCTGGGTGGTGCTGGAGATCATCGTGGGCTGCGTGATGTGGGCGCTGGCGGCAGGGCTGGCGCTGGGCTGATTTGTCACCATCACAAAGCCGGGGTTGCAGCCGCCCGGCGCATGGGATCAGGTCTGGCCATGGGTGATGCGCAAATGACCGAAATGCGCCCGGTGCAGGGTGTGATGTGGATGCTGGCCTCGGGGCTGAGTTTTGTCTGCGTCAACGGTATCGTGCGGGCGCTGGGCACCGATCTGCCTGCCGCGCAATCGGCCTTTATCCGCTTTGGCTTTGGCGTGCTGTTCCTGCTGCCCACGATCCTGCCCATGCTGCGGGCAGGCTTTCCGCCTGCGGCGCTGCGGCTGTTTGGCCTGCGGGGGGTGATCCATACCGGGGCGGTGCTGTGCTGGTTTTATGCGATGGCGCGGCTGCCGGTAGCCGAGGTGACGGCCATCGGCTATCTGACGCCAGTACTTGTCACGCTGGGCGCGGCGTTGGTGTTCGGCGAGACTTTGGCCCTGCGCCGGATCCTCGCGGTGATTGTGGCCGTCTGCGGCGCGGCGATCGTGCTGCGTCCGGGGCTGCGCGAGGTGACAGACGGGCATCTGGCGCAGATGGCCGCCGCGTTCTTCTTTGCCGGATCGTATCTCTTTGCCAAGCGCCTGACCGGCATGGCCGGGGCCGGGCAAGTGGTGGCGATGCTGAGCCTGTGTGTGACGCTGGGCCTGTTGCCGTTTGCGCTCTGGGTCTGGGTGCCGGTGACGCCGGTGCAACTGGGCGCGCTGGCGCTGGTGGCCGGATTTGCCACCTCGGGGCATTATTGCATGAGCCGGGCCTTTGCCGTGGCCCCGCTGACCGTCACCCAGCCTGTGACCTTCCTGCAACTTGTCTGGGCCACCCTGATGGGCGCGCTGGTCTTTCACGAGGGCGTGGACGCGTTCGTGCTGCTGGGCGGCGGCATCATCATCGCCGCCATCAGCTATATCACCTGGCGCGAGGCGGTGGTGAAACGGCGTATCGTGACGCCGACGGATGTTGCAACGCGGGTCTGAAGCCTGCTGTCAGAACGCGGGCCCCATGCGGGTGTTTGACATCGGTAAGGCCGATTGTTTACATCGCGGAAACGCCTCGCAAGCCAGAATGGCCGGGCGCACCATACAGGTTGAATCATATGAAGATTGCGATGATTGGGACGGGCTATGTCGGATTGGTATCCGGCGTATGTTTTTCGGATTTTGGCCATGATGTTGTCTGTGTCGACAAGGATCCGGCCAAGGTCGAAAAGCTGCGCGCCGGCCATGTGCCGATCTTCGAGCCGGGTCTCGAGGCGCTGATGGCCAAGAACGTGGCGGCGGGGCGGCTGTCCTTCACGCTGGATCTGGCCGAAGCGGTGGCGGGGGCCGATGCCGTGTTCATTGCGGTGGGCACGCCCACCCGGCGCGGTGATGGCCATGCCGATCTGACCTATGTGATGGCCGCCGCGCGTGAGATCGGCGCGGCGCTGACGGATTATGCGGTGATCGTCACCAAATCCACCGTGCCGCTGGGCACCAATCGCAAGGTGGCGGCGGCGGTGGCCGAAACGGCGGGCGGCAAGGCCTTCGATGTGGCCTCCAACCCCGAGTTTCTGCGCGAAGGCGCTGCCATCGACGATTTCATGCGCCCGGATCGGGTGGTGGTGGGCGTGGAAAGTGATCGTGCGCGCAAGGTGATGCAGGATATCTATCGCCCGCTGTCGCTGCGCGATTTTCCGGTGGTCTATACCAATCTCGAATCCGCCGAGATGATCAAATATGCCGCCAATGCGTTTCTGGCGACCAAGATCACCTTCATCAACGAAATCGCGGCCCTGTGTGAACGGGTCGGGGCCGATGTGAAGGCGGTCAGCAAGGGCATCGGCATGGACGGCCGGATCGGCGCGAAGTTCCTGCATGCCGGGCCGGGCTATGGCGGCAGTTGTTTCCCCAAGGATACCAAGGCGCTGGCGCGGATTGGCCAGGAACATGCGGTGCCGATGCAGATCACCGAAACCGTCATCAAGGTGAATGAGGAAATCAAGCGCCGCATGATCGACAAGATCGAGGATCTGTGTGGCGGGCAATTGCGCGACAAGGTGATCGCGGTGCTGGGCGTGACCTTCAAGCCCAATACCGATGACATGCGCGATGCGCCCTCGCTGACCATCGTGCCGGCGCTGGTCGGCGCGGGGGCGAAGGTGCGTGTGGTCGACCCGGAGGGCAAGCGCGAGGGCGAGGCGCTGCTGCCGGGCGCAAAATGGATGGACAGTGCCTATGGCGCGGCGCAGGGCGCCGATCTGGTGGTGCTGCTGACGGAATGGAACGAGTTCCGCGCGCTCGATCTTGGCAAACTGGCGCGCAAGATGGCCACGCCGCGTCTGGCCGATCTGCGCAATGTCTATGACCGGGACGAGGTTCTGGCCGCCGGATTCGAGGCCTATGTCGGCGTCGGACGCTGATCACAGGCTTCGCTGAAAGATGGGCGCGCGCCGGGCATTGTTTCCGGCGCGCGCTGTCATTTACGGCTATGCAACACAGGTTTGCGCCGCATTAACAGGAAATGCCACAATCTTGCCATCGGTCCCGACGGGGGCTGCCACGCTTTGTTAAGCGCCCGAAAAGCACGACTCGCCATTCTGGAACCGGGTGTTCTGTGGTGGTTCGTGGGGTTTCAGGGTGGGTGGCTTCAGGGTGTTGGGCACCTTTACGGGTGCGGCCCGGCATATGCTGGCGGGTATTACCGATATTTGCACGCGGGTTGTGGACGGCGTTGTTCAGGTTTTCACAACAACACGCAGTGGCGGCGGCCTGATCGCGTTTGAGCTGGACAGCAGTGCCGATGGGCTGCGGCTGATCGACCAGCAGGGGATTGCGGCCGGGTCTGTCCTCTCGGCCCCGGCGCAGATGTCGGTGGTGGGTCTGGGGGCCGGGGCCGCGCTGGTCTGGACCGGCGGCTGGGCCACTGGGCTGGGCGGCTTCCGGCTGGATGATCAGGGTCGGATCGGGGCGGCGTTCACGCTGGGCGGCGGGCCGTCAGGGGTGATGACGGCGCAGGCGCTTGGTGTGGCGGGCGGCACGGCCTATGCGGTGCTTGCCCCTGCGGGCGGCGGAGAACTTCAGGTCTGGCGCATGGCCGACAGCGGGCGCATGGCGCTGGCGCATCAGATCGCGCTGCCAGATGCGGCGGCAGGGATCGACATCACCGCGCTGCACATGGCGCGCATCGGTACTGGCAGTTTTGTCGTGTCGCTGTCGGCGGCGCAGGATGCGGTGACGGTCTATGAGCTGTCCGCCGCCGGTCGGCTGACCGTGACGGCCAAGATCGGCGCGGCGGGCGGCCTTGGCATCACCACCCCCTCGGCGCTGGAGGTGGTGCAGGTGGCGGGCAAGACCTGGGTCTTTGTCGCGGCGGCGGGTTCGTCCTCGCTTTCGGTGCTGAGGCTGACGGGCGATGGCGGCATCAGCCTGACCGACCATGTGATCGACACGCTGGACACGCGGTTTCAGGGTGTGCAGGCGCTGGCCACAGCCGTGGTAGGGGACCGCGTGTTCCTGTTTGCGGGCGGCGGCGATCAGGGGCTGTCGGCCTTCATGCTGCTGCCCGATGGCAGGTTGCTGGCGATGGGCGCGCAACTGCAGACGGCGGGGCTTGCACTCGACAATGTCACCGCAATCGAGGCAGTGGTCCGGGCGGGCAAGATCGAGTTGATCGTGGCCTGCGAAGGCGTGGGTCTGCATCGGCTGATCTTCGATCCGGGGCGACCGGCGGCGGAACAGCGCGGCAATGGCGGGGCCGAAACCCTGACTGGCGGCGCATACGAAGATCTGCTGGCCGGGTTTGGTGGCAATGACCTGTTGCTGGGGGGGGCCGGGCAGGATGTGCTGTTTGACGGCAGCGGGTCGGATGTGATGTGGGGTGGGGCGGGCGCGGATGTCTTTGTGCTGGCAGGTGATGGCGAGGATGATGTGATCCGCGATTTCACGCTGGGCGAAGACCGGCTCGATCTGTCGGGCTGGGGGCGGATCTATGCGGTCGAGGCTTTGCCGATGGTCGGGCGGCGCGGCTGCGTGGTGATCCGCTTCGGGCAGGAGGCGCTGTATGTCTATAGCGCCGATGGCCGTGACATTGACCCGGATGTGTTTTCTTCGGGGGATTTTTTCGGGCTGTGGCATGTGGTGGCCCCGGTGGTGACGCCCGGCACCCGGATCGAAGGCTCGCCCGCCCGGGATACGCTCAGCGGTTCGGGCGGCGATGATACGCTTGTCGCTTCGCCCGGTGGCGATCTTCTGCAAGGGGGCGGTGGCCGGGATATGGTGGATTATGGCGCGGCCCCAGCCGGGGTGCTGGCCGATCTGCAAGCGCCCGACAGCAATCAGGGCATGGCGGCGGGCGACCGCTATGCCGGGATCGAGGATCTGGGCGGCGGTGCCTTTGCCGACACCCTGCGCGGCGATGACGGCGGCAATCTGTTGTCGGGGCAAAGCGGGGATGATCGGCTGGACGGGCGCGGCGGTGCCGATACGCTGCTGGGCGGCGCGGGCAATGATGTGCTGGCCGGGGGCGCGGGCGCTGACCGGCTGGAGGGGGGCAGCGGCTTTGATCTGGCCGATTACCGCAAGTCGGGTTCCGGAGTGCGCGTCGATCTTGCGCAGCCGGATCTGGCGGCGGGCGGCGCTGCGGGCGATGTCTGGCGCGATCTGGAAGGGGTCTGGGGCAGCCGCTTTGCCGACCGGCTGACCGGGGATGATGCGGCCAACCTGCTGCGTGGCGATGCCGGGGCCGATACCCTGTCTGGCGCTGGCGGCGATGACACGCTGGAGGGCGGGGCCGGGCTGGATTGGGCTTATTATGAAGGCCGCGCGCCGGTGCGCATCAATCTGTCACTGACCGGCGTGCAAGACACCGGGGGCCGTGGACGCGATCTGTTGCGCGACATTGAAAACCTGCTGTCCGGCTGGGGCGATGATACCCTGGCGGGATCAGAGGCCGCCAATCAGCTCTGGTCGGGCGAAGGCAATGACCGCCTGTCGGGCGGTGGCGGCAACGATACCTTGCAGGGCGGTCTTGGCAACGATGTGCTGTCGGGTGGCAGCGGCTTTGATGTCGCGCTCTATCGCGGCAGCGCGGCGGTGCGTGTCGATCTGGCGCTCGGCGGGGCGCAGGCGACAGGGCAGGGCCGTGACCGGCTGGACGGGATCGAGGCGCTGCACAGCGGCACGGCATCGGACTGGCTGGCGGGCACGACGGGGGCGAACCGGTTGCTGGCCTTTGCCGGTAACGATACGCTGCTGGGCCGCGCTGGCAAGGACACGCTGCAAGGCGGGGCAGGTAATGACTGGCTGAATGGCGGCAGTAGCGATGACCGGCTGGTGGGCGGCGCGGGGCGTGATGTGGTGGTCTATGGCGGCGGCGCGGCGCTGCACCTGTCGCTGACGGTGAAAGCGGCGCAGCAGACGCCGGAGGGGCGCGATACACTGGTCAGCATCGAAGGGATCAAAAGCGGCGGTGGCGATGACCGCCTGTCGGGCAACAGCCGCGACAATCTGCTGATCGGGCGGGGCGGGGGCGACACCCTGCGCGGCGGGGCGGGCAATGATACGCTGCGCGGCGGCGCTGGGGCGGATGTGCTGACCGGCAATGGCGGCGCGGATGTGATCGCGGGCGGGCGCGGCTTTGACTGGGCGCTGTATGAGGGCAAAACTGCCGTGCGGATTGATCTGCGCATCGCGGGCGCGCAGGCCACCGGGCGCGGTTCGGATCAACTGAGCGGGATCGAGGGCATCCGCAGCGGCTCGGGCCATGATGTGCTGATCGGCCATGAGGGGGCCAACCGCCTGTTTGGCGGTGGCGGGGCGGATCGGCTGATCGGCAATGGGGGCAATGACTGGCTGTTCGGCAGCGCAGGCAATGACCGGCTGACCGGCGGGCGCGGCGCGGATCGGTTCGTGTTCGGCAGCGGGTACGACAGGGTGAGCGACCTCGACCGGTTTGCCGGGGACCGGCTCTATCTGGATGCAGCACTGCTGCCGCAGATCCGCGGGCTTGGCGCGGCGGCCATCGTCGCCCGTTGGGGCGACGATCTGGGGCGGGATGTGGCACTGGACTTCGGCGGGGCGGGCCGCGTTGTGCTGGAAGGCGTGGCCAGCCTTGCCGCCCTGACCCAGGTTATCGAGATCCTGTGACCGTCCGCTTCAATAGCTGAACACGTCATCCGCCAGCGCGGCCAGATCCGAGACACCGCGCAGCACCAGACTGTTGCTGCCGCCAAAGGCAAAGACGATGCTGCCACCGACCACGCGCGCCGCGTCCAGAATTTCCGCTCCACTGCGCGCGCCACCGCCCCAGAGGGTGCTGGCAAAGCCCAGGCTGTCAACATCTTCGCGGAAATCCAGCACCCGGTCGCGGCCCGCCGCAAAGAGGAATTCATCAGACCCGGTGCCGCCGGTCAGTCGGTCGTCGCCCCGACCGCCATTCAGCCTGTCATTGCCGTGACCGCCGCGCAGGCTGTCTTGCCCCGACCCGCCAGCGATCCTGTCGGCCCCTTGCCCGCCCGCCAGCAGGTTGGCGGCGTGGTTTCCGGTGATCCGGTCATTCCCCGAGCCGCTGACCACCTCTTCGATCCGCGTGCCGCGTGCGATGTTCATGTTGAGCTGATAGCCTCCCACCGAGGACAGCGTGTTCGGCACAAGGCTGATCGTCTGATCGGCGCGGATCGTGCTGACATCCAGCCGGTCCAGCCCGCCGGTGTCAAAAAGGGTGAACACCATGTTGTCGCCGAGGAACGTGCGGTCGGGCATTGCCGCACCTTCAAACATTGCTGCCATCATGTCACCCAGATAGCCGCCCACGGTGTTGTTGGCGCCATAGGTCGTGTCTCCGGCGCGGGTGCTGACCGTGGTGTGGTAAAGCGACTGGATGGCCACGATGTCGGCGGGCATCACCGTCGCCAGATCGCCCGCATCGCCGCGATAGTTCGGATTCTCCAGCTGTGAAAAATACGACATCACGGTGAACAGCACACTGTCATTGGCATAATGGCTGTCATCGCGCCAACTGGCGCTGCCATTGTAATTCCCGGCATGGCCAAGGCCAAGCGCATGGCCGATCTCGTGGATATAGGTCTGAAGCCAGTAGCTGTTCAGCGATACCAGACTGGAATTCCAGTACTTCGCCACATTGATGTAAGACGTATCAATGGCCCCGTCGATCAGGGCAAATCTGGCAAACGCGCCGTCCTGACTGTTGTCGAAGGTCAGATCGGGGTCGATGGCACGGTTGCGGGTCAGCGTCAGGGTGTAATCGCCGGTATCCCAGCCATCAGAACTCTTTGCGCTCAGGTAATAGGTGCCGCTGCGGTCGGCGGTAAAGGTGATGCGGCTGTCCTGCGTGCTGTCTGTGGCATCATCGTTGCTGTCGATCATCTTGCCGGCCGCGTTGCGCAGGATCAGCAGCGGATCGGACAGCCCCGTCACATCGCCCTCGGACCGCAGGTTCATGGTGTAGGTCCGCCCCGCCACCAGATCGAGCTTGATCCAGTCCACATCGCCACCCCGGCGGATATCGCCATGCAGTTGCTGATTGTCGGCGAGGGTGACTTTGGTATGGCGCCCGGCGGCGGCATCGGTGCCTTCTTGCCGTTCGGCCAGATCGGGCGCGACAAAGGGGCGAAACTCGATCTCTGTCACATCGGCCCAGGCATCCAGCGCCGCGCGGGCCACAAAGGCCTCGTCTTCCGACAGGGCGGTCATGTCATAGTGCAGAACGCCCTCCGGGCCGAGGTCAAAGGCACGCTTGGCGTCGTTATTTTCGGCCCATGACCAGAACCCGTTGGTCAGTTGATCGGCAATCGCGTGCAGCGAATAGGTGGGCAGGCGGCTGGTGGTGGCGGGCAGGTGCAGATCGGCGGCGGCGGTGGCATCATCCGGGCGAAGGGCAGCACAAAGGGTACACATAACAAAACCTTGGACATCTCAGGGTTGCAACACCGCCCATCGCTAGCACCGATTCTGCGGCGCTGGAAGCCACCGTTTCAGGTCTTGAACACCCGATAGATCGCCGGAATGACCAGCACCGTCAGCAGGGTAGAGCTGAGCAGGCCGAACAGCAGCGAAATCGCCAGCCCCTGAAAGATCGGGTCGGCCAGGATCACCACTGCACCGATCATGGCAGCAATGGCGGTCAGCAGGATCGGCTTGAACCGGATCGCCCCGGCTTCGATCAGCAGCTCTACCGGGCCGGTGCCAGGCGGCGCGTGGCGGATGAAATCCACCAGCAGGATCGAGTTGCGCACGATGATGCCCGCCAGCGCGATGAAGCCGATCATCGAAGTGGCCGAAAACGGCGCGTCAAACAGCCAATGCCCGGCCATGATGCCCAGAAAGGTCAGCGGGATCGGCGTCAGGATCACCAGCGGCAGGCGGAAGCTGCCGAATTGCGCGACCACAAGGATATAGATGCCCAGCAGCGCCACGCCAAAGGCGGCGCCCATGTCGCGGAAGGTGACGAAGGTCACTTCCCATTCGCCATCCCACAGCAGGGTAACGGTGCTTTCATCCTCGGGCTGGCCGTGGAAGGCAATCGCGGGTTTCATGCCGTCCGGCCAGTCCATCGCCTCCAGCGCATCGGCGACGGCGATCATGCCATAGAGCGGTGCCTCGAAATCCCCTGCAAGCTCGGCGGTGACCATTTCGGCGGCGCGGCCATTGTGGCGAAAGATCGGGAAAGAGGCGGTTTCTTCGGTAATGCGAAGCACATCGCCCAGTTCCACCACCCCCCGCGCCCCGGGCAGGGTATTGGCCGGGATCGGGGTTGCCAGAAATCGTTCATCCAGCACCCGGTCTGCCTTGTCGCGGGCGATCACCAGCGGCAGCGCCTGCCGCCCTTCGCCACGATGCGAATAACCGACGGTCTGCCCGGCATTGAGCAGGGCAATGGTGTCGAACACATCCGCCTCTTCCACCGCGAAGAATTCCAGATCATCGGTGGAAATCGTTGCGCGCAGGCGGCGCGGGGCGGTGCCGAAACTGTCATCGACATCGACGATGAAGGGGATCTGGTCAAAGGCGCGGCGGATCTGCGCCGCCGCCGCGCGCCGGGCATCGGCGGTCGGGCCATAGACCTCGGCCAGCAGGGTTGCCATCACCGGCGGGCCGGGCGGCGGCTCCACCGTTTTCAGCACCGTGCCCTCGGGCAGGGCAAGCGCGGTCAGCCGGGCGCGCAGTTCCAGCGCAATGTCATGGCTGGCGCGGGCGCGGTCGGTCTTGGGGGCCAGCAGGATCTGCACCTCGCCCAGATGCGGTTCGGTGCGCATGTAGCTGTGCCGCACCAGCCCGTTGAAGTTGAACGGCGCGGCCGCCCCGGCATGGGTTTCGACCGAGATCACCTCGGGCAGATCCATCACCACCCGCGCCACATCCTGCGCCACACGGTCCGTCGCCTCGTGGCTGGCACCTTCGGGCAGATCAATCGTCACTGAGAGTTCGGATTTATTGTCGAAGGGCAGCAGCTTGACCGTGACATGCTGGGTATACAGCAAGCCAAGCGAGCCGAATGACAGCAGGGCGGTGATCAGCAGAAAGCCCAGGGCGCGCGCCTTGCTGGCCAGCAGGGGCCGGGCGACACGGGTAAAGGCCGCGCCCAGCCGTCCACCCGCCGGGCCATGGCTGTCATGCCCATGCGACGGTGCACGCCCGGCGATTTTCACCATCAGCCAGGGGGTGATGATCACCGCGACAAAGAAGGAAAAGATCATCGCCGCCGAGGCATTGGCCGGGATCGGGGACATATAGGGGCCCATCAGCCCGCTGACGAACAGCATCGGCAGCAGCGCCGCAACCACGGTCAGCGTGGCGACAATGGTTGGATTGCCCACCTCTGCCACCGCATCAATCGCCGCCTGAGGCCGGGGGCGGTCATCGCCCATGCCCCAGTGCCGTGCGATATTCTCGATCACCACGATGGCATCATCGACCAGAATGCCGATGGAAAAGATCAGCGCGAACAGCGACACCCGGTTGAGCGTGTAGCCCATGATCCAGGCGGCAAACAGCGTGAGCAGGATGGTGACGGGGATCACGATGGCCACCACAAGGCTTTCGCGCCAGCCGATCGCCAGCAGCACCAGCCCGATGATCGACAGCGTGGCAAGGCCAAGGTGGAACAGCAGCTCATTGGCCTTTTCATTCGCCGTCTCGCCATAGTCGCGGGTGACGGTGACGGCGATGCTGTCGGGGATCAGGTGGCCCTCAAGGCCGTGGACCCGGTGCAGGATCGCCTCGGCCACCACCACGGCATTGGCTCCGGCGCGTTTGGCCACCGCCAATGTCACCGCCGGGGCGCGGTTCAGGCTGCCATCGGCATTGCGCGTGACATGCGCCACGATGGCATCGGCGGTATTGGCGACATATCCCACCTCGGCCACATCGGCCACATAGACGGGCCGCCCGTCGCGCGTGGTCAGCAGCAGGTTTGCCACCTGCGCCGGGGCGGTCAGCGTCTCGCCCGCGACCAGCGCGATTTCCTGCCCGTCATCGCGCAGATGCCCGGAGTTCATCGCCCGGTTCGCGGCCTGCAGCTTGCCCGCCAGTTGCTGAAGCGTGACACCATAGAGCGCAAGCCGGTCCGGGTCGGGGGTGATGCGGATCGCCTCGGTCGCCTCGCCCACCAGATAGGTCAGGCCGACATCCTCGGTCTTGGCCACTTCGGAGCGCAATTCGCGGGCAATGCGGGTCAGATCGGCGGGGCTGACATCCTGCCCCGGCTTGGGGGCCAGTGTCAGCGCCACGATGGCCACATCATCAATGCCACGCCCGACGATCAGCGGTTCGGGTATTCCCACCGGGATGCGGTCCATATTGGCGCGCAGCTTTTCATGCACGCGCAGGATGGCGGCATCCGACGGGGTGCCGGTGACAAAACGCGCCGTAACCATCGCGCCATCGTCGCGCGTCTGGCTATAGACATGCTCGACACCACTGATGGCTTTGACAATGGTTTCCAGTGGCTCGGTGACCAGTTTCACGCCGTCTTCGGCCTGCAACCCTTGCGCGGTGACGTGAATGTCGATCATCGGCACCGAAATCTGCGGCTCTTCCTCGCGCGGCAATGACACCAGCGCGACCAGCCCCATCGCCAAGGCCGCCAGAATGAACAGCGGCGTCAGGGCCGAGCCGATGAAGGCGCGGGTCAGCCCTCCCGCGATGCCGAGTTTCCCGCTCATTCCACCGCTCCGATCTCGTCACCTTCTTGCAGGCCGGACAGGATCTCGACCATGGTCGCGCCGTTTATGTCCTGACGCTGGCCGGGCACGACCACCCGTGCCACCGGGCCGTCGGGCGTGGTGAGCGTCACAAAGTCCAGCCCCGCGCGGCTGGTGATCGCGTGCGCTGGCACCAGCAGCGCCGAACGCTGCGCCACCGGCAGGCGCACCACCACCCGCGCATCGACAAAACCGTCCGGCAGGCCGGGCACATCGACATCGGCCAGAACGCGGCCATTTTCGATCAGCGGATAAAGCCGGGCGAGGGTGCCCTGCGCCGGGCCGGTGGGCGTCTCGATCTGGATGATGTCGCCCTGATGCAGATGCGTCGCATGGCGTTCCGGCACGGCGAGGCGCAGAAAGAAGCCACCGCCGCCGATCAGCGCCACCGCCTCGCCCGGCAGAACCACCGCGCCTGCCGCCTGCGGCACATCCAGCACCCGGCCCGCCACCGGGGCAATCACCCGGCCTTCGGCGGCCTGTTGCTCCAGCACTTTGCGCTGTGCGGTCTGGGCCGCGATCTGGCCGCTGACCACATCCACCTGCGTGCGCAGCGCATCCAGCCGCTGCGCGGTAGAGACGCCGCGTTTGAGCAGGTCTTCGCCGCGCTGCAATTCGGTCTGCGCATTGGTCAGCTGCGCGGTCAGCGCCTCGATCTGCGCATCCACCGCTGACAGTTGAAACCCCAGCTTGTCATCGACAATCCGGCCCAGTTCCTGCCCGGCGGTTACGCTGTCGCCTTCGGCCACGGTCAGCGTGACGAGGGTGCCGCCGATCCGGGCGCGGGCAGGCAGACGGTCGCGCGCCTCGATCCGGCCATAGACCGCCTTCCACTCTGTCAATTGGGTCAGCGCCAGCGGCTCGGCGGCAAGAGGGGTCGCCAGAGCGGTCGCCAGAATCAGGATGCGCAGCATGGGAGCCTCGGATATTCACATTCATTAATATGAATATAATATCGCGAGGCTCTATGCAACCTTTATCCGGGCAGATCGCCCAGACAGGCCTCGCATAGCGCGGAATGTGGATCCGTCAGCGCATCCAGCACGTCAAAATGGTGGCGACCGGGCGCAACCGTCCAGCCGCAATCCCAATTTTCGGACAGCAGCCGGGCCTGCCACAAAAACGCGGGCCGCTCTTGCCCACCCACCCAGACATGCGCATCCACACCGGCACGGCGCGGCAGATGGGCCGGGCTTTCTACCGCAGCCTCGTCTGCATCCAGCCGCAATGTGGTATTCATCGCCGTCTGCATCAGCGGTTCCAGATCCGACAGGGGCGAGATCGGCACCACCCGGCGCACCATCGGCAAGTCCAGATCGGCGCAGCCCATACGGGCGGACAGATGGCCGCCGGCGGAATGGCCCGCCACCACAACCGGCAGGCCGGGCAGGCGGGCACTTGTCGCAGCCACCGCCTGCGCGGCTTCCTGTGTCATTGCGGCAATCCGGGCCTCGGGGGCCAGCGTGTAGGAGGGCAGGGCGCAGGCCCAGCCGCGCGCCACGGCACCCGCCGCCAGATGCGACCAGACCTCGCGCCCGGTGGCCATCCAATAGCCGCCATGCAGGAACACCAGCAGCCCCTTGGCCGGGCCTTCGGGGTGAAACAGATCGACCTTCTGCCGCGCGCCCGGTCCATAGGGCAGGTTCAATTCGGCCCTTGCGCCAAGGCTGCTGCGAAACGCCTCGGCGTCGGCCTGCCAGCGGGGCAGATAGGCCTCTGAATTGGGGATGAAAGCCCCATTGGCATAAGCGCGGTCCATATCCATCTGTTTTTCCCCGATGTTCTGCGGGCGCAGTTTTCAGGGACAGCGGCGATGGGTCAAGGGCAGAAGCGGCGTTATTGCGCCGCCGTAGCCGCCTCTTGCAGCACTGCGGCGGCCGTGGCGTCAGAGCGCAGCATATCGGCCAAGGTCAGGCTTTCGATCAGCACCAGATAAGACCAAAAGATTTCGGCAAAAACCCGGCGGATACGGCAGCTTTCCTCGTCGGCGCAGTCTTCACAGCGCTGATAGGAATGGCGCGACAGGCATTGCAGCGGCGCAATAGGCCCGTCGATCAGGCGCAACAGCTCGGAAATGGACACCAGCGCCGGATCCTTGACCAGCACATAACCGCCCGACCGTCCGCGGATCGAGGCGATGACCCCGGCATTGCGGATATCCAGCAGGATATGTTCCAGAAACCGCTTGGGCGTAGAGGCCCGGCGCGCGATTTCCTCGATGCGCAAAGGTGCGCCCGCACCGGCCTTTTCATCGGCCAGAACCAGAAGCGCCTTGAGCGCGTATTTCATCCGCTGCGTGATCATACGCCATCCTAGCCGTGCCTGCCGGGGGGATCAATCGACTTGCTGTGTCGACACAAGCGGGATCGGGCCGCAGCGGGCCGGGATCACAGCCCTGCGAGCGATCCCATGAGGATCTTGCCGAGGGCCGGGTCGATCTATAATCCTGTGTGAAATAGTCAGGAAAGGCTTCGGCATGCGGATCACAACAGGATATTACGCCAGCGAGAACGGATCGAAATACCTGCAACAGCTGTGCAAACACTTTCAGCACAAGATCACGGTCAGATTTGATGCAGAAGAGGGGCGCTTTGCCACCGAAACCGGCACGGCGCATCTGCGGGCCGATGCCAAGGGGCTGACCGTGCAATTGACCGCCGAGGATACGAAAGGCCTGATCGACCTGCGCTACATGATCGACAAGCATCTGGTGAATTTCGCCTGGCGCGAAGGTTTTACCGGATGCGCCTGGCGGATGGAGGATGACGGCGGCACGCCCCCGGCCTGATCTGCGCAGGGCAGGGCGCGCGCCGGAACGTCAGCCGAGCGCGTAGCCCGCCCCGCGCACCGTGCGCAGCGGATCATCGCCGCCGAACTGGCAGAGCGCCTTGCGCAGCCGCCCGATATGCACATCCACCGTGCGGGTATCGACATAGATGTCGCGGCCCCAGACCCGGTCCAGCAGGGCCTCGCGGCTCCAGACCCGGCCCGGCTTTTCCATGAAGGTGGTCAGCAGACGGAACTCGGTCGGGCCCAGTTTCAGCACGTTGTTGCTGCGGTAGACCCGGTGGGTTTCCGGGTCCAGCCGGATGTCGCTGTATTCCAGCACCACCCCCGCCGTGGAGGGACGGACGCGGCGCAACTGCGCCCGCGCCCGCGCCATCAGCTCCAGCACCGAATAGGGCTTGATGACATAGTCATCCGCGCCGGTTTCCAGCCCGCGCACCCGGTCCACCTCTTCGGCGCGGGCCGACAGCAGGATGATCGGGATGCCACGCGTTTCAGGGCGCATCTTCAGACGACGGCAGACCTCGATCCCCGACAGGTTCGGCATCATCCAGTCCAGAATGATGATGTCCGGCGCCGCTTCGTCGATCAGCATCATCGCTTCTTCGCCGTCGGCGGCCATCGTCACGGCAAAGCCTTCGGCTTCGAGGTTATAGGCCAGAACCTCGCGCTGTGCCGGTTCATCCTCGACCAGAAGCACCGTCGGCTGTTCCTGTGCTGCCATCGGTTATGACCCGCTGACAGAGGCGGCGGACAGCGCGGTGATGCCCGAGTCCTTCGGGCGGTCATCCTCGGGCAGTTTGCCCTGCACCAGATAGATCACCTGTTCGGCAATGCCGGTGGCATGGTCGCCCACACGCTCGATGTTCTTGGCGATGAAATGCAGGTGCATGCAGGCGGTGATGTTGCGCGCATCTTCCAGCATATGCGTCAGGAATTCGCGGAACAGCGCGTTATACATCTGGTCCACCTCGCGGTCGCGCTGGCGCACATCCGAGGCCAGTTCGGGGTCGCGGGCGATATAGGCGTCCAGCGCGTCTTTCAGCATCAGCACCACGACCTTGGTCATCCGGCGGATGGAGCCGGTGGCACCTTCAATGGGCGACATCTGCGCCAGGATCGTGCCGCGCTTGGCCAGATTCTTGGCATAGTCGCCGCAGCGTTCCAGATTGGCAGCCATGCGCATCACCGTCAGCACGGTACGCAGATCGGTCGCGGTGGGCGAACGCAGCGCGATCAGGCGCGCGCATTCGGTGTGGATCTGTTCTTCCAGCGCATCAATCACCTTGTCGCCTTGGCGCACGCGCTGCGCCAGCTCTTCGTCGCGGGTGTCCAGTGCCTGTGCGGCGTCGAGCATGGCGGTTTCCACCAGCCCGCCCATCTTCATCACCATGGCCTGCACGCCTTCAAGATCGTGGTCAAAGGCCGAACGGATATGCGGTTCGTTGTTGAACATGACGTGCGCTCCTCAGCCGATCCGGCCGGTGATGTAGGATTCCGTACGCGGATCCTTGGGATTGGTGAAAATCTGGCCGGTTTCGCCGTATTCGACGAGATGGCCCATATGGAAAAACGCGGTGCGCTGGCTGACACGGGCGGCCTGCTGCATCGAGTGGGTGACGATCACCACCGAGAATTGCGAGCGCAATTCGTCGATCAGTTCCTCGACCTGCGCGGTGGCGATGGGGTCAAGCGCCGAGCAGGGCTCGTCCATCAGCAGCACCTCGGGCGAGGTGGCAATGGCGCGGGCAATGCAGAGCCGCTGTTGCTGCCCGCCCGACAGGCCGGTGCCGGGGGCGTGCAGGCGGTCTTTCACCTCGTTCCACAGCGCGGCCTTGCGCAGCGAGCTTTCGACGATCTCGTCCAGATCGGTCTTGGAGCGCGTCAGCCCATGGATCTTGGGGCCATAGGCAACATTG
Source organism: Gemmobacter fulvus (assembly GCF_018798885.1). NCBI lineage: Bacteria > Pseudomonadati > Pseudomonadota > Alphaproteobacteria > Rhodobacterales > Paracoccaceae > Gemmobacter > Gemmobacter fulvus. Next base: position 1,146,309 of record NZ_CP076361.1, on the reverse strand, counting down.
TCATAGATCGACTTGGGGAAGGGGTTCGGCTTCTGGAACACCATGCCCACCTTGGCGCGCAGCACCACCGGATCGACGCGCTTGTCATAGATGTCGGCGCCGTCCAGCCGGATCTCGCCCTTGACCTTGCAGATGGCGATGGTGTCGTTCATCCGGTTCAGGCAGCGCAGGAAGGTGGATTTGCCGCAGCCTGACGGGCCGATGAAAGCGGTGACGGTGCCCGAGAGGATGTCGACATCCACGTCCTTCAGCGCATGGGATTCGCCGTAATAGACCTGCACGCCGCGCGCGGTGATCTTCGCGGTATTCGCGCTGACGTCACGTTCCAGGATTCGCATATCGTTCATGGTTTTGGCCCCTTACCAGCGGCGTTCAAAGCGGCGGCGCAGCACGATGGCGACCGCGTTCATCATAAGAAGGAAGACGAGCAGGACAATGATTGCCCCCGATGCACGTTCCACGAAAGCAGGATCGGCGCGTTGTGTCCATTGATAGACCTGCACCGGCAGCGCCGAGGCGGGATCCAGAAACCCTTCCGGCGGCGCCGAGGGGTAATCGCGCACAAAGGCCACCATGCCGATCAGCAGCAGCGGGGCGGTTTCGCCAAGCGCATGGGCCAGACCGATGATGGTGCCGGTGAGGATACCGGGCATGGCCAGCGGCAGCACATGGTGGAAGATTGCCTGCATCTTGGAGGCCCCGACCCCCAGCGCCGCATCGCGGATCGACGGCGGCACCGCCTTCAGGCTCGCGCGGGTGGCGATGATGATGGTGGGCAGGGTCATCAGCGTCAGCACCAGACCACCGACCAGCGGCGCCGATTGCGGCATGCCGGCGAAGTTGATGAAGATGGCAAGGCCAAGGATACCGAACACGATGGACGGCACGGCGGCCAGATTGGCGATATTCACCTCGATCAGGTCGGTCCACCTGTTTTTCGGTGCGAATTCCTCAAGATAGATCGAGGCGGCCACGCCGATGGGCAGCGACAGCACCAGCACGATCAGCATCATGTAGGCGGAACCGAGGATGGCCACACCCAGACCCGCAGCCTCGGGGCGCAGTTCCGAGGCGTCAGGCATGGTCAGGAAGCCCAGGTTGAAGCGGGTGGAGATCAGGCCCGCCTCTTTCATCGCTTCGGCCAGTTGCAGCTGTTCGGGCGAGATGTTGCTGTCAAGCTTCGCGCTTTCCATCGAGACGCGGCCCTTGAAGAAACCATCGACGCGGCCATTGGCAAAGGCCGGGAAGGTGATGGTCTGGCCGATCAGGCTGGGATCTTCCAGCACCTGCTTGCGCAGATCGGCCGGGGCCTCTTTCGACATCAGGCCCATCACGTCCTTGGGCGTCATCTCGCCCAGGGCGATGCCCTTTTCGGCCAGTTCGGCCATCAGCGCGGTCTGGATCAGCTTGGTATAACCGACCGTGGTGACTTTTTTCATCACCTCGACATCGCGGGTGCCGGATTTGTCCAGCACCGCCTCGTCCAGCAGCACCGGGATTTCGACAAAGGTCTGCCGGAAGGCGCTGGAGCCATTGCCCAGAACCGAGGTGAGCAGGGCGATCAGGGCGGCGATGCCGATGCCGACCGCAATCAGCCCATAGAGGCGGAAGCGCATCTCGGCGGCATTGCGGCGGCGCGTGCGGGGATCGGCCTCAAGCAGGCTTGCGTGTTGGGTTGCGTCGGTCATTCGTATTGTTCCCGATACTTGCGCACGATCACGAGCGCGAGGACGTTCAGGCCGAGCGTCAGGCAGAACAGCGTCAGGCCAAGGGCAAAGGCCACCAGCGTTTCGGGGCTGGCAAATTCGGTATCGCCGGTCAGCTGGCTGACGATCTTCACCGTGACCGTGGTCATCGCTTCGAACGGGTTGAGGCTCAGCTGCGCGGCAGCCCCGGCCCCCATCACCACGATCATCGTCTCGCCGATGGCGCGGCTGGCGGCCAGCAGGATTGCACCGACAATGCCGGGCAGGGCGGCGGGGATCACCACCTGCTTGATGGTTTCCGATTGCGTGGCCCCCAGACCGAACGACCCATCGCGCAGCGATTGCGGGACCGCGTTGATGATGTCATCCGACAGCGACGACACATAGGGGATCAGCATCAGGCCCATCACCAGGCCCGCCGTCATCACCGAGGACGAACTGTCACCCAGGCCCAGCGGCATGGCGAAGTAATCGCGCAGCAGCGGCCCCACAGTCACCAGCGCGAACAGGCCGTAGACGATCGAGGGGATACCGGCCAGCACTTCCAGCAGCGGCTTTGCCACCGTGCGCATGCGCGGGCTGGCATATTCCGACAGGTAGATGGCGGCCATCACACCGACCGGCACCGCCACCAGCAGCGCGATGAACGAAACATAGAGCGTGCCCCAGACCAGTGGCCACAGGCCCAGCGACGAGCCACCGCGGAACTGGGGGTTCCAGGTGGCAGAGAAGAAGAAATCCTTGAAGGAGTAGAGTTTGAAGAAATGCCAGCTTTCAAAGACCAGCGAAAACACGATGCCGAAGGTGGTGGCCACCGCGATCAGCGAACAGCCGATCAGCAGCACTTTCACGAATTCCTCGACGATATTGCGGGCGCGTTCTTCGGGTTTGACGCGCAGCAGCGCGATTGCCAACCCGATCAGGGCCAGCACCAGCACGACACCGCTCATGGCCAGACGTCCCGTGGCCTCGCCATTGCGCCAGGCCTTTGCAGCCTCCAGCGCCGAGGGTTTCACGTCGGCCCCCAGCGCCACCCCGACTTCGGCCAGACGACCGCGCATGTCGGTCATGTCGGCGCGCATCGCTTCCAGCGCTGCCGGGCTCAGGCCAGCCTTGGCGGCGACGGCATCCAGACCATCGGCGATGCGGCGCACGTCCGACATCACCAGATCAATGCTTGCGCCTTCGGCAATATCGCTGGCGGGGATCAGCGCCGAGACGCTGCTTTGCAGCAGAATGGGCTGCACAAACAACCAGACCGCCAGAACCAGCAGGGCCGGAACAGCGGTGAACAGGGCGACGGAATATCCATAATAGGCAGGCAGGGAATGAAGATCGCGCGGGTCGCCCTTCACGGCGGCCAGCGCCCGCTGCCGCCCGAGGATGAAGCCAAGGACCGCAAGGCCCAGCACGATCAGGGAAAGAAGACCAACGCTCATGGTGGTTCCGCTTGAAAAGGGAAAGGGGTGGCGCGGGAGCGGCGCCACCCCGGAAGGGTCTGCTTAGTTCAGCGGGCCCATCGGCACTTCATTGGCCACGGCTTCCTGGGTTGCGGCCAGTTCCGGGTCCGACACGAGGCCATAGGCGGCCAGCGGGCCATCCGGGCCTGCCATATCGTCCGACACGAAGAATTCGAGGTATTCCTTCAGGCCGGGGATCACGCCGATATGCGCTTTCTTGACGTAGAAATACAGCGGACGCGACACCGGATAATCCCCGGCAGCGATGCTTTCCACGGTCGGCACGATGCCGTTGATGGTGGCGACGCGCAGCTTGTCGGTGTTGTTCTGGTAGAACGACAGGCCGAACACGCCGATGGCAGCCTTGTTCGCGTCGATCCGGGCCAGCGTTTCGGTGTAGTCGCCGTCGATGTCGACCGACGCGCCATCGGTGCGCAGCGCCATGCAGGCGTCATGGGCCTTGTCTTCGTCACCGGCATTGGCGGTTTTGAACACTTCATAGGCGCCGCTGTCTTCACAGCCCTGCACCAGCACCTTTTCGTCGAACACTTCGCGGGTGCCGTGTTTGGTGCCGGGGATGAAGGCCAGGATGTTCTGGGCGGGCAGGGCGGCATTCACGTCGGCCCAGGTCTTGTGCGGGTTGGCGACAACCTTGCCGTCCTTCACCACGTCCTTGGCCAGCGCGTTGAACCAGTCTGCCGGGGTATAGGCGAATTCCGGGCCATTGATGTCGGAGGCGAACACGATGCCGTCATAGCCGAAACGCACTTCCATGATCTCGGTCACGCCATTGGCGGTGCAGAGGTCGATGTCGGATTGTTTGATGCGCGACGAGGAGTTTGCCACGTCGATGGTGTTTTCGCCCACGCCTTCGCACAGCTTCTTGCGGCCGGCACCCGAACCGCCACCTTCCACGACCGGGGTCGGGAAGTCGAAGTTTTCGCCAAAGGCTTCGGCCACGATGGTGGCATAGGGCAGCACGGTCGACGACCCGGCAACCTGCACATTGTCGCGTGCCATGGCAGCGGTGGCCGAGACGGCGGCAATGGCCAGCGTCGAGACGGTGAGTTTCATGACGGTCATGGTTAGCTCCTGAAAAGTCCGGTCCCGGACGCGTCGGCGTCCTTGGGGCAGGACGTAGCCGCGCGATGTGTCTGCTATGTAAGATTCGTGTGACAGTTATGTAAAAGAGGCTGTGCCGCAGTGCAGAATCTTGGCCTGATGCGGCTGGACCCTGCGTTTTGCCGTGCGGCCAGCGGGAATCATGCCTGCCTGACTTTGGAAGTGCTGTCGGCGCGCGGATCACGCCCCGGAATCGGAGGGGGGATTCGTCAGGGCGTCCAGGTGGCGTGAATGGTGATCGGCGTGCCATCCGGGGTCAAAGACCAGATCTCGCGCATCTCGGCATTGGTCACGGCGATGCAGCCATCGGTCCAGTCGACCAGACGATGCAGCCCGCCCAACGCGCCCCAGCCATTGGGCAGGCCATGGATCATGATATTGCCACCGGGGCTGACACCTGCCGAAGCGGCCCAGGCGCTGTCATCGGCATCGGGGTAGGAAATATGCAGGCTCAGATGCGCCATGGATCGCGGATTGCGCCAGTCGATCAGGTAGCGGCCTTCGGGTGTCCGCTCATCGCCCTCGCGTTGCTTGTGGCCCTGATCCCATTGGGAACCCATGGAAATTGCATAGGTTCTGAGAACCGCCCCGCCGCGCAGCAGATAAAGCCGCTTGTCCTGTTTGGATACAACGATGCTGTCGGCCTGATGCTCGGCGGGCGCTGCGGCAGGGGCTGCGCCCGAGCCGATCCGCGCCATCACCTTGGTATAGCCAAAGGCCCCAAGCGCAAGGCAGGCCAGAGCGGCAGGAACAAGGATAAGCGACCGATAGCGCAAGCTGGATTCTCCCATCATGCCCGCCGCCCGCCTGACATTCCTGCAAGGCGGGCCGGTGGGGTCAGCTGCGGATCCCGGCGAACCTTTGCTGCCAATCGGCGCGCTCTTCATCGGTGATCTTGCGGAACAGATTGTCCGGCACGGTGAAGGCATGGCCTGCGGGCAGGGTGCGCATGGCCTCTGGCATATCGGTGGGCCACGTCCAGTCATCGCTGTTCATCGCCGCCATCATCGCCGCACTGGCATCGGGGATGAAGGGCTGCGACAGGATCGCATAGATGCGGATCAGGTTCAGGCTGAGCCGGATCATCGCCTGCGCCTGATCGGGATCGGTTTTCACCACCGTCCACGGCGCGGCGGATTGCAGATATTCGTTGCCGATCACCCAGATGGCGCGCAGTTCGGTGGCGGCTTTGCGCACCTCCATCGCTTCCATGTAACCTTCATAGTCGCGGATGCGCGCGCCCAGATCGGCAATCAGCGCGGCCTCTTGCGGCCCGAAGCTGCCGCCTGCCGGAATCACGTCGCCGAATTTCGCCTTGGCGAATTTGGTCACGCGGCTGACGAGGTTGCCCAGCACATCGGCCAGATCCTTGTTCACCGAGGTCTGGAAATTCTCCCATGTGAATTCGGAATCGCTGCTTTCGGGCGCATGGCTCAGCAGCCACCAGCGCCAGTAATCGGCGGGCAGGATCGACAGCGCCTGATCCATGAACACACCGCGCCCGCGCGAGGTGCTGAACTGGCCGCCATCATAATTCAGGTAATTGAAGGACTTGAGGTAATCGACCATCTTCCACGGCTCGCCCGAGCCCAGAATGGTGGCGGGGAAGCTGAGCGTGTGGAAGGGCACGTTATCCTTGCCCATGAACTGATAATACGTCACGTCCGAAGCACCCTTGTCGGTGCGCCACCAGCGTTCCCAATCGGCATCGGTCTTGCCGTTGGCATCGGCCCATTCGGCGGTGCCTGCGATATATTCGATGGGCGCATCGAACCAGACGTAGAACACCTTGCCTTCCATGCCCGGCCAGGGCTGATCGCCCTTCATCACCGGGATGCCCCAGTGCAGGTCGCGGGTGATGCCGCGATCCTGCAGGCCATCACCATCGTTCAGCCATTTGCGCGCAATCGAGGTGGTCAGCAGCGGCCAGTCGGTCTTGCTGTCGATCCAGGCGGCGATCTTGTCCTTCAGCGCGCGCTGCATCAGATACAGGTGCTTGGTTTCGCGCACTTCCAGATTGGTGGAGCCGGAAATGGTGGAATGGGGATTGATCAGGTCGGTGGGATCGAGCTGCTTGGTGCAGTTGTCGCACTGGTCGCCGCGCGCCGAGTCATAGCCGCAATTGGGGCAGGTGCCCTCGATATAGCGGTCGGGGAGGAAGCGCCCGTCATCGACCGAATAGACCTGACTTTCCACCACTTCGCGGATCAAGCCGTTTTCGGCCAATTTGCCGGCAAAATGCTGGGTCAGCTTGTGGTTCCGCTCCGAGGACGACCGCCCGAAGTGATCGAAGGACAGGCGGAAGCCGCGCGCGATCTCGGCCTGCACCGCGTGCATTTCGGCGCAATATTCGGCGACGGGTTTGCCCGCCTTGGCGGCGGCAAGCTCGGCCGGGGTGCCATGTTCATCGGTGGCGCAGATGAACATCACCTCATGGCCGCGCGCCCGGTTGTAGCGCGCGAACAGATCGGCAGGCAGTTGGCTGCCCACCAGATTGCCCAGATGCTTGATCCCGTTGATATAGGGAATCGCAGATGTGATCAGAATCCGTGCCATGGCCCATGCCTCTCGTCCGTACCGGGGCTGGTTTAGCGCCGGTTGCGCAAGAGGGCCAGAGCCTTTGGGCGCGTCAGCCCCCGCATCCGCCAGAGGATGTCATCCCGGAGTGACCCGGCAGCATCGCGGCGATGCCTTGCGGCGTATTAATCAGAGGGGCGATCCCGGTCGCGTTTCAGCAGCCGCCCGATCAGGAACGAGGTGCGCGGCTCATAGGTATAGGCGGTGCGGGCCTCGCGGCGGGGGCGCGCCCGCATCCGGGCCAGACCAAACACGATCAGCCCGGCATGGGCACCGCCAATCATCCAGAACATCGCCGCCGGGCCGAACTGTTCGATCACCACCGAGGCGATGAAGGGGCTGGCAATCGCGCCCACCGCATAGAGGAACATCAGTGCTGCCGACAGCTCTACCCGCTCCATCGGTTCGGCGTAATCATGGGCATGGGCGGTCGATATGGAATAGACCGGCAGAGTGGCAAAGCCGAACAGCGCAGCGGCGGCAAACACCCCCGCCGTACCGGTGCCCGCCAGAAAGATGGTGGCGACACAGGCGAATATGCCGGCGATGGAAATCCAGATCAGCACGGCGCGGCGGTCATATCTGTCGGCCAGCCAGCCCACCGGCAATTGCGCCACCGCCCCGCCCAGCACATAGGCCGCCAGAAACAACGCAATCAGATCCGGGCCCAGCCCGACCTCGAGCCCGTAAACCGGCCCCACCATGCGGAAGGCTGCGCCGGTGATGCCCGAGACTACGACGCCCGCCGCTGCGAGCGGCGATTTCTGCCAGGCCATCGCCGGGCGCAGGCGCGGGGCCAGTGGGGTTGCCGGGGCTTCCACTTTGGTCAGGGTCAGCGGGAAGATTGCCGCGCAACACAGCAGCGCCAGCAGATTATACGAGACATAGGAGGCCGGGGCGAGAATGCCGATCATCAGTTGCGCGCCAAGGCTGCCCGCAATGTCGACGATCCGGTAGACGCCCATGGCGCGGGCGCGGGTGTCATTGGTCACTTTGTCCTGCAACCAGGCCTCGATGATCGTGTAACACCCGGCAACGCAAAGCCCCGAGGCCATGCGCATGATCGACCAGGCGACCGGGTTGATGATCAGCATATGCGCCAGAATGCCGATGGTGCCCGCCGCCGTGAAGGCGGCAAAGGCGCGGCTGTGGCCCACCTCGCCCATCAGGCGCGGTGCCCACCAGCAGCCGATGAAAAACCCGAAGAAATGCGCCGACCCCAGAATGCCGATCTCGGCGGTGGTAAAGCCAAGGCTCGCGCCGGAAATCGCATCCAGCGGCGCCACGCCGCCCGATCCCAGTTGCAGCAGCACGACCGACAGAAACAGGGCTGCAAAGGAAATGAGCAATCGCATGGGAAATGGGCCTGTTCAGTCGCGCTTGCGTCACATTTGCCCGGAACAGCGGCAGATGACAGCGGATAGCGCCGCCCCGCCGATCACGGTTTGTGACAGTGGGCAGGGTGCGCGCGATCAGGTGGCAGGGGCCCGCGCCCTGAGCCATTTGTGCAGGCGTCCCCGGGCATTTGCATAGGGCGACGAGGAGTTGAACTGGATCATCCGGCCCTTGGTCCATTTGCCATACCAGGCCTGCCCGTAAAGCTCTGGCTCTGGCCGTGCTGACACGGTGTCAACCAGCCGGGCATTGACCGACACCAGCAAAGCAATGAGGTCGGCCCAGTCCAGCCCCTGATAATCGGCGTAAAACTTCTGTGCCAAAGGCCCAAGCTGGGTCCATTTGAAGCCGGTTGCGGGAAAATCCACCGCCGCGCCCCGGTCGTCCTGCTCCAGCCATTTCAGGACAAGGCTGTTCCAGCCGATCAGATAGGACACCAGATCGGCCGGGCTCATGCTGTCTCCGGCCACATGGCCCGGAAGCGTGGTCTCGCGCACGCGCGACAGGGGCACCCGTTCAAGATCGCGGAGCAGTTTGCCAAAGCTTGTGCCAATTGCGGTAAGAAGCTCGGCTTTGCAGGTGGGCACGGCCATGGCGGATCCCTTTCGTGATGGCTGACCCCTAGCCTGAAACGCCTGAGGCATGGAAGCTGTGCCGGTGTCACAGGCCGCGCGCCGCGCGGTTTTGCCAAAGCCCTGCCCTTGTCATCGCGCGGCATCCGGCTAGGCTTCTGGCAAAGGAGACTGCGATGAAACAGCTGCCGCTGGGCCAGACCGGCCTGACCGTATCCGAATATTGCCTTGGCACGATGACCTGGGGCACCCAGAACACCGAGGCCGAGGCGCATGACCAGATCGGCTATGCGCTCGATCATGGAGTGAATTTCTGGGATACGGCGGAAATGTATCCCACCAACCCGGTGCGCGCCGAAACGGTGGGCGCGACCGAGGCGATCATCGGCAGCTGGTTTGCCAAGGGCGGGCGCGACCGCGTGGTGCTGGCCACCAAAGTCACCGGCAAGGGCGACACGCTGCGCAGCGGCCAGCCGATCACCGGCGCGAGCTTTACCGCGGCGCTGGACGGCTCGTTGCGGCGTCTGAACACCGATTACATCGACCTCTATCAACTGCACTGGCCCAACCGGGGCTCGTATCACTTCCGCCAGATCTGGAGCTATCGCCCGCCAGTCAGCCGGGCCGAGACGCTGGATCATATGCAGGATGTGCTGCGCGCCGCAGAAGCGGCGATGGCGGCGGGCAAGATCCGCGCCATTGGCCTGTCGAATGAAACCGTCTGGGGGGCGGCGCAGTGGCTGCGGCTGGCCGATGAACACCGCCTGCCGCGCATGGCCACGGTGCAGAACGAATATTCGCTGCTCTGCCGCCAGTTCGACAGTGACTGGGCCGAGCTTGCCGCGATGGAGGATATGCCGCTGCTGGCCTTCTCGCCGCTGGCCTGCGGCTTGCTCTCGGGCAAATATGCGGGCGATGTGGTGCCCGAACGCACGCGCCGCGAACAGACGCCGCAACTGGGCGGGCGGGTGACGCCGCAGGTGTTTCCGGCGATCTCGGCCTATCTGGGGCTTGCGCGGGATGCCGGGCTGGACCCGTGCCAGATGGCGCTGGCCTTTACCCGCCAGCGCCCGTTCCCGGTGATCCCGATCCTTGGGGCCACAACCCTGGAGCAACTGGCGGTGAATATCGGCGCGGCGGAGGTGGTTCTGGGCGATGATGTGCTGGCCGCGATTGACGCGCTGCACCGCGAACATCCCGCCCCCTATTGATGATCTGCACCTTGCGCCGGGCCAGCGGTTCAGGCCAAGTGGGGCCAACCAGCCCGGCGCCGGGCGGGGAGTGTCCGGGGGCCTCATGCGTATTTTCCTTTCGCTGCTGTTGATGCTGACGCTGGCCGCCTGCCAGCTTGTCCTGCCAGGCAGGGGCAGCTCTGATGCGGCAAAGGCAGCGCCGGTGGCCGGGGTCACGGCAGCACCGGGCACCATCGCCGGCGGGCCGATTGCCGTGACGCCACTTGCCGCAGGCCCGCAGGCGGATGCCGCACCGCCCGCCGTGGCACCCGATGCAGCCAAACCGCCCACGCCCGCAGCGCCACCGAAAACCCCGATGCAACTGGCCTGTGAAAAATCCGGAGGGGCATGGTCTGCCGCAGGCCTCGCCAATACCAAATCCTGCATCCGCCGCACCCGCGATTCCGGCCAGCAATGCAGCAAGGAAACCGATTGCGAGGGGCTGTGCCTCGCCCGCTCGCGCACCTGCGCCCCGGTCGAGCCGATGTTCGGCTGCAATGACATCCTTCAGGCCGATGGACGGCAGGTGACGCTATGTCTCGATTGATCTTCGCGGCGCTGCTGCTGCTCGCCGCCTGTGCCGACCGCACCCCCGATCAGCGCAGCACCTACCGCGATCGTGGCACCCAGATCTATTCCAATGCCGTGCTGGATCCGGCGCGGCTGGGCGGGGCCTGGCAGCAGGTCGCGAGCTTCGCTGCCAAACCGGGCGGTTGCGCCCCCGGTGCGGTGCAGTTCGGCGATGTGCAAGGCGGCACGATCCCGCTGGATGCGACGCTCTGCCTAGGCGGCAAGATGCAGCGCTTTGCCGGGGCCGCACAGCTTGACGGGCCGGGCCGCTTGCAGCCCTTGGGCACCGAGGCGCGGGGCATCGGCCAGCCCTGGTGGATCATCTGGGCGGATGTCGACATGCGCACGCTTGTGATCGGCACACCCAGCGGCGAGATGGGCTTCATCCTCAATCGCGGCGGCCCCTTGCCCGCCGACCGGCTGACCGCCGCGCGTGAGATCCTCGACTGGAACGGCTACGATCTGACCCGGCTCAAGCTGTTCTAGGCGATCTGCGCCCGCAGCAGCTTCAGATGGCCGGTGAAATCGCGCGCACCCAGACTGGCCTCACGCACCAGCCAGTCGAAATGCGCGCTGATCGTGGCCACACGGGCGGAATCGCGGAAGGCGATGTAATGCCGCCCAAGGTAGACGACCGCGAGCAAAGGGCCAAACACCGTGACCGGGGCCGAAAACACCCTTCGCGCATCAAAAAGATACAGCCGCAACGACGGATAAAGCTGCGCCGCCAGCGTCTCCAGCCGGTCGATCTGGCCCAGACGCACCGCCAGCGGCAACCCGGCATAATAGCCGGTGCCGGTGGCAAAGGCCTCCAGCTCATGCAGAGGCAGGGCGATCTCGTAATCCGACCGCGCGCCGCGCATCCAGTCCAGCTGATCCTCGAACGCACCAAAGGCCTGTTCGGCGGTGCGGCCCAGCTGCGGCCGGTATTCCCATTCCACCATGGCGCGGGTTTTCAACATATCGGGCAGCGTGGCGGGCACATGCCGGATCTTGTAACCCGCCGCCTCCTGATGCCAGCCGAAAATCGCCTCGTCAAACAGCGCGCGCGGTGCCTCGCGCATGGTCAGCTCGGCGGCCAGAATATCGGCCAGTGGCTCGGGCCGGTCGCTCAATCCCAGCAGCCAGTCGGCGCTGATCCCCAGCGCCTGCGCACAATCCGCCGCCAGTTGCGCATTGGGCAGGCGCACCCCATCCGCCAGCAATTGCGAGATGGTCGACCGATCCGCTCCCGTGGCCCGCGCCAGCGCCGATTGCGTCATCTTGCGCCAGCCCATCGCCTCGGCCAGCCGGATGCGGAACAGGCTGGCCCGGTCGCGCTTGTCGATCATAGTCATGCTCCGTGATTAAAGTCACCAAAGTTGACTTGCCCATGCGTATATTCGGAATACCCGCCTGTTCTGTCCAGTGATAATACTCGGGCAAAACGAAAGTCCGCAGATGCACAGGCCGAAACCCGCGATTGAATGGATCACCCTTGGCCTTCTGGGCAGCACCTATGCGGTCTGGATATTGGGCACGACCACGGCCTATACACTGTCACCCGGTCTGGGCGTGATCCTCACGGCGCTCGCCATCGCGCAATTCGCCTCCCTGCAGCACGAGGCGCTGCACGGCCACCCGTTCCGCCAGCGTTGGCTGAACGAGGCGGCGGTGTTCCCGGCGCTGCTGCTGACCGTGCCCTATGGCCGCTTCCGCGATACCCATCTGGCGCATCACCATGACCCGATCCTGACCGACCCCTATGATGACCCCGAATCCAATTATTGCGACCCGGCGGTCTGGGCGGCGCTGCCCCGGGGCGCGCAGGCGATGATGCGGCTCAACAACACCCTGCTGGGGCGGATCACACTGGGCCCGGTCCTTGGCAATCTGCTCTGGCTGCGCAGCGAGGCTGCCCTGATCGCGGCGGGCAACCGGGCGGTGATCCGCGACTGGCTGCTGCATGGGCTCGGCGTCGCTCTGGTGATCTGGTGGGTCTCGGCGGCCCCGATGACCGGATGGGCCTATCTTGCCACCGCCTATCTTGGCCATGCCCTGCTGAAAATCCGCACCTTTCTGGAACATCGCGCGCATGAGGCCGCCCGCGCCCGCACCGTGATCATCGAGGATCGCGGCCCGCTGGCGCTGCTGTTCCTGAACAACAATCTGCATGTGGTGCATCACATGCACCCGAATGTGCCCTGGTACGATCTGCCCGCCCTCTACCGCGCGCACAAGGATCACTACCAACGCCGCAATGACGGCTATGTCTATCGCAGCTATGCCGAGATTTTTCGCAAACACCTGATCCGTGCCAAGGATCCGGTGCCGCACCCGCACTGGCCCTTCAAGGACTGACTGTCCCCCCCCATTCATCTTGGCAAAAATATCCCCGCCGGAGGCTCCGATACCTGCCGTCAGTCGATCCGCCGGAAGGTGGGCACCGTGCCGGAATTGTCAAAGAACGGCACGCCGGGCTGCACACCGCCCTGCATCAGCAGGGTTACTTCCGACAGAACGACCTCGGTGATGAAGGGCAGATCAAGGCTGCGCACCTCGGTCAGCGAGATCCAGTGCAGATGCGAAAGCTCGTCGCAGGCGGCTGAAAAATCCTCGGCATCGCCCGCCACCTGCGCGGCATCGGCCAGAAAGAACCGCGCGTCAAAGCGGCGGGGGCGGCCGGGCGGGGTGATGGCGCGGAACACGAAGCGCAGGCCGTCTGCGACCGGGCGCAGTCCGCGCGCGGCAAAACCGGCCCAGCCCTCGGGCGGCGCTACGGGCCAGGTGCCCGGCACACCCAGCGCAAGGCCGGTTTCCTCGAACAATTCGCGCAGGGCGGCGGCTGCCAGCGCCTCGGCGGCGATGTCGCCGCGCAGCCGCGCCTGGCACAGCGGATCCAGCGGCGTTGCCAGCGGCACCTGCGCATCGCTGGCATCCACAGCCCCGCCCGGGAACACGTATTTCGACGGCATGAACGCGGCCCCTGCGCCGCGTTGCCCCATCAGCACCTCGGGGCCGCCGGGGCCTTGCCGGGTCAGGATGATGGTGGCCGCCGGGCGGATGGGCTGGGGAGCGGCGGCCTCACTCACCGGAGCCGAACCCATGCATCCGCCGCGACCATTGCAGCGCCACAAACGCGCCCTTGATGCGCGGCAGCAGCCACAGCGACAGCGCCACCGTGCCCACCGAAAACACCGCTGTCAGCACCAGAGGATCGGGCCGCCACTTGACGAAAGCCCACAGGATCATCGGGCCCAGAATATGCCCGACGATCAGGATGGTGACATAGGCCGGGCCGTCATCCGCACGTTGGTGATGCAGCGCCTCGCCACAGACGGGGCAGCTTTCGCGCACTTTCAGATAGCTGCGCAGCATCGGCCCCGAGCCGCAATTGGGGCAACGCCGCTGCCAGCCGCGCAACAGGGCGGGGCGCAGGGGGCGGTCTACTTCCATCGGGGCCACATCGCTCATCGCGTCATCCTCGGTCCGGGCACAATACACCAACATAAGGTGTTTTGCCCGGGCCCGGAAAGGGGGTGCGGATAACATGCGCTGGAAAGTCGCAATTCCCCGCCCGGTGCGGATGTGGCGGCCTGCTGCAAAAATCTGCGCCCCGCGCGACGGAAGCCTGCGCCCCCGGCGTTAGAAATACATGACGGCGCCATGCAGAGGCGGGCCGTCGCAGAAAAACAGGAGTTACCTCGATGCAGAAACGCACCCTCGTCTACACGCTCACGCTTGCCACCATCACGGCAGCCGGTCTTGGCTCTGCCGCCATGGCCGACCGGATGGGCGGCGGCCACGGCATGCCCGGCATGATGGGAATGATGGGCGGCCCCGGCCCGATGTTCGACTTCGATGCGATCGACGCCGACAAGGATGGCAAGATCACGCCCGAGGAAATGACGGCACATCGCGCCGCCCGCGTGGCAGAGATCGACGCCAACAAGGATGGCAAGATCAGCGCCGATGAGCTGACCGCCATGCACATGAAGGCCGCCGAAGCGCGCGCCAAGGATCACGTGGCGCAGATGATCACGCATATGGACAGTGACGGCGATGGTGCGCTGAGTGCCGCCGAACTGCTGGCCATGCCCGGCCCCGGCCCCAAGATGATGGAACGGGTCGACACCGATGGCGACGGCGCGATCAGCAAGGCCGAGATGGAGGCCGCGCAGGCCCGCATGGCCGAGTGGAAGGGCAAACGCCACGGCAAGGGCCATGGTAAACCTGGTCACGGCCCGGACATGGAGCAGGACGACAACTGATCCAAGACCCTGCCGCAGGGGTTTGACCTGCGGCAGGGGCCCGGCAGCCGCCATCCCCAGTGCCTTCCCCGCCGGTCGGGGTGGCATCGGCGGTTGCCGGGCTCTGGTTTCCCCGTTACCCCTTCGGTCAGGATGCCGATGCCGCTGGACGATCTTTCCGATGTGCCCGACGAGGCGCTGCTCGCGCGTTACGCTGTCGGTGACAGGTCGGCGGCGCGCGCCTTGACCCTACGGTTTACGCCGCGGGTGCTCGGTTATGCGACGCGGCTTCTGGCTGACCGGGCCGAGGCCGAGGATGTGACGCAGGAAGCGATGCTGCGCCTGTGGCGCATCGCGCCCGACTGGCGCAGCGGCGAGGCGCAGGTGACGACATGGCTGTATCGTGTGGTGACCAATCTGGTGACCGACCGGCAGCGCGCCCGGATGCGCCGCCCGCAGGCGGCCCTCGACGAGGCGCCCGAACTGGCCGATGGCGCGCGCGGGGCGGTGGCCGGGCTGATCGAGGCGGATCGCATGGCGGCGCTGGATGCCGCACTGGCCCTTCTGCCCGACCGGCAACGGCAGGCTGTGGTGCTGCGCCATCTGGAAGGGCTTGCGAACCCGGAGATCGCGGCGATCATGGAGATCGGGGTCGAGGCGGTGGAAAGCCTGACAGCGCGGGGCAAACGCGCGCTCGCCGCGTTGCTGTCAGGGCAGCGCGCCGCATTGGGATATGAGGATGAGGGGACAGAGCCATGAGCCGCATCGACACGCCGCCCGGGCACAGCTGTTCCACAACCGTGGATTTATCAGAACCGCTTGACGTTTCGCCGGAACGCCACCCGGATGCAGGAGGTCTGGCATGACACCGCAGGATCTGGACGACCTTTTTGCCGAGGCGCGCCGCACGCAAGCGGCAGCCCCCCCGGCGCTGATTGCGCAGGTTCTGGCCGATGCCTACGCGGCGCAGCCGGTGCAGGCGGCTACGGCCCCACGCCCGCAGCGGCACCTGTGGGCCAAGCTGGCCGCGGTGTTTGGCGGCAGCGCGGCGCTGGGCGGATTGGCCACCGCCACGCTGGCGGGGCTCTGGATCGGCTTTGCGCAACCCGCGCCGGTGACAGCGCTGTCGGATGCGCTGTGGCAAAGCGAGCCTCTCGATCTGGTGGAACTCATACCCAGCCTTGACGGCTGGATCACGGAGGGCTGAGTGATGGCCGAAACCCCGAACCCGCCCGGTCGTCCCGTCGCGCGCGGCTGGCGGATTGCCTTTTTTGCCTCGCTGGCGCTGAACCTGCTGATCCTTGGGGTGGTGGGGGGCGCGCTGATCAAGGGTCCGCCGCATATGCGCCCCGATATGGTGCGTGATCTTGGCTTTGGCCCCTTCACCGAGGCGCTGGATGAGGGTGACCGCGCTGCGCTGCGCAAGGCGTTCAAGGACCGTGCGCCCGATCTGCGCGCGGCACGCCACACGATGCGGGCGGATTTCGAGGCGCTGCTGGCGGCGCTGCGGGCGGATCCGTTTGATCCGGCGGCGCTGGAGGCGGCGCTGGCGCGGCAGAGCGTCCGCAGTGCCGAACGTCTGGCGCTGGGTCAGCAATTGCTGCGCGACCGGCTGGCCGAGATGACGGTGGACGCGCGCCGCGCCTTTGCCGACCGGCTGGAGGCCAGTCTGACCCGGCGCAAACACAAGCCCTGACGCGCGCAGGGGTCAGGCGTGGCTGTGGTTGACCATCACCTGATTGCGGCCTTCGGATTTCGCGGCCAGCAGCGCGCGGTCGGCCCGTTCCATCACCTGCGACACGGCCTCGTCCTGCGCTGGGCCACACCCGTCTGACATGGCCAGACCAATGGAGACCGTGACCGACAGCGCACTGCCATCGGGCAGCAGGATCGGCTGATCCCGCATCACCCGGCACAGGCGTTCCGCCATGGCCCGCGCGTCGGCTTGCGCCGCATCGGGCAGGGCCACCAGAAACTCTTCACCGCCGATCCGCGCCACCAGATCCGATGCGCGCAGATTGTCGCCCAGCCGGTGCGCCACCTCGACCAGAACCGCATCGCCTGCAGCATGGCCCCAGTGATCATTCACGCTTTTGAAGCGGTCGAGATCAATGACCATGACGGCAAAGCTGCCATGGGCACGCCGGGCGCGTTCGGCAATGGCGGCCAGCCGGGGCAGGGCATAGCGGCGGTTGTACAGCCCGGTCAGCGGGTCGATCACGGCAAGGCGCAGCCCATCCTGCACCGAGGCGCGCAGCCGGTCGGCGGTCTGTTTGCGGCGCATCAGGCGGCGCAGCCGCAAGGCAAGCTCGGCCCCCGGCAGGCCTGCTGGCTGCACGTCATTGGCGCCCATGTCAAAGGCCATGGCAATTTCGGCCGGATTCGGCTGCGGCTGGATCAGCACCACCGCCGCATGCCGGGTCGCGCTGCGCGACCGCAGATCGGACATCAGCCGCAGGCCACCGCCGCTGCCGCCGAGGGTGCCATCCACCACGAAGATGTCGGCGGCTTGCCCCGGCACCGGATCGGCCAGCGCCTCTTCGCGTGACATCAGGATCACCCGGTCGCCCAGCCCGGCGGCCAGATCCTTGCGCCAGCGCATCGTGGTTTCGGCCCGGTCGGCCACCAGCGCAATCGCGCCCGGAAACTCAAACGCTGCCTGCGCCTCCGCGAGACCCAGCGCTTGCAGCGTTGCCCCGCGCTGGCCCAACTCGGCCATAGCTTCACGCGTGCGCGACAGGTTGCGCAGCCGGGCCATCAGGATCACGTCCTCCACCGGCCTGACCAGCACATCATCGGCCCCGGCCCGCAGTGCTGCCAGACGTGTGGCCGCATCGCCGGTGTCGGCCAGCATCAGCACAGGAATATCGGCGGTCAGCGGATCGGCGCGCAGGGCCTGCACCACCTCGATCCCCGGCAGGTCGGGCAGCCGCACGTTCAGCACGATCAGATCAGGCAATGCCTCGCGCGCAAGGCGCAGGCAGCTGCGCCCATCCGCCGCGAGCATCGGCTGATAGCAGGCCATCGCAAGCTTGGCCTTAAGAACGATGCGGTTGGTGGCCACATCATCCACGATGAGGATCTTGCCGACCATGGCTACATCCGCCTGCGTTACCTGACTCTGTTCTAAGATAGTTTTCAGGCATAAGGTTAAAAAAAGCTTTCGATCCGTTTACCATGGGATCAGAAGGGCCAAGATTTCGATCAAATTCCGGGAGGATGTCATGGCTGGGCAAGAATCCGCCGAAACGCTGGCCTTGCAGGCGCTGGGCTGGCTGGTAGCGCAGGATGAATTGCTGCCGCAATTCTTTGCGGCCACCGGGGCCAATGCCCTGACCCTGCCCGCACAGGCCGCCGACCCCGAGTTTCTGGGGGCGGTGCTTGACTTTCTGTTGATGGAAGATGCCACGGTGATCGCGTTTTGCGATGCGATGGGACTGCGCTATGACAGCCCGATGCAGGCGCGCGCCGCCTTGCCGGGCGGCCCGGGGCCGCACTGGACCTGAGCGCGGATGTGCCACGCATGCCCCTTGCCAAGCGCCCGTCGCGCCGTATCCTGCCGCCAGCACAAGGGCAGGGGGCGTGAATGATCCAGGGGCTGATTTTCGACAAGGACGGCACGCTGTTCGATTTCCGCCGCAGCTGGGGCGGCTGGGCGCTGTCGCTGCTTGATGAATTG
This sequence comes from Gemmobacter fulvus, assembly GCF_018798885.1. Lineage (NCBI taxonomy): Bacteria > Pseudomonadati > Pseudomonadota > Alphaproteobacteria > Rhodobacterales > Paracoccaceae > Gemmobacter > Gemmobacter fulvus. The sequence continues at coordinate 1,127,767 of NZ_CP076361.1, read as the reverse complement.
GCCGACAGCCCGGCACAACGCGCGGTGCTGGCGGAGGCCATCGGCTTTCACCCCGAAACCGTGGATTTCGCGCCGCACAGCCCGGTGATCGCCGCCACCGCCCCCGAGATTGCCGCAGTGATGCTGCCGCATCTGCCGGGCATGGGGCTGCAACGCCTGACCGACCGGATGAATGCGCTGGCGGTTGATGCCCCTACGGTCGAGGCCGTGCCGCTGCGCCCGCTGTTTACAGTGCTGCGCGGGCGCGGGCTGAAGATCGGGCTGGCCACCAATGACACCGAACGCCCGGCGCGCGCGCATCTGGGCAATCATGCGATTCTTGACCTGTTCGATTTCATTGCGGGCTATGATTCCGGCTATGGCGGCAAACCCGCTCCGGGGCAGTTGCAGGCCTTTGCGCGCCAGACCGGGCTGGACCCTGCGCGTATTGCCATGGTGGGCGACAGCCGCCATGACCTTGAGGCCGGGCGCGCCGCGGGCATGGTCTGCGTGGCGGTGCTGACCGGCGTGGCGGGGGCGGCAGAGCTGGCCCCGCATGCCGATGTGGTGCTACCCGACATTGGCGGGCTGCCCGACTGGCTGGATGCTTTTGTGCCTGCCTGAGGCCCCGAGCCCCGTTTCATCGCAATGATCGGCGAAATGCGACATAATCATGTCGCAGATATTGTCTGCATTACAATCTGCTTTCCGCCATCCTGTTGCAAGACAGACCAGCCGCACCGGGCAACGGAGAGACAGCATGAGCGACGATCACAGCCGCAAGCGGAGCCGCGCCGGGGGCCGGGCGGGCAACAAGGCGCGGGCCGGCTCGGCGGTGATCGACCAGATGCCATGGCGGATTCCGGTGAACCCGGACCGCCCGGTCGAGCCGCTGGACGCCGATGGCGTGCAGCGGGTGCATCGCACCGCCATGCGCATCCTGTCGGAACTGGGCATCGAGATGCTGAACCCCGAGGCGGTGGCGATCCTGAAACAGGCGGGCTGCAAGGTCAGCGGCACCAATGTGAAGATGGACGAGGATTTCGTGATGGAGATGCTGGGCCATGCGCCCGCGCAATTCACCATCACCCCGCGCAATCCGGCGCGCGAGGTCATCATCGGCGGCAAGCACATGGTCTTTGTCAATGTGTCCAGCCCGCCCAATGCCTGGGATCTGGAACGCGGCAAACGCTCGGGCGATTTCGAGACGTTCAAGGAATTCATGAAGCTGACGCAGTATTTCAACTGCATCCATATCGCGGGCGGCTATCCGGTGGAGCCGATCGACATCCATCCGTCGATCCGGCATCTGGACTGTCTGTTTGAAAAACTGACCCTGACCGACAAGGTGGTGCATGCCTATTCGCTGGGGGCAGAGCGGGTCGAGGATGTGATGGAGATGACGCGGCTGGCAGGCGGGCTGAGCCATGCCGAATTCGATGCGCAGCCGCGCATGTATACCAATATCAACTCGGTCAGCCCGCTGAAGCATGATTATCCGATGCTGGATGGCGCGATGCGTCTGGCCCGGCGCGGCCAGCCGGTGGTGGTGACGCCCTTCACGCTGGCCGGGGCGATGGCCCCGGTGACGATGGCGGGGGCGGTGGCGCTGTCTCTGGCCGAGGCGCTGTCGGCCATTGCGCTGCTGCAATATATCAAGCCCGGCTGCCCGGTGGCCATTGGCACCTTCACCTCCAATGTCGATATGAAATCGGGCGCCCCGGCCTTTGGCACGCCCGAATACATGCGCGCCACGCAGATGACGGGGCAACTGGTGCGCTTTTACGGGTTGCCGATGCGCTCGTCCGGGGTCTGTGCGGCGAATGTGCCGGATGGGCAGAGCATGTGGGAAACCTCGAACAGCCTGTGGGCCGCCGTGCAATCGGGCACCAATATGGTCTATCACGCGGCAGGCTGGCTGGAGGGCGGGCTGATCGCCAGCCCCGAGAAATTCGTGATGGATTGCGAAGTGCTGCAAATGATCCAGCGCTATTGCGAGACGCAGACCTTTGCCACAAGTGACGACGATCTGGCCTTTGATGCCATCCGCGAGGTCGGCCCCGGCGGCCATTACTTCGGCTGCCAGCACACACAGGATCGCTATTCCACCGCCTTTTATGCGCCCTTCGTCAGCGATTGGCGCAATTACGAGGCATGGCAGCAGGATGGGGCGGTCTGGACATCGGAACGCGCGCACCGGCTCTACAAACAGATCCTTGCCGAATTCGAGGCGCCCGAGATGCCGGGCGACCATCTGGAAGAACTGACGCGCTTTGTTGCCCGCCGCAAACAGGAGGGCGGCGCGCCCACCGATTTCTGACCCGCCTCTGGCCTCTGCCCGCATCGGCGGTTAGTCTCGCGCCGTCAGCGGGAACCGCACAACAAGGGGCAGGATATGGACGCGCAATTGCGGCAGAGGATCGGCATGGCGCTGACCGGGGCCTTCGCTGGTCTGTCCTTCCATGTGCTGCATCTGGTGCTGGAGCGGGAGTGGCTGGCGGAACGCCCGGCCATGGCGCTGGCGGCTTTTGCGGTGGTGTTCTTCACGGCGCTTCTGGGGATGGCGGGCCCCTTGCCGCTGCGCCGTGCGGCGCTGAGCGCGGCGGGGCTGGCGCTGGTCGTCTCGGGCCTGTTGGCGCTGGCGAGCCTGCGGTTTCACACGGCGGGGGCGGTATTCGGCTCGGCCATTCCGGTGCTGGCCATGCTGGTGCTGGGCTTTGTGCCGCTGCCCTTTCTGGTGGCGGCACAGCAAAGCCATTGGCGCGACTATCCGCTGCTGTTCCTGGAGGCCTGGACCATCGTTGTGCGCTATGCAGCGGCCTGGCTGTTTGTCGGCGTGGTCTGGGCAGTGATCTTCCTGTCGGATCTGTTGCTGTCGATGGTGGGGGTGACGGTGATCGGGGCGCTGGTCGGCAATCCTCTGGTGGCGATGGTGATCACCGGGGCGATGCTGGGCCTTGGCATTGCCGTGGTGGACGAGATGGCCGATGTCGTCTCGCCCTATCTGGTGCTGCGGCTGTTGCGCCTGCTGTTGCCGGCGGTGCTGCTGGTGCTGCTGGTGTTTCTGGCGGTGCTGCCGTTCGAGGGGCTGGGCAAGCTGTTCGGCAGCCTCTCCGCCGCCGCGACCCTGCTGACCATCGCCGCGATGGGGGCAACTCTGGTCACATCGGCCATCGACCAATCGGATGCCGAGGCCAGCCGCAGCCCGGTGATCCGCCGCGCTGCGCAGGCGATGGCGCTGCTGCTGCCCGCCCCGGCGGTACTGGCGGCCTGGGCGGTCTGGCTGCGGGTCGATCAGTATGGCTGGACGCCCGACCGGGTGTTTGCCGCCACCGTGGCCGGGCTTGGCCTTGGTTATGGCGCGCTTTACGCGCTGGCGGTGCTGCGGGGCCGGGGCTGGGAGGCCCGCGTCCGGCAAGGCAATATCACCATGGCGCTGGCCTTGCTGCTGGTCTCGGCGCTGTTGCTGACGCCGCTGCTGGATCCGCAGCGGCTGTCGGCGCAAAGCCAGCTGGCGCGGCTGGAGGATGGGCGGCTCAGCCCCGATGTCCTTGATCTGGCCGGGCTGGCAGACTGGGGCCGCGCGGGCGAGGCGGCTCTGGCCGAACTTGAGGCCCGCGCCGCCCAGCCGGGGCAAGAGGCGCTGGCCGCCCGTCTGGCTGCGCGGGCCGCAACCCCGCTGCCTGCCACCGGCGATGCCGAGACGCTGCGCCGGGATCTGGCAGCGGTGATGCCACTGCGCCCCGAGACTGCAACCGTCGCGCGCGATGCCATCCTTGCCAGTCTGGATACGGGCGAGCTGGCCGATTGGCTGACCATGTGCCGCACCCCCTTGCCCGAAGGCGGTGCGGGCTGTGTGCTTCTGGCCGGAGAGTTCTGGCCCGATACCGCAGGTGAAGAGGTCATTGTTCTGCTGCGCGACGCGGGCGGCTATCTGCGCAGCGAGGGGTTCGGCTGGCAACAGGGGCTGATCACCCGCCGCAGCGTGACGCCGCTGTCCGGGCAGATGCCCGATCCGGCCGAGGCCGAGGCGATGTTGCGCGCGGCACAGGCGGGCACGGCCCCGCCGATGAAACCGGCGGCGCTCAATGCGCTGCATCTGGGTGGGGCAGAGCTGATCCTGCTGCCCTGATCTAAGCGATTTGTTAAACCTGACGGCCTAACCTGATCGGGAATCAAAGGGTTTTCCGATGCACGGTCTTATCAACAGGTCGATACAATGTTTCCTGCGCGACACCTATGGCGCCGCCACCTGGGCCGCCATCGCCCGCGAGGCGCGCCTTGGTTTCGACAGTTTCGAGACGATGCTGACCTATGACGCAGCGCTGACCGAGGCCGTGATCACGGCGGCGACGCAAGTGCTGGGCAGGCCGCGCGACAGCGTGCTGGAAGATCTGGGCATCTATCTTGTGTCACATCCGAATGTGCAGGCGCTCCGGCGTTTGCTGCGGTTTGGCGGCGTGCGCTATGCCGATTTCCTGCATTCGCTGGAGGATCTGCCGGATCGCGCCCGGCTGGCCTTGCCCGATATCGACCTGCCTGTGATGACCCTTGTCGATCATTCACCGACCGATTTCACGCTGATCTGCCATTCGCCGCTGGCCGGGATCGGGCATGTTGTCGTCGGCGTGCTGCGGGCGATGGCAGATGATTATGGCGTTCTGAGCCTTGTCGAACATCGCGGCACCTGTCAGGGCGGCGAGGCGGTGGCGATCACCCTGGCGGAAACCAGTTTCAGTGCGGGCCGCCGTTTTGACCTTGCGCTGCGGGTCGCGGGGGCGTGATGCGCGATCTGGCCGAGGACCGTGAGGAACTGGGGCTTGGGGCAGGGGCGTTGGGTGCATTGATGCCGATGTATCTGGCGCTGTGTGGCGCTGGCCATATCCGGGGCTGTGGCCCGACCATGGCCAAGCTGTTTCGCGGCCTGCCACTGCTGGGGGCCCCGTTCTTCGAGGTGTTCGATCTGCGCCGCCCCTCTGGCCTGACCGATCTGGCGGCGCTCTGTGCCCATGCCGGGCAGCGGCTTTATCTTGCGGCGCGGGATCTGCCCGGCACCGGGTTTCGCGGCATGGCGGTGCCGGTGTCTTGCGGTGGTGGCTTGCTGCTCAACCTGTCCTTTGGCATCGGGATCATGGATGCGGTGCGCGACCACCAACTGACAGATGCCGATTTCGCGGCCACCGATCTGGCGGTGGAGCTTCTGTATGTTGTCGAGGCGAAATCTGCCGTGATGGATGAATTGCGCGATCTGAACCTGCGCTTGCAGGGGGCGAAAATCATGGCAGAGGAACAGGCGCTGACCGATACGCTGACCGGGCTGCGCAATCGCCGGGCGCTGGATCTGGCGCTGGACAGTGTGATCACCGGCGGCGTGCCCTTTGGCCTGATCCATCTTGATCTGGATTATTTCAAGGCGGTCAATGACACGCTGGGCCATGCGGCGGGCGATCATGTGCTGCGCGCGGTGGCGCAGATCCTGTCGGCCGAGACGCGCAGCAATGATCTGGTGGCGCGGGTGGGGGGCGATGAATTCGTGATCCTGTTGCCCAGCCTGTCCGATGCCGGGCGCTTGGCGCAGATCGCGCAGCGCATCATCAGCGGGCTGGCGCAGCCGATCCTGTACAATGGCCAGGCCTGCCGGATTTCTGCTTCGGCGGGGCTGACGGTGTCGCGCGCTTACGCCGCGCCGATGGCTGACCATATGCTGCGCGATGCCGATCTGGCGCTCTATGCCGCCAAACATGCCGGGCGCGGCTGTGTGCGCTTTGCGCAACCGGATGCGGAAGGGGGGGGCACATGAAAAAGCCGGGGGCGTGCCCCCGGCCGGATGTCAGATGGGCCCGCGCTGCGGACTGCGGCTCAGAGTTTGAGCGAGGGGATGATCTGCTTCTTGCGCGACATGATGCCCGGCAGAACCACGGTATCGCCGGTCACAGTGCAGCCGAACGAGGCTTCGGCCAGTTGCTTGACCAGATCATTCGGCACCAGCAGCGTGGCTTCTTCGTTCAGAATGTCGATCACGAACAGCAGAACCTGATCGGCCCCGTCTTCCTTGGCGACATCGACCATCGAAGCCATCAGGCTGGCCTTGCGGTCCAGCAGAACCTGCGGCGCCGTGGTTTCCAGCACCGAGACGCGCAGCTCTTTGCCCGCGACATTGTATTCTTTCGAATCCATGCGCAGCAGCGCCGCGTCGGAGAAGGCCGAAACATCGGATTTGGCGGCGAACATTTCGGCGGCAAAGTCCGGGATCGACACACCCAGATCTGCGGCGAGCTTTTCGGCCACCGCCCGGTCATGCGGGGTGGTGGTGGGCGAGCGGAATTCCAGCGTGTCGGACAGGATGCAGGACAGCATCGCGCCTTTGACGCCGCGCGGGGCGCGGGCCAGATCGTCGCCGATCAGGTCGTGCATCAGGGTGGCGGTGCAGGCCAGCGGGCGGATCGTGATGTCGATCGGGGTCTTGGTCTTGATGCCGCCGACCAGCATGTGGTGATCGATGATCGCCAGGATCTTGCTGTCATTGATCGAGGGCGGCAGTTCTGCCGGGTTGTTGGTGTCCACGATCACCACGGAATCGTCGGCGGTGACATCGCTGATGATCTCGGGCTGGTCAAAACCCCAGTGCTTGAGCACGAAGGCGGCTTCGGTGTTCGGCTCTCCCAGCAGGACGGCTTTGGCGGGGGTGCCTTTGACATCGGTCAGATACCAGGCCCAGATGATGGGCGAGCCGGTTGAATCAGTGTCGGGTGCCTTGTGGCCGAAAACCTTGATCATTTTGCAATCCGTGGGCTGTAAGGGTTCGCGCGCCTTATAGGCGCGACGCGTGCCATTGTCACGCGGCGCAAGGTCGCGCCCGGCGGGAAAATGCTGCGCGGCAGCACCGGATCAGAGCGGCAGCGCTTCGATCTGCCAGCCGCGGTCGGCCAGAAGTTGCAGAACCCCGGCCTCGCCCGACAGATGCAGCGCACCGACAGCGGCAAGGGCGGCGCCTTCGGCGGCGGCCTGTTCCAGCCGCTCGATCCAGGCACGGTTGCGGCTCGACATCAGGGCCGCTTCCAGCCGCGCATATTCGGCATCGGCCTTTTCGGGCGAATAGCCGGGGATCTTGGCCGATTCGAGGCGCATATATTCCCACATGAGGCGGCTTTCGCCGGCGAAATAGCTGTCGGCCAGCGTTACCGAATAGTCGGTGATCCGGTCCTCCATCAGCAGGGTGGTGCGGATCAGGCCCAGCTGATCCTCGGGCGGGATGGTGTCGAACAGGCGGAACAGCGTCGTATGCGGCTCCAGCGCGCGGATCGGGATGTCCTGGGCCTGCGCCTGCGCGATCAGCTGATGGTCAAGCCCGCTGCCCGTCGTCATCTCGGGCATGCCGCAGGGCGGGATGGCGAGGGTGACCGCCAGATACCAGGGCCGCATCTTGGCCGCCATCATGGCGGGCATGTTGCGCCGGGCCATGGCGGCCGACAGCATTTGCCAATCTTCCGGCGACAGCTGTTGTTTGAGGCTCGGGCCTTCGGTCAGAAACAAAAGCCCCGGATCGGCGGCAATGTCGCGCTTCAGCGCGCGTTCCTCTTCGGGGCCAGCCTCCACCAGCAGGACGGGGGCCGCTGCCAGAATCGGCGCGAGCCGGGCCATGATCGGCGCATGGCGCGCATCGGCCAGATGATAGGTGCCGATGATATGCAGGCTTTGCCCGGCCTTGCTGGCGCGCCACAGATTGCCGCGCGCATGGGGTTGCGCCGCCGTGGCGGCCTCCAGTGCTGCGGTCTCGGTGGCGGGCAGTTGCGACAACAGGTTGATGCCAGAGCATTTCGCCCCCGCAACCAAAGGTGTCGCAACAAGGATCAGGGCTGTGGCGACGGTCCGGGCGGCACGGCGGCAACAGGCAACAAGACGGGCGGGAGCCAGAGGCGGTTGGGTCAACATGGGCGCAGCCTGACACGCCCCGCGCGCCGGGCCAAGGGGCAAGCGGTGCGGGCCAGAGGGGCCGGGCAATCTCTTGCCGGGGCGTGCGGGGGCTGCGGAATTTTCCGGCAAGGTTGTTGACAGGCGCGCGCCGTGTGCCTAACTGTGCGCCGTTGGCACTCAACATGAGTGAGTGCTAATCGAATTCAAACCTGGAACCTAGGGAGTGTTCTCAGATGGCATTCAAACCGCTGCATGACCGTGTACTGGTTCGCCGCATCGAAGGCGAAGAAAAAACCAAGGGCGGCCTGATCATCCCCGATACCGCGAAAGAAAAGCCCGCTGAAGGCGAAGTGATCGCTATCGGCGCTGGCGCACGCAAGGATTCGGGCGAGCTGATCGCACCGTCGGTGGCCGTGGGCGACCGCGTGCTGTTCGGCAAATGGTCCGGCACCGAAGTGACCCTTGATGGCAAAGAACTGCTGATCATGAAGGAAAGCGACATCCTGGGCATTATCGCCTGAGGACCGTAGCGGCGCGCCTGAGGGCGCACCTGCGGAAACGCTGACCCTGACCCTGAAATTTTAGACACTGGAGCAAGCAAAATGGCTGCTAAAGACGTCAAATTCGACACCGATGCCCGCGATCGTATGCTGCGTGGCGTGAACATCCTTGCGGATGCGGTCAAAGTGACCCTCGGCCCGAAAGGCCGGAACGTCGTGATCGACAAATCCTTCGGCGCCCCGCGCATCACCAAAGACGGTGTGACGGTTGCCAAGGAAATCGAACTGGCCGACAAGTTCGAGAACATGGGCGCTCAGATGGTGAAGGAAGTCGCTTCCCGCACCAATGACGAAGCCGGCGACGGCACCACCACCGCCACCGTGCTGGCCCAAGCCATCATCAAGGACGGCATGAAAGCCGTGGCCGCCGGGATGAACCCGATGGACCTGAAGCGCGGCATCGATCTGGCGACCGCCAAAGTGGTTGCCGCGATCAAGGCAGCAGCCCGTCCGGTTTCGGATTCGGCTGAAGTTGCACAGGTCGGCACCATTTCCGCCAATGGCGAAGCCGAAATCGGCCGCCAGATCGCGGATGCGATGCAGAAAGTCGGCAACGAGGGCGTGATCACCGTCGAAGAGAACAAGGGTCTGGAAACGGAAACCGAAGTCGTCGAAGGCATGCAGTTCGACCGCGGCTACCTGTCGCCCTACTTTGTCACCAACCCCGACAAGATGGTTGCTGATCTGGAAGACGCGCTGATCCTGCTGCACGAAAAGAAACTGTCGTCGCTGCAGCCGATGGTCCCGCTGCTGGAAGCCGTGATCCAAAGCCAGAAGCCGCTGATCATCGTGGCCGAAGACGTGGAAGGCGAGGCTCTGGCCACGCTCGTCGTCAACAAGCTGCGTGGTGGTTTGAAAATCGCTGCTGTGAAGGCGCCGGGCTTCGGTGATCGTCGCAAGGCGATGCTGCAAGACCTCGCGATCCTGACCGGCGGTCAGGTAATCTCGGACGATCTGGGCATGAAACTGGAGAATGTCACCATCGACATGCTCGGCCGCGCCAAGAAAGTGTCGATCACCAAAGACAACACCACGATCGTGGACGGCGCTGGTGACAAGGCTGAAATCGCAGCCCGCGTCAGCCAGATCCGCGCGCAGATCGAAGAAACCACTTCGGACTACGACAAGGAAAAACTGCAAGAGCGCGTGGCCAAACTGGCTGGCGGCGTGGCAGTGATCCGCGTTGGCGGCATGACCGAAATCGAAGTGAAAGAGCGCAAAGACCGCGTTGATGACGCGCTGAACGCAACCCGCGCTGCCGTGCAAGAAGGCATCGTGGTCGGCGGCGGCGTGGCGCTGGTGCAGGCTGGCAAATCGCTCGACGGTCTGACCGGGGCAAACTCCGACCAGAACGCCGGTATCGCCATCGTGCGCCGCGCGCTGGAAGCACCGCTGCGTCAGATCGCTGAAAACGCTGGCGTCGATGGCGCTGTCGTGGCTGGCAAAGTCCGCGAATCGTCGGACCTGACCTTCGGCTTCAACGCACAGACCGAAGAATATGGTGACATGTTCAAGTTCGGCGTGATCGACCCGGCAAAAGTGACCCGCACCGCGCTGGAAGATGCAGCTTCGGTTGCATCCTTGCTGATCACCACCGAAGCCATGATCGCAGATCGTCCGGAGCCGAAAGGCGCATCGGCCGGCGGCGGCATGGGCGGCATGGGCGGCATGGACGGCATGATGTGATCTGACCGAAAGGTCATCACGGAAAAGGGCGCCTTCGGGCGCCCTTTTTCATGGCCGGGCTTGCGGTGGCGGCCAATCGCGCCTGAAATGGCGTAGAACCATGAGGGGAGAGGCGTATGGCGCGTGTTTATGCCAGTCTGGCCAAGAAGGTATCGCAATGGTGCGGGCGGCCTTCGACCTTCGCGCTGGCGGCTGGGGTGATCATGATCTGGCTGGTGACGGGGCCGCTGTTCGGCTTTTCCAATACCTGGCAACTGATCATCAATACCGGCACCACCATCGTGACCTTTCTGATGGTGTTTCTGATCCAGAGCACGCAGAACCGCGATACGGCGGCGATCCAACTGAAGCTGGACGAATTGATCCGGGCCACGCAGGGCGCGCACAATGCCCTGCTGGATCTGGAAGAACTGGACGAGCGGCGGCTGGAAATGTTCCGCGCGCGCTATGAGCATCTGGCCGCAGAGGCGCGCAGCGGGCTGGAGGAGGGCAGGCCGGATACCGGCACGCCCGATGCCTAGTACGGGGCCTAGCGCCGGGTGATGCGGTTCACATGGCCCATCTTGCGGCCGGGGCGCGCCTCGGTCTTGCCATAGAGATGCAGCGCGGCCTGCGGTTCGCGGGCAATCTCGGGCAGGCGCAGCACATCATCACCGATCAGGTTTTCCATCGTGACATCGGCATAACGGCCGCCATCGCCCAGCGGCCAGCCCGCCACCGCGCGGATATGCTGTTCAAACTGATCCACCGCGCAGCCATTCTGGGTCCAGTGGCCCGAATTGTGGACGCGCGGCGCAATCTCGTTCACCAGCAGCCCCTCGGCGGTCACGAACAGCTCCACCCCCATGACGCCGACGTAATCCAGCGCATTGAGGATGCGTGCCGCCAGCAACACGGCATCGGTGCGCTGCGCATTGGTCAGCCGGGCAGGAATGGTGGTGGTGTGTAGGATACCGTCGCGGTGGACATTCTCGCCCGGATCATAGCAGGCGACCGAGCCGTCAAGCCCGCGTGCCGCGATCACCGAAACTTCGTGGCTGAAATTGACAAAACCTTCCAGAACCGCATCGGCCCCGTTCATCGCCGACAGTGCGGTTGCCGCATCCTTGCCGCTGCGCAGCCGTGCCTGGCCCTTGCCATCATAGCCCAGCCGGGTGGTTTTCAGGATGGCAGGCGTGCCGATCCGCGCCATCGCCGCCTCCAGATCCGCCAGAGTGCTGACCGCTGCATAGGGGGCGGTGGTCAGGCCGAGGTCGGTGAGGAAATCCTTCTCCGCGATGCGATCCTGGCTGATGGCCAGAGCGCGGCGGTTGGGCCGGATCGGGCGCAGCGATTCCAGCAGATCCAGCGCGGCGGTGGGGATATTCTCGAATTCATAGGTGATGACATCGACCGAGGCGGCAAAGGCACGCAGCGCTTCGGCATCGTCATAGCCCGCCGTTGTCACCACATCGGCCACATGCGCGGCGGGCGGGTTTGCCATCGGCTCGTAGACATGGCAGCGGAAGCCAAGCCGGGCCGCCGCGACAGACAGCATCCGGCCCAGTTGCCCGCCGCCCAGAATACCGATGGTGGCGCCTTGCGGCAGGGGATCACTCATCTTTCGGCTCCTCGGGGATGGAGGCGGTCAGCGCTGCGCGCCAGGCATCCAGACGGGCGGCAAGGGCGGCATCGCCCAGGGCCAGGATCCCGGCGGCCATCAGCCCGGCATTGGCCGCACCCGCAGCCCCGATCGCCATGGTGGCCACCGGATAGCCCTTGGGCATCTGAAGAATGGAATAGAGGCTGTCGACGCCGGACAGGGCCTTGGTCTGCACCGGCACGCCGATCACCGGCACACGGGTTTTCGAGGCCATCATGCCCGGCAGATGCGCGGCACCGCCTGCGCCCGCGATGATCACCTTCAGGCCACGGTCCACCGCCGTCTTGCCATAGGTCCAGAGCCGGTCAGGGGTGCGATGCGCCGAGACGATCTTCGCCTCATAGGGAATTTGCAGCGCATCAAGGATGGCCGCCGCTTCGCGCATGGTCGGCCAGTCAGACTGGCTGCCCATGATGATCCCGACCTCAACCGACATATGCGCCCCCATGGTTCGGTCTATATTTTCTTGGGCGTTTAGCGCGGGATGGGGGGCGGGGCAAGCGGCCCTGCGGCTTTTCAGGCGATGATATCGGGGATCAGCTGATCCTCGATCTTCACGATCTGATCCTTGAAGGCGAGTTTCTGCTTTTTCAGCCGCCGCAGCGTCAGCTGATCGGGGCGGCCCGAAAGTTCCAAAGCATGAATGGCGGCGTCAAGATCACGATGTTCCCGGCGCAGCACTTCAAGCCGGATGCGCAGCATCTCTTCGAGATTGAGTTCCATCGAAGCATTCATGGTGCGGGTTCCTGGCGGCGCTCTGTTTCTTGAGTCGTTGGCGTTTGGTTTTCCAAATATAGCGATTTTTCCGTGCTTTGGGAAGAAATCTGCGCAGAATTTACCAAGGCGCCACAGCGGCAGCAGGGGCTTGCGTGGCAGCGGCCCGCACCCCATATTCTACCCAAGGCCGGATGCCCCATGGGGTCCGGCACGATATGTCGCTTTTGCAAGGACAAGTCGATGACCAAGATCAGTTTCGGATCACATCCCTATCTTCTCGGGTTCGAGCAGCTTGAACGGCTGGTTGAACGCACCGCCAAAGGCTCTGGTGACGGCTATCCGCCGTTCAATATCGAGGCCGTGGCCGACAATTCCTACCGCATCACCCTGGCCGTCGCCGGCTTCCGCGAGGAAGAACTGGTGATCACGGTCGAAGATCGCCAGTTGGTGATCCGCGGACGGCAGGTCGAGGACGAGAGCGGGCGGGTGTTCTTGCACCGGGGCATTGCGGCGCGGGCGTTCCAGCGTTCGTTCGTGCTGGCGGATGGGGTGGAAGTTGCGGGCGCGCATATGGAGCATGGCTTGCTGCATGTCGATCTGCACCGCGTTCTGCCCGAGGCCGTCGTGCAAACCATCCCGATCCGGTCCGGACGCACGGCAGAAGCCGCGCCCCCGCCGGTGAAGCGCATCGAAGCGAAGTGAAAGGATCAAGGTCATGGATGTGAAATTTGACGCCCTGCCCGATGGCGCTGCGCAGATTGTCTATGTGCGGCCCGTTGCGGTGGCAGATCTGCCGGAAGAGATCCGCAATCAGGCCGAAGGCATCGAGACGCTGTATGCCGTGCATCGCCCGGATGGCGAGCGGCTGGCGCTGGTGCGCGACCGCAATCTGGCCTTTGCGCTGGCGCGGCAGAATGATCTGGCCCCGGTGAACGCGCACTGAGGGCAGGCGCCCGAGGCGATCAGGCGGCGATGGCGCGGGCTTCCCAACTGGTGACGCAGCGCCGCGCCGTTGCACCATAGTGGCGCGGATCCTGTGCCAGTTGCGGGATCCGCGTCAGCAGATCCTGCCGTTCCTGATCTGCCAGCTGATCCAGCGCATAGCGCGTCGGATGGAAGCTTTCGCTGAGCAGGCCCGCTGTGTCGAGCAGCTCGTGCCGCATGAACAGCAGATGCACATAAAGCACCAGATCGCAGGGATCCCGGAGGATGGTTTTGCCATCCACAAGGTGATGCGCCGTCACCAGAACCTCGGACGTGCCCGCGAACAGTTCGGCCTTCCAGCCGGTCAGCAGCACCCGATGATGCGGTGACACCCGCACCGCATCGCTGTTGCCCAGGGCACCCGGCTGGAACAGCACCGGGGCGGCAGCGCCGGTGCCGCGCACAAGCCGTTTTCCGCTCCAGAGCAACGGTTGTGGGCCATGGTCCAGCGTCAAGACCAGATCCCCGGCGCGCAGACCTTCGACCGGGCGGGGGCCGTCAGGGGTTTCGACACAGGTGCCAGCGGTGAAACAGACAAAGGGATTGTCGCGCGTGGCGATGTTGGAGCCGGAATATTCGGCGCCATCCCAGGTGCCCAGCCTGATCGCCGTCACCTTTTTCCAATGGGCGGCGGGGATGTTCACATCGCGCAGCCGCACCATGTAGGTGCCGTCGGTAAAGATCCACACATCTATGGGTGCGGTATAGCTCACGCCCCGCACCGTGAAGGGCGAGTTGTTGTAGGTCGCGGTTTCATGGACGCGTTTCACCACGCCATTCACCACCACGCGGTCGGTGCCCGAGCCGCTGCCGTCATCGCTGTCATTATCGGCGATGACCCCGTTGTTATTGGCATCACGCCACAGGATCGACGTGTAATTGCCCGGCGAGATGTTCAGGCCATTGCCAAGGGCGCGGCCATTGTTCTGGTTCGAGACGCTGAAGCTGGGCCAGGTGCCGGTGCCGGTCCAGGCCCAAGACGCGATATCTGCCATCTTTCCCCTCCATCCTCCGGGCCGCAGGGCGCGGTGTCCGTGTTGGCCGGTGGTATGGCGTGGGAATGCGGCAGAGATACGGGGGATTGTGGGTGATTTGGCGACAAGCCCGGCTCTGGCGGGGGATTGTTCGCGGCTGAGCCGCCTTAGGTCGCCATGCAAAAGGGGCGCCCGAAACAGGCGCCCCTTTGAATCTGTGCGAAATCAGGATCAGGCTTTGATCAGGCCCATCGATTCCAGTTTCAGGATCACCTGATGGGCGCAGCTGTCCACATCGGTGCCTTCGGTTTCCACGCGCAGTTCGGGCGTTTCCGGCATTTCATAGGGGTCGGAAATGCCGGTGAACTCTTTGATCTTGCCTTCACGGGCCAGCTTGTAGAGCCCCTTGCGGTCGCGGCGTTCACATTCTTCGACGCTGGTCGCCACATGCACCTCAAGGAAGGCACCGTAGGATTCCACCATGTCGCGCACGGCGCGGCGGGTCGCGGTATAGGGCGCGATCGGGGCACAGATGGCGATACCGCCATTCTTGGTGATCTCCGACGCCACATAGCCGATGCGCTTGATGTTGATGTCGCGGTGTTCCTTGGAGAAGCCGAGCTCCGACGACAGATGCTTGCGCACCACATCGCCGTCCAGCAGCGTCACCGGGCGGCCGCCCATTTCCATCAGCTTGACCATCAACGCATTGGCGATGGTGGATTTGCCCGAACCGGACAGGCCGGTGAAGAACACGGTGAACCCCTGCTTGTCCCGCGCGGGCGAGGTTTTGCGCAGTTGCGCCACCACTTCGGGGAACGAGAACCATTCCGGGATGTCGATGCCTTCGCGCAGGCGGCGGCGCAGTTCGGTGCCCGAAATATCCAGAACGGTCGTGCCTTCCGGCACTTCGTTCGCCGGGTAATACTGAGCCTTTTCCTGCACATAGACCATGTGCTTGAAGTCGACCATGGTCACGCCGATTTCGGCCTCATGTTCCTTGAACAGGGTCTGCGCGTCATAGGGGCCGTAGAAATCCTTGCCCTGGCTGTTCTTGCCGGGGCCGGCGTGGTCGCGACCGACGATGAAATGGGTGACGCCATGGTTGCGGCGGATCAGCCCGTGCCACACCGCTTCGCGCGGGCCGGCCATGCGCATCGCCAGATTGAGCAGCGACATGGTGGTGGTCGATTGCGGATATTTGTCCAGTACCGCCTCATAGCAGCGCACGCGGGTGAAGTGGTCCACATCGCCCGGCTTGGTCATGCCGACAACCGGATGGATCAGCAGGTTGGCCTGTGCCTCTTTCGCGGCGCGGAACGTCAGCTCCTGGTGCGCGCGGTGCAGCGGGTTGCGGGTCTGGAAGGCCACGACCTTGGCCCAGTTCAGCTTGCGGAACAGGGCGCGCAATTCATTCGGCGTGTCGCGGCGCGATTTGAAATCATAGTGCACGGGCGCTTGCAGGCCCTTCACCGGGCCGCCCAGATAAACCTTGCCCGCCACATTGTGCAGGTAGTTCACCGCAGGATGCGCCAGATCGTCAGCGCCGAACACCTTTTCGGCTTCGCGCGACTTGTTCGGGATCCACTTGTCGGTGACCGACAGGATGGCAAGGATGACGCCTTCGGCATCGCGCAGCGCAATGTCCTGACCGGGCTCAAGCTTGTCGGCAAAGGCCTCCGATACGTCCAGCGTGATCGGCATTGGCCACAATGCGCCATCTGCGGTGCGCATATTTTCAACAACGCCGTTGTAATCGGCTTCCGACTGGAACCCCTTCAGCGGGTGGAAACCACCATTCATCAGCAATTCAAGGTCGCACATCTGACGCGGCGTCAGATCCCAGGAGGGCAGATTGCCCGCATCATGTTTCAGCGTCAGGGCCGCATCGGCAGAGACATAAAGCTCTGGGATCGGGGCGTGGTTGGAAAGGGTCATCGGGTTTCGCTTTCGGTTGAATAGGGCCTGCGCAGTCAGCGGCCCTTGCGCCGGGCGTTTAGCCCGGTGACGGGTTGAAATTCAAGCTGGCTTGACGGTTTTTGAGGCAATAGTGCTAAAATGGCGCGAAATTCCGCCAGCCCGGAACAGCGTTTTGCCGCAAGGGCTGGCGGTGGAACGTGGTTCCGGCGGGCTTAATGACCGGCCAGCCAGCGTTCGGCATCAAGGGCGGCCATACAGCCCATACCCGCAGAGGTGATCGCCTGCCGATACACATGGTCGGTCAGATCGCCCGCCGCAAACACGCCCGGAATGGCGGTGCGGGTCGAGCCTGCCTCAACCTGCACATAGCCGCCATTGTGCAGCGGCAGCTGGTCTTTCACCAGTTCCGAGGCCGGGGCATGGCCGATGGCCACAAAGAACCCGGCGCAGGGCACATCGGTCGTCTCGCCGGTCTGCACATTGCGCGCGCGCACGGCGGTCACGCCAAGCGGGGCTTCGGTGCCCAGAACCTCGGTCACCTCATGGTGCCACAGCAGTTCGACCTTGGGGTGCTTGAACAGCCGGTCCTGCAGGATCTTTTCGGCGCGCAGCGTATCGCGGCGGTGGATCAGCGTGACCTTGGTGGCGAAATTGGTCAGGAACAGCGCTTCTTCCACAGCGGTATTGCCGCCGCCGATCACCACCACCTCTTTGCCGCGATAGAAAAAGCCGTCACAGGTGGCACAGGCCGAGACGCCAAAGCCCTTGAACTTTTCTTCCGAGGGCAGGCCCAGCCATTTCGCCTGCGCGCCGGTGGCAAGGATCACGGCATCGGCCGTATAGGTGGTGCCGGAATCGCCCTTGGCGATGAAGGGGCGCGATTGCAGGTCCAGGCTCAGGATATAATCCCCGATGACCTCGGCCCCCATGGCCTGCGCATGGCTTTCCATCCGCACCATCAGATCGGGGCCCTGCACATGGGTATCGCCGGGCCAGTTTTCGACCTCGGTGGTGATGGTCAGCTGGCCGCCCGGCTGCATCCCCTGCACCAGGATCGGCTCCAGCATGGCGCGCGCGGCATAGACGGCGGCGGTATACCCCGCCGGGCCGGAGCCGATGATCAGAACCTTGGTGTGGCGCGCGTCGCTCATATTGCCCTCATATGCGATGTCCGCTCCATATAGGCGGCAGCGCAGGGCGGCGCAAACCCCTGTTCACCGCGCTGTGAGCCGGATCCCCTGACGAAAACCCGGCATCTCACGAAAGAATATTGCGCTACGGGCGGCAAAATCCTAATGTCCGCGCGAAGAAGACGCCTTTGCTGCCACAGGCAGGGGCGCGAGAAAGGAATTCACGCAATGGCCGGTTCCAAGCTGGACCCCATCGACCGTCACATTCTTGCGGAATTGCAGGCCGATGGCCGCATGACCAATGTGGAGCTTGCCAAAAGGGTGGGCATTTCCGCGCCACCTTGCCTGCGCCGGGTGCGCACGTTGGAGGAGGCGGGTTATATCCGCGGCTATCACGCCGATATCGACGCGCGGGAACTGGGCTTTGAAGTGCAGGTCTTTGCCATGGTGCGGCTGCAAAGCCAGGCCGAGTCGGATCTGAGCGCCTTCGAGAAACGCTGCCGCGCCTGGCCGCTGGTGCGCGAATGTCATATGCTGAATGGCGAGATCGACTTCATCCTGAAATGCGTCGCCCCCGATCTGTCGACGTTCCAGAGTTTCCTGACGGCAGAGCTGACGGCGGCAGACAATGTGGCGAGTGTGAAAACCAGCCTCGTGATCCGTTGCGCCAAGGATGAACCCGGCCTGCCGTTCGACGTGCTGGAAGCGCGGCTGACCCGCAACGCCTGATCCGGTTTTCCGAAAATTGTGGCCGTCCTGTGCAAAAAGCAATACAGGCGGCCCATAGTGCTGCGCAGAGGTTCGCAGCGGGCCGCCCGCACTGAGCTTCACAACCTACCCGGCTTTTGCGGACCGGGGGACGAAGGGGCGCCAAAGGGGCTTTGGTCTTACCGCGCCTGCCGTCCGTTTACAGAAGGACATCTGTAAGGCAGAAGATGGCGCTTCTGCGGCGCCCTGTCAAAGTTTAATCATCTTTGTGGCGGCAGCGCGGGCAGTCGGGCAGGACCATGGCCGATTGTTTCCACGATGACCGAAGATCATGGGGGAAAAGCCGCAACATTTTCCCCTGTCGGGGCGGAATCGGGCGAATCGCCATGAAAAAGGCCGCGCCCTCTGCATGGCGCGGCCCGTCTTGGAGTATCTGAGGCAGGAAGGATCAGCGCGCGGCCAGCGCCTTCGGGGCGGCCTGCGACGTGACGGCTTCGGGTTTGCTGCGGGCACTGCGCTGCCAGGGCAGGCGGACCTCGACGGTTTCCGAGGCGGCGAGGACGGATTTCAACCAGCGGCGTTCTTTTTTCATGTCGGGTTCCTTCGTGGTCTGGGCTGCTCATGGCCTCTTTGGCCTTGGGTGCAGATTGCCCTGTCATTGCGGCAGGGTTTTGACCGCGATTGTGGCAAATCGGGTTTTGCCGAAGCTTGTGCCGGAGGCGGCAAGATGCGTGGATTTGACCTGTTTTGCGGCACAATTCTGCGCAAGGGTCGCAACTGTTTCGCGGATTGCGGCAAGACCTTGGCGAGCCTTTGCCGCAATCACCTGTGGCCGCGCGATCCTTACAGCCGGATGCAGGAGATGAGTCGCCCGTAATCGGCTTCACCGTGATGGGTGGTGCGACGGAACGAATAAAAGCGGGCCGGGTCGCGATAGGTGCAATGGCGCGTCCATTCGGCATGGCCGACGCCTGCGGCGCGCAGCCGCCACAGCGCATAGCCGGGCAGATCGAACAGCGCCCGGTCGCCGGTGCCTTGCGCGAAGAACCGCGCGCTGTCGCGGTCATCATCCAGAAAAGCCTCTACGAATTCGGGGCCAACCTCATAGGAGGCCTGCGAAATCGTCGGACCGATCACGGCGGAAATGCGCGCGCGGGCCGCGCCCAGCCGCTCCATCGCGGTCAGCACCGCCTCAAGGATCCCTTCCTTCGCCCCGCGCCAGCCAGCATGGGCGGCACCGATCACCTGCGCCTCGGGGTCGGAAAACAGCACCGGCTGACAATCGGCGGTCAGCACGCCCAGCACCAGCCCCGGTGTTGCCGTCACCATGGCATCGGCCTGCGGCGGGGCCCCTGTATGCGGGGCGGTCACGGTCAGCACATCGGCGGAATGCACCTGATGCACCGTCACCAGCGCCTCGGGGGCGGCGCCCATGGCCTGCGCCACCCGGGCCCGGTTGATCGCCACCACCTCGGACAGATCCGACGAGCCGGTGCCGCAGTTCAATCCGGCAAAAATGCCCGAGGAGGCCCCGCCCTTGCGGGTGAAAAAGCCATGCCGCACCGGGGCGAGCGCGTCGGAGGTGATGATTTCGAGCATTCCGGTCCTCAGGTCTGGCCCGGCGCAAACCCCGGCGGCGCGGGTGTGCCGGGGGGGTGCAGCGCAAGGGCTTTAAACAGCGTTCCCATTTCGGCGGGGTCGGTCAAGCGGCGAGTTGCGGCAAGGTGGTTTTCCAGCGCCGCGCCGTGCAGATTGCGGGCAAGCGCGGCACTGCGCTGCGCAATGCCAAGGCGCAGCAACAGCGTGCCCTGCGGGATGAAGGCGGTGGCACAGGGATGGGCGGCGGTGGCGAGCGCGGCAAAATCCACATGCGCGGTCAGATCGGCCAGCCCCGGTTCGGCCAGCGGCGACACGAACTGATGCGCGCGTAGTGCCTGCACCGTATCGCCGCGCGATTGCCAGCCGCCATAATCGAGGATCAGCGCCGCCCCGCCATGGCGGGCGATGCGCCGGGCAGCTTCGGCCACAATCGGGGCAGCGGCGGGGCAAAGTTCCACAATCTCGCCCGCTGTCGTGTCGTCCAGCCGGTGATCCAGCGCCGCAATCGGCGCGGCGTCAGAGCGGGCAAAGCCAAGGCGGCCATCCTGCACCGTGACCACGGTTTCGCGCCAGCCCGCTGCATCGCGGCAAAACTGGCGGATCGGCAGGGCATCAAAAAACTCGTTGGCGATCAGGAACAGCGGCGTATCGGGCAGGCCGCCAATATCGCCCAGCCATTCAACCTGATACCCGGCCAAGGTGCTGCGCTGCTGATCCCGCAGCCTGGGCGAGGCCTCGATCAGGGTGATGCGCGCCGCCTGATGAAAGCCCGACACGGCGCGGGTGGCGCGCAGAAGATCGGCCATCAGCGTGCCGCGCCCGGGGCCGATCTCGGCCAGCGTGAACGGCGCGGGGCAACCCAGATCCAGCCAGTATTGCGCAAGGCACAGCCCTAGCAACTCCCCGAACATCTGCGAGATTTCCGGCGCGGTGGTAAAATCGCCCGCCGCGCCAAAGGGCGTGCCGGTGGTGTAATAGCCATGCTCGGGGTGCAGCAGACATTCGGCCATATAGTCGGCCAGCGTGATCGGACCGCTGAGCGCGATCCGCCGGATCAGCAGATCTTCAAGCGGGGTCACGGCGCGCCCGCAGCAGGAACACCAGCCCCAGCACGATCATCGGCAGCGACAGGATCTGCCCCATGGTCAGGCCATAGCCGTTCAGGTGCAGCGCAAGGCCCAAAGGATTGCCGGGGCTGATGAATTGCGCATCGGGCTGGCGCATGAACTCAACGACAAAGCGCGACAGGCCATATCCGGCAAAGAACACACCGGCGATGCGGCCCGGAGCCTTGAAGGCGGGGCTGCGGAACGCGAGCCAGAGCAGCAGCGCCCCCAGCAGCAGCCCCTCCAGCCCGGCTTCGTACAACTGGCTCGGATGGCGGATGCAGGGCAGGGTGGCAGTGGCACAGGCCTGCGCCGCCTCGCCGGGGAAAGCCACGCCCCAGGGCATCGTGGTGGCGCGGCCCCAGAGTTCGGCATTGATGAAATTGGCGATGCGGCCCAGCAGCAGGCCGGGCGGCGTGGCCAGTGCCAAGAGATCGGCCATGGGTAGCAGCGCGATCTTTTCGCGGCGGCAGAAGATCAGCGTTGCCACCACAACCCCCAGAAACCCGCCATGGAAGGACATGCCGCCTTCCCACACCTTCAGGATCTGCGCCGGATGCGCCATATAATAGCTGGCATTGTAGAAAAACGCATAGCCGAGCCGCCCGCCCAGCACGACGCCGACAATGATCCAGGTCAGCAGCCGGTCAAGCTGTTCGGCGTTCAGCGGGGCCTGCCCCGCACGCCACAGCGCAGGTGATCGGATCGCCCGCAGCACCAGACGCCAGCCGATCAGCAGGCCGGCGATATAGGCCAGCGCATACCAGCGCAGGGCGAAGGTCACGCCGAACAGGTCGATGGAAAACAGTTCGGGCGAGAGGTTCGGGAAGGGGATGTAGCTCATGGGGTGCAGCTCATGGGGGCGTCCGGCCCCTCGCTTGTCCGGTGCGGCTGCGGCATTGTCAACCGGACCGCCTGTTCACATCCTGCGGATCTTGCAGGCCGCCGTTGCAGACCTCATATAGGGCACAGGTGACAGGAGGCCGTGCCCATGCAGACGCGCAACAAGTTTTTCGACGATATGTCGCAGTTGATGACCAATGCCATGGGCGTCGCACAGGGGGCCAAGACCGAGGCGGAAACCGCGATGAAAGGCTTCATCGACCGCTGGATGGCCGAGCGCGATTTCGTGACGCGCGAAGAGTTTGATGCCGTCCGCGCCATGGCGGTGAAGGCGCGCGAAGAAAACATCGCCCTTGAGGCGCGCATTGCCGCGCTGGAAGAAAAGCTGAAATAAACCCGGCCATCAGACCTTGGCCCGTTTGCGCAGGCAGCGCAGGCGGGTAGAACCGGGGCATGAGGCATTGGGTTTCACGGCATCTGCCGCACAGATCACGCTGGACCGATTGGTCGCTTGCCACGCAATTCGCCGTGGCGGGCGGCATTGTCATGCTGGTCGCCATGCTGATCACCGGGCAATGGATGGCCGCGCGGATCGAGCAGGTTGTGGTGCGCAACTGGGCCAATGCGACAGCGCTTTATATGGAAAGTTTCATATCGCCGCTGAGCCAGGATCTTGCTGCATCGGATGATCTGTCGCCGCTGGCGCACAAGGCGCTGGACGAGGTGTTCACCTCGACCGCGCTGGGCGCGCGGGTCAAATCCTACAAGATCTGGAAGGATGGCGGGCTGGTCGTCGATGCCTCGGACCACAGCCTGCTGGGGCGGCGCTTTGCGGTGGATGGTGATCTGGCACGGGCGTGGAAGGGCGAAGTTGCCGCCAGCTTTGCCGATCTGCACGAGGCCGAGAATGCCGCCGAAGCCGCCTTGGGTGTGCCCTTGCTGGAAATCTACAGCCCGATCCGCGAAGTGTGGTCGGGCCGGATCATCGGCGTGGTGGAGTTCTATGAGCTGGCCACGGGGCTGGAGGCCGATCTGTGGGAGGCCAAGCGGCGCAGTTGGGCCACGGTCGCGGCGGTGCTGCTGGCGATTGGCGCGGTGCTGTGGGGCATCGTGCTGAAGGGTAGCCGCACCATAGAAAGCCAGCGGGCGGCCATGCAGCGGCAGTTGCGCGATCTGTCGGATCTGTCGCGACACAACATGGCTTTGCGGCTCAGGGTGCAGGGGGCTGCGGCGCGCTCGGCAGAGATGCACGATCAGGCGCTGCGGCAGGTCGGGGCCGATCTGCATGATGGCCCGGCGCAGCTTCTGGGCTTTGCCGCGCTGCGTCTGGATGGCCTGCGCCCGGCGGTGGCCGCGGTGCGGCAGGCCGAACTGACCGAGGTCGCCGGGGCGGTCAGCGATGCGATCCGCGAAATCCGGGCCATCTCGCGCGGGGTGTCGCTGCCCGATATTGCGGCGCGCAATCCCTGTGACATCGTGGCGGGGCTGGCCGAGGCGCATCGCGCCCGCACCGGCACCGAGGTTGCGGTGACCTGTGATGCCGACAGCCTGCCACCGCTGGCCGCGCCGGTGAAAACCTGCCTTTACCGCTTTGTGCAGGAAGGGCTGAACAATGCCTGGCGCCATGCGCAGGGGCAGGGCCAGCAAGTGCGGCTGGGTACCGAAGCCGGTGCGCTGGTGCTGCGCGTGCTGGACAGCGGGCCGGGCTTCGCGCCCGCCAAGGCCGAAACAGGGGCGGAACCCGATGGGGGTGGCTCCGGCCTTGGCCTCGCCGGATTGCGCGACCGGGTCGAGGCGCTGGGCGGCAGTTTCGAGACGATTAACCGGCCCGAAGGCGGGGCAGAGGTGCGCATGGTCCTGACGACCGTGCGGGGATGAAAAGGGCAGAGACGATGGAACAGCTGCGGATCGTGATTGCGGATGACCACCCGCTTTATCGGGACGGAGTGGCGCGCAGCCTGTCGGAGGATCCGGGACTGCTGGTTGTGGGGCAGGCGCAGGATGCGAAGGCGGCGGTGGAACTGGCGGCGCGGCTGCGCCCCGATGTGCTGCTGCTGGATATTTCCATGCCCGAAGGCGGTGGTCTGGCGGCGCTGCGGGCGGTGATGGACTGGCCTGAGCCGCCGAAGGTGGCGATGCTCACCGCCTCGGAAGAGGATGACATCGTGATGCAGGCGCTGAAGGCCGGGGCGCTGGGCTATATCCTGAAGGGGGTCAGCGCGCGCGATCTGGTGGGGGTGGTGAAGGATCTGGCGCGCGGGCAGACCTATGTGTCGCCGCTGCTGGCCAGCCGGTTGCTGACGGCGATGCGGGGCGGGGCAAAAGCCAAACCCGCGAACCCGCTGGAGGATCTGTCCAAACGCGAAGAGGATATTCTGGCGCTGGTGGCCGAAGGCAAAAGCAACAAGGAAATCGGGCTGTCACTCGACCTGCAGGAAAAGACGGTGAAACATTACATGACGTCGATCCTGCAAAAGCTGCATCTACGCAACCGGGTCGAGGCGGCGGTTCTGGCGCGCGATCACCTGCGGCGGTGAGTGTCAGCGCAGATCCAGCGCGCCGCGAAACCGGCCCAGATCATCGGCTGTCGCCGGGCGGCGCGTCACCAGATTGCCGCGCGGATCGGTCAACTGATAGGTGCGACCGTCCAGCGTTTCACGCCAGCCGGCGCGGTCGGTGATCGTGACGCGGTTCTGGCCGATGTCGATCACGCTGGTGATGCCTTTGGCGGCTTTCGGATCGGCCAGACGGCGCCGGTCGGCGGTGGTGGCGGGGCGGCGTTCGGTGACGCGCCCGCGCGCGTCCAGCCGTTCATAAAGACCGGCGCTGATCCGCTCCACCCGGCCATCGTCATAGATCCGCCGCAGCCCTTCGGCGGCCAGGTCGCCGCTGTCGGCCTTGCCATCCGAACCGCCGCGCCCCCGGCCACGACCGCGGCCCGAATTGTCATCATCCCGGTCGTCGTCCCGGCCTTCGTCGTGATCGTCATCGTGCCCGCCGCCCCGGCCGCTATTGTCACCGCCGCCCCCGTCGTCGTCCCCCCCGTCGTCGCCATCATCTCCGCCGCCCCGGGCATGGGCGATGCCCTGTGCCGCCGTGACCGGCAGCAACAGCTGCGGCACGCCGGTGGCGAGCAGCAGGGCCGCAATCACAAGGCAAGACAGCTGGCGTTTCATCCCGGGTCCTTTGTCAAAACGGGCGCGCGCGGCTGTCGCGCGCGCCGCGTGGGTCAGCGCAGCGCCGACAGGCGGGCGCGGTCTGCCGCCGTGGCGCGGCGTTCCTCGACCGTGCGGCCCGCGGCATTCTTGCGTTCATAGCGGCCATGCTCAATCTCTTCGCGGCTGCCATCGGAATAGCTGACCTCGATGCTGCGGCCCGCGCTTTCGACCTTGGTCACGGTCGGCGTGCCCCCCGGCGTGCCGGTGCCGCGCCCGCCCCGGCGTTTGCCATGGCCCCGGTGATCGTCATCGCCGTCGTCATCGACACTGTGGCCCCGGCGACCGTGGTCGTCATGGTCATCGTCGCGGCTGTCATCATGGCCCCGGCCATGGTGGCCGCCCCGGTCGTCACGGCCGCGCCCGCGCCCGCCGTGATCGTCGATATGGGTATCATCCGCGCCGCGCCGGGCATGGGCGACGGAATCCGTCACCGTCAGGCCGCCAGTTGCGGGGTTGAACTGCAGGCCAAGCGGCATGGCCACAAACAGGGCGGCAAGGGCCACCATCGGCAGGCGGCGCGGCAGGGCGGAAAAGCGTTGTCCGGTCATGTCAGTCTCTCCATCTGGACACCCGGCCATCGTGGCGGGATGCCCTCGTTCTGCCTGCTGCCGCGCCTGTGGCCCATCGGGGTCAGACCACTGCGCCGCCGCATCCGCCCTTTGCCGTCTGGTCATAGGCCGAAAGGCCGGTGATTTCATCGGACCAAGGTCGGGCGGGCGGCAGAAAAGACGGTCAGGGCCGCTTGCGCAAAGCGCTGGGCGGGGTGCCAAAGCTGTTGCGGAACGCCCGGCTCAGCGTGGCGGCACTGGAAAACCCGGTGCGCAGCGCAATCTCGGCCAGCGGGTGCCGGGTATCGGTGATCAGGCGGCGCGCGGCGGCAAGCCGCAGCGACAGCGCATGGGCGGCGGGGCTGCGACCCAGCGCCGCGTCAAACAGCTGTTCCAGACGGCGGGCCGACAGGCCAAGCGCGCGGGCGGTCTGCGCGGTGGTTTCGGGGCTGTCGAGCCGCGCCTCCATCCGGGCGATGGCAGCCGCGACGCGCGGGTCAAGCCGGGGATCGGGGGCATGCGGGGCAATCTGCGGCTCGGCCCCGTCGCGCGCCGTGGTCAGAAAACTGGCCGCCACCTGCAAGGCAAGCGCAGGCCCATGGCGGGTGCGGATCAGGTGCAGCATCAGATCGGCGGCAGGCGCGGCCCCACCCGCAGTAAAGCGGTTGGCCGCCAGCACGAACCGATCCGCCACCACGTCGATCTGCGGATGGCTGGCGGCAAAATCCTCCAGATCCTCCCAATGCACCGTGGCGCGGCGGCCATCCAGCAGACCGGCGCGGGCCAGAACCCAGCCGCCCGCATCAATGCCGCCAATCGCGGCAAAGCGCGGCGCGATGCGGCGCAGATCGCGGATCAGCCGCGCCGTGGCCACCTCGGACTGGCGATAGCCCGCAATCACGATCAGCACATCCGCACCTTCGGCCATGGCCAGCGGACCGGACGAGGGCAGCTCGATCCCGCAGGTCAGCGGCACCGCCTGACCATCGGGCGACACCACGCGCCAGCGAAACGCCTCCGTCCCCAGATGCCGGTTGGCGGCGCGCAGTGGATCGAGGGTCGAGGCGACCTCCAGGATCGAACACTGCGGCAGCACCAGCAGGGCGAGGCTGAGCGGCTGCTGCGCGGGGGCGAAAATTGATGCGGATTTTGCCATGTTCATTTCGTAAATCGCAAAGCGTGGCGGCGCAAGACCGCTAAACTGCCGTCAAAGAACAGGAGTAGCCCGATGCCTTTGGCCATGAACCGCGAAGTTTTCATCACCTGTGCCGTGACCGGATCGGGCGGCACGCAGGACCGCAGCCCGCATGTGCCGCGCAGCCCGGCGCAGATCGCCGAAAGCGCCATAGCGGCGGCCAAGGCGGGGGCGGCGGTGGTGCATTGTCATGTGCGCGACCCCGAAACCGGCAAACCGGCCCGCGACCCGGCGCTGTATCGCGAGGTGACGGAACGCATCCGCGACAGCGCCACCGATGTGGTGCTGAACCTGACGGCGGGCATGGGCGGCGACATCTATTTTGAAGGCACCGAGGATATGGGCCGCATGGGCCCCCGGTCTGACATGGCGGGTGCCGCCGAGCGGGTGGCGCATGTGGTGGAATGCCGCCCGGAAATCTGCACGCTCGATTGCGGCACGATGAATTTCAACGAGGCCGATTATGTGATGGTCAACACGCCCGGCATGCTGCGCGACATGGCAAAACGCATGGTCGCAGCCGGGGTGCGGATCGAGATCGAGGCCTTTGACACCGGCCATCTGTGGCTGGCCAAGGAACTGGCGCGCGAAGGGGTGATCCCCTCCCCGACGCTGGTGCAGCTGTGCATGGGCGTGCCATGGGGCGCGCCGGATGATCTGAACACCTTCATGGCGATGGTCAACAATGTGCCCGCCGACTGGTTCTGGAGCGCCTTTGCCATTGGCCGCCACCAGATGCCTTATGTGGCCGCTGCCGTGCTGGCAGGGGGCAATGTGCGGGTGGGGCTGGAAGACAATCTCTGGCTCGACAAGGGCGTTCTGGCTACCAATGCGCAGCTGGTGGAGCGGGCGGTCTCGATCATCTCGAACCTGGGGGCGCGGGTGCTGACCCCGGCCGAAGTGCGCGCCAAGCTGAAGCTGGAAAAACGCGCGCCGCTGCCGAAGTGACCGGCCCGACCCCCGCCGCACAAGGGGCGGGGGCAGCAATCATGCAGACTGATGCACCGGCGCCTGTTGCGGCACGGGCAGGATGAGGGGCGCAGACCCCACAGGAGAGAGAATGGCACGGAAAGCGGCGATCATCGGGGGCGGGGTTATTGGCGGCGGCTGGGCGGCGCGGTTCCTGCTGAACGGGTGGGATGTGGCGGTGTTCGACCCCGATCCGCAGGCCGAGCGGAAAATCAGCGAGGTTCTGGCCAATGCCCGGGCCAGCCTTCCGGCCCTGTCTGACATTCCGATGCCTTCCGAGGGCGTTCTGAGTTTTGCCGGAACCATCACCGAAGCCGTGGAAGGCGCTGACTATGTTCAGGAATCCGTCTCGGAACGGCTGGAACTGAAACACCGGGTCTTTGCACAAATCCAACAATCCGCCCCGAATGTGCTGATCGGCTCGTCCACCAGTGGTTTCAAGCCATCCGAGCTGCAAGAGCGTGCCGCCAATCCGGGCAGCATCTTTGTGGCCCATCCGTTCAACCCGGTCTATCTTCTGCCACTGGCCGAGGTTGTGCCCTCGCCGCGAAACCCGCCCGAAGCGGTCGAGCGGGCAAAGGACATCCTGCGCGACATCGGCATGTTCCCCCTGCATGTGCGCAAGGAAATCGACGCGCATATCGCGGACCGTTTCCTTGAGGCAGTCTGGCGCGAAGCGCTGTGGCTGGTGAAGGACGGCATCGCCACGACCGAGGAGATCGACGAGGCGATCCGCATGGGCTTTGGCCTGCGCTGGGGCCAGATGGGCCTGTTTGAAACCTATCGCGTGGCGGGCGGCGAGGCGGGCATGAAACATTTCATGGCGCAGTTCGGCCCCTGCCTGCAATGGCCGTGGACCAAGCTGACCGATGTGCCGGAATTCAACGACGGGCTTGTTGACCTCATCGCCGGGCAATCCGATGCGCAATCGGGGCATCACACCATCCGCGAGCTGGAGCGCATCCGCGACAGCAACCTGATCGGTTTTCTGCGCGCCCTGAAGGACCGCAACTGGGGCGCCGGAAAGGTGCTGCGGGCGCATGATGACAAGCGCAAGGCGGCCCTGCATGCCGAGGGCAAGATCGGCGATGGCGCGCCGCTGGTGATGGCGCATCTGCGCGTTTTGCCCGGCTGGATCGACTATAACGGCCATATGACCGAAAGCCGCTATCTGTTTGCCGGGTCGGAAACCTGCGACAATTTCCTGCGGCTGATCGGCGCGGATATGGATTATGTGGCGGGCGGTCACAGCTATTACACCGCAGAAAGCCATGTGATGCACCTTGACGAGGCAAAGCTGGGCGATGCGCTGACCGGCACGGTGCAGGTGCTGGGCGCGGATGAAAAGCGCCTGCATCTGTTCCTGAGCATCCTGAAAGATGGTGCCCCAGTGGCGACGGTGGAGCAGATCCTGCTGCATGTGGACATGAAGGCCGGCAAATCCTGCCCGGCGGCACCCGAGGTTCTGGCCAAGCTGATGCCGATTGCCGAGGCGCACAAGGCCCTGCCGCGCCCCGAAGCGGTGGGCCGCCATGTTGGTCAAAGGAAATCCTGAGATGCAGTTTGGGCTGACCGACGAACAGAAGATGATCGTGGAGACCACGCGGTCTTTTGTGGAGAACGAGCTTTATCCGCATGAGGCCGAGGTGGAGCGCACCGGCCATCTGCGCATGGACCTGATCCGCGAAGTGCAGGCCAAGGCGATCGAGGCCGGGCTTTATGCGGCCAATATGCCCGAAGAGGTGGGCGGGGCCGGGCTCGATACCCTGTCCTGGCTGCTGTATGAGCGCGAGCTGGGCCGCGCGAATTATGCGCTGCACTGGACCTGCGTGGCACGGCCCTCGAATATCTTGCTGGCGGGCACGGCAGAGCAGCGCGAGAAATACCTGTTTCCCTGCATCCGGGGCGAGAAATGGGATTGTCTGGCGATGACCGAACCGGGTGCCGGATCGGACCTGCGCGGCATGCGGGCCAGCGCGCGGCAAGAGGGCGGCGATTGGGTGCTGAATGGCACCAAACATTTCATCAGCCATGCCGATATTGCCGATTTCGCCATCGTCTTCATGGCCAGCGGCGAGGAAGACACGCCGCGCGGCAAGAAAAAGCTGATCACCGCGTTTTTCGTCGACAAGGGCACGCCGGGCTTCAGCGTCCGTGACGGCTATCGCAATGTCAGCCATCGTGGCTATACCAATGCGGTGCTGGAGTTTGACGAATGTCGTATTCCCGCCAGCCAGATGCTGGGCGAGGCGCACAAGGGCTTCGAGGTGGCAAATACCTGGCTGGGGGCGACCCGGTTGCAGGTGGCCGCAACCTGCCTTGGCCGGGCCGACCGTGCCTTGGGTCATGCCATCGGCTATGCGGCAGAGCGCAAGCAGTTCGGCCAGCAGATCGGCAAGTTTCAGGGCGTCAGCTTCAAACTGGCCGATATGGCGATGGAGCTGAAAGCGGCAGAACTGTTGACATGGGAGGCCGCCTGGAAGTTCGATCAGGGCAGCGTGACCGAGGCCGACATGAGCATGGCCAAGCTGAAGGCCAGCGAAATGCTGGCCATGGTCGCGGATGAGGCGATCCAGATTCACGGCGGCATGGGCCTGATGGACGATCTGCCGCTGGAACGGATCTGGCGCGATGCGCGGGTGGAGCGGATCTGGGAGGGGACATCCGAGATCCAGCGCCATATCATCAGCCGCGAGCTTTTGCGCGCGGTCGGTGGCTGATCCGGCAGCCGCATCCCCCCCGAACAGCCGGAGCCGACCATGACAGACCCCCGCCGCCCCGTGATCACGCTGACCTATTGCACCCAATGCAACTGGTTGTTGCGCAGCGCCTGGATGGCACAGGAGCTGTTGTCGACCTTTGGTCAGGATCTGGCCTCGGTGACGCTGATCCCCGGCACGGGTGGCATTTTCCAGATCACGCTGGATGGCGCGCTTATCTGGGACCGCAAGGCGCAGGGCGGCTTTCCAGATGTGAAACAGCTTAAACAGATGGTGCGCGATCACGTCTGGCCCGAGCGTGACCTGGGCCATATCGACCGCAGCACCGATCCCGCCTGAAACCCCTTTCGGCGGGAGAGTATTTTTATCAGCGCGAAAGCCGATGATGCACAACAGCTTCCTGACCCCGTTGCCCCTGAACCGTCCCCCCCAGCCCTGCCGCATCTGCGCGGGAGGCCGGGCATGAAAGATCTGGGGCGTCTGCTGCGGCCGCAGTCGATTGCGGTTCTGGGATCCGGCTGGGCCGAAAACGTGATCCTGCAATGCCAGAAGATGGGCTTTGACGGGCCGATCTGGCCGGTGCATCCGAAGCGCGATCAGGTGGGCGGGCTCAGGGCCTATGCGTCGCTGGCCGATCTGCCGGGCGTGCCGGATGCCACTTTCATCGGGGTGAACCGTCATGCCACTGTCGATGTGGTGCGCGATCTGGCGGCGATGGGCGCGGGTGGCGGCATCTGTTTCGCGTCGGGCTGGACCGAGGCGGGCGAGGCAGGGTTGCAGGCCGATCTGGTGGCGGCAGCGGGGGAGATGCCGATCCTCGGGCCGAATTGTTATGGCGTGATCAATTATCTGGACGGCGCGCTGCTCTGGCCCGATCAGCATGGCGGGCAGCGGGTGGCGCGGGGCGTGGCGCTGCTGTCGCAAAGCTCCAACATCATCCTGAACCTGACGATGCAGGCGCGGGCCTTGCCGGTGGCCTATGTCGCCTGTCTGGGCAATGCGGCGCAGGTTGGTCTGGCCGAGCTTGCCGGGGCGCTGCTGGCGGATCCGCGGGTGACGGCCATTGGCATGTATGTCGAGGGGATCGACGATGCGCCGGGCTTTGCAGCGCTTGCCGAAGCGGCGCGGGCGGCGGGCAAAGGCGTGGTCTGCATCAAATCCGGCAAGACAGCGCTGTCACAGGCCACGGCGGCCTCACATACCGCCTCGCTGGCGGGGGGCGGGGCGGCCTCATCGGCCTTTCTGCGGCAGGCCGGGGTGGCCGAGGTCAATACGTTGGCCGAGCTGGTGGAAGTGCTGAAGATTTTCCACACCCATGGCCCGCAGATCGGGCCGAGGCTGTGTTCGCTGTCCTGTTCGGGCGGCGAGGCGGGGCTGGTGGCCGATCTGGCGGCCCCGCATGGCATCGACTTTCCCGAAGTGGCGCCTTCGGTCGCGGCAAGCCTGGGCGAGATTCTGGGCCCGATCGTCACCATCTCCAACCCGCTGGATTATCACACCTTCATTTGGGGCGACGGGCCGCGCACCACCGATGTGTTCCGCACCATGCTGGCGGATTATGATGCGGGGCTGTTCATCATCGACCCGCCGCGCCCGGATCGTTGCGATCCGTCCAGCTTCCAGCCGGCACTGGATGCGATTGTGGCTGCGGCAAAAGCCACGTGCAAACCGGCCTTCCCGGTGTCGTCCCTGCCCGAGAATTTTGACGAGCCGCTGGCCCAGAGCCTGATGCAGCAGGGCATCACGCCTTTGATGGGGCTGGAAACGGCGCTGGCGGCACTGCGCGCGGCGCAGACGGCGGCGGGGCAGGCGGGCTGGCGTCCGGTGCAGGCCACCCCTGCGCGCGAGACGGCTTTGCTGTCCGAGGTAGAGGCCAAGGCGCTGCTGGCAGCCTCCGGGGTTGCGGTGCCGCGCGGGGTTTCGGCCCCCACCCTGTCGGGGCTGGATGCGGCGCAGCTTGTGCCGCCCTTCGCGCTGAAAGGTCTGGGCTTTGCCCACAAGACCGAGGCGGGCGCGGTGCGGCTGGGCGTTACCTCGCTGGACGGGCAGGCCGAAATGCCCGGCGCATCGGGGTATCTGCTGGAGGAGATGGTCAGCGGTGCGGTGGCCGAGGTTTTGCTGGGCCTGCGCCGTGATCCGGTCTACGGGCTGAGCCTGACCCTCGGCATGGGTGGAGTGACGGCCGAGGTTCTGGCCGATACCGTCACGCTGATCTGGCCGGTGACAGAGGCAGAGGTGCAGGGCGCGCTGCGGCGGTTGAAGCTCTGGCCGCTGCTGGACGGCTATCGCGGGCGGCCCCGTGCCGATGTGACGGCGCTGGCCGATATGGCGCTGCGGCTGGGCGCGTTGATGAGCGCCGATCCCGGTCTTGAGGAAATCGAAATCAACCCGGTCCTGCTGCGCGAAAGCGGTGCAGTGGCCGTGGACGCATTGGTGAGGAGAGCGATATGACCATGCAGATGCTGACCGAAGGCCCGATCCGCACCCGGCGCGAAGGGTCCATTCTGGAAGTGACGCTGGACAGGCCAAAGGCCAATGCGATTGATCTGGCCACCAGCCGGATCATGGGGCTGACCTTTCGGGCGTTCCGCGATGATGACAGCCTGCGCATCTGCATCCTGCGGGCCGAGGGCGAGAAGTTCTTCTGCCCCGGCTGGGATCTGAAGGCGGCGGCGGATGGCGATGCGGTGGATGGCGATTACGGCGTTGGCGGCTTTGGCGGCTTGCAGGAGCTGCCCAACCTCAACAAGCCGGTGATTGCGGCAGTGAACGGCATCTGCTGCGGCGGCGGGCTTGAACTGGCGCTGTCCTGCGATCTGATCCTTGCGTCGCAGACGGCCACATTTGCGCTGCCGGAAATCCGGTCGGGCACGGTGGCGGATGCGGCTTCGATCAAGCTGCCGAAGCGCATCCCCTATCATGTGGCGATGGACCTCTTGCTCACCGGGCGCTGGTTCGATGCCGAAGAGGCGCTGCGCTGGGGGCTGCTGAAGGAAATCTGCGCGCCCGAAGATCTGCTGGCCAAAGCCTGGGATCTGGCGCGGCTGCTGGAAAGCGGGCCGCCTTTGGTCTATGCCGCGATCAAGGAAGTGGTGCGCGAGGCCGAGGCGCTGCGGTTTCAGGATGCGCTGAATCGGATCACCAAACGCCAGCTTGCCACGGTGGACCGGCTGTATTCCTCCGAGGATCAGCTGGAGGGCGCGCGCGCCTTTGCGGAAAAGCGCGATCCGGTCTGGAAGGGCCGCTGACACAGAAGGAGACGGGGTATGGCCGGGCATGACTACAGCAGCCGCGTGATCTGGACCGGCAATCGGGGCGAAGGCACCGCGCATTACCGGGCCTATGACCGCACATGGGATATTGCCGTGCCGGGCAAGCCGGTGGTGCCCTGTTCCAATGATCCGCTGCTGGGCGGCGATCCGGCCAAGATGAACCCCGAAGACCTGCTGCTGTCGGCTTTGTCGGCCTGTCACATGCTGTGGTATCTGCATTACGCTTCGGAAGCCGGGGTCGTGGTGACCGGTTATGAGGATGTGCCGGTGGGGCGGGGCGAGATTGGGCCGGGCGGTGCCGGGCGGTTTCTGTCTGCCACCTTGCAGCCTGTGATCACGGTTGCGGCGGGCACCGATCTGGTGGCGGCAGAGGCGATCCATCACCGCATCCACAGCGTCTGTTTCATCGCAAGATCGGTGAATTTTCCGGTGTCCTATGCCGGGCGGTTCATCATCGCGGCCTGAGATCGTGGCAGCCGAGATTGTCCGGGGCTGAGCGAAAGCCGACACGGACTGTCGCGGAAGGCAGAGGCTTTCATCCGCGCTGCCGGTAGAGTTTGCCGGATGCAGGGCAGAGGGCGGCGATGGACGACAGCGACTACATCATCGTGGGGGCAGGGTCGGCGGGCTGTGTGCTGGCCAACCGCTTGTCGGAATCCGGTAAATACCGCGTCACACTGATTGAGGCTGGCGGAAGCGACCGGCGCTTTTACGTCAATCTTCCGTTGGGTTACGGCAAGTTGTTCTATGACCCGGCGGTGAACTGGCTTTATAAAACCGAACCTGACCCCGGTTTGGCCGGGCAGCGCGACCACTGGCCGCGCGGCAGGATCCTCGGCGGCTCCTCATCCATCAATGCAATGGTCTGGATCCGGGGCCATGCCGAGGATTACGCCGAATGGGGGCAGGCGGCAACCGGCTGGGGCTGGCAGGATGTGCTGCCTGCCTATCGCGCGCTGGAAGATAACGAGGCCGGGGCGGATGCCTGGCGGGGGCAGGGCGGCCCCTTGTTCATTTCGGCCAATCGCAAGGGCCTGCATCCTCTGGTCAACAATTATATCGCCGCCTGTGCCGAAGCCGGATTGCCGGAAACCGCTGATTTCAACGGTGCGCAGCAAGAGGGGGCGGGCGTCTATCAGATGACCATCAAGGGTGCGCGGCGCAATTCCACCGCCCGGGCGTTTCTGCGCCCGGCGATGAAACGCCCGAACCTGCATGTGATCACACAGGCGCAAGTGACGCGGGTGCTGTTTGACGGGCGGCGCGCGGTGGGGGTGGAATATCGGCAGGGCGGTCAGACCCGGACGCTGCGCGCGCGCGGCGAGGTGATACTGTCGGGCGGGGCCATCAACTCGCCGCAACTGCTGCAATTGTCGGGTATCGGGCCGGGGGCGCTGTTGCAGGGGCTGGGCATCCCGGTTCTGCATGATAACCCAAATGTCGGCGCTCATCTGAGCGACCATCAGGGCATCAACTACACCTGGCGGATGCGGGTGCCCACCTATAACGACGCGCTGCGCCCGTGGTGGGGCAAGCTCTGGGCCGGGATGCACTATGTCTTGGGTGGCGGCGGGCCGCTGGCGAAATCCATCAACCATGCGGGCGGTTTCTTCCGCACCTCAGCCGATCAGCCCCGTCCGAACATGCAATTGTATATGCAGGCGTTTTCAACCCTGCTGCCGCGTGAGGGCGAGCGCCCGATCCTGACGCCCGACCCGTTTCCGGGCCTGTCGATCGGGCTGTCCAACTGTCGGCCCACCTCGCGTGGGCATATCCGGCTGCGCTCGGCCGATCCGCTGGCGCATCCGGTGATCACCGCCAATGCCTTTTCCACCGACCATGATGTGCAGGAAATGCTGCTGGCGGTGAAGTTCCTGCGCCGGATCACGGCACAGCCCGCGATGGCGCGGGTGATTGCCGAAGAATTGCGCCCGGGGCCGAGCGTGACGCAGGATGCCGATCTGATCGCCGATTTCCGCCAGCGCAGCGGCACCGTTTATCACCCGTCCTGCACCTGCCGCATGGGGCAGGATGCGGCCACAACCGTGCTGGATCCGCTGCTGCGGGTGCGCGGTGTTACCGGGCTCAGGGTGATTGATGCCTCCAGCTTTCCCAATCTGATTGCCGGAAACACCAATGCCCCGTCGATCCTGATGGGCTGGATGGGCGCAGACAAGATCCTCGGGGCCGCGCCTTAATCCTGCCAGCGCGGGCGCACCATGTCGAACGTGTCGCCAGTGCGGATATAGGTGGCGCCAAAGCCGCGCCCGATCAGGTTCAGCCCCGGCGTATCAATATGCCCGCGCTCGGCATTCAGCACAAAGGCATCCGCCACATGCACCGCCAGCACCCGGCCGATGACGGCAAGCTGATGCGGCCCGGTCAGGATGGCGGTGTGGGTCACACATTCAAAGCTGACAGGGCTTTGCGCGATGCGCGGCGGTTTGACATGGGTGGCGGGGGCGGTCGTCAGCCCCGCCAGCTCCAGCTCGTTCACGCCGCGCGGCGCATTGATCGAGGTGGTGTTCATCTGCTCGGCCAGCGCGGCAGGCACCAGATTGACGACGAATTCGCCGGTATCGAGGATATTCTGCGCCGTATCCTTCAAGCCGTTCGCACCGAGCCCGGTGATGCCAAGCGCGATGGTCGGCGGCGCGTCGCCCAGGGCATTGAAAAAGCTGAACGGCGCGGCATTCAGCCTGCCCTCTGCATCCAGCGTGCTGACCCAGGCAATCGGGCGCGGCACGATGGTCGCCGTCAGCAGCTTGTAACCAATTGCAGGGTCGATCTGGGCGAGGTCGAAAAACATCGGTCAGGGCCTTTCCGGGGTTTGCGCCACATCCTTGTGGATGATCACATCGGTCTGCGGATAGGCAAGCAGAATGGTGCGGCGCAGGCCCGCGCCGATGTCATGCGCGGCGCGCAACGACAGATCGCCATCCAGTTCGATATGCAGGTGCACGAACACCCGGCTGCCCGCCGTGCGGGTTTTCAGATCGTGAAAGCCACGCACCTCGGGCCAGTTGCGGGTGAGCGTTTCGATGCCCGCAATCACTTCGGGGTCGGCCTGCCGGTCCATCAGCGCATCCCAAGCCCCCTTGCCGATGCGGATGGCCCCGAAGCCCAACATGGCCGCCGCCGCCAGCGCCACGATGCTGTCGATCTGGCCGATCCCATAGCGGCTGGAGGCCCAGAGCGAGACAATCGCCCCCATTGCGGGCACCAGATCGCCCAGATAATGCAGCCGGTCCGCCGCCACCACGCGGCTGCCGGTGCGCCGGGCCACCCGGCCCTGCCACAGCACCAGCGCCACAGTCAGCACCATCGACACGACCATGACGACAATGCCGCTGGCTTCATCGGCCAAAGCCTCAGGGGCGGGGTTCAGCAGGCGCATCACCGCCGCCCAGCCGATCACCACGCCGGAAATGCCGACCACCAGCGCCTGCGCCAGGGCCGCCAGATCCTCGACCGAGCTATGGCCGAAATTGTGATCCTCGTCGGCGGGTTTGGCGGCATAGATCAGCGCGCCCATCGCGCCCAGGCTCATCATCAGATCCATGGCGCTGTCGGTCAGCGAGGCCGCGATAGACAGCGCCTGCGTCTGCCCCAGCGCCCAGAGTTTCAGTGCCACCAGCACGCCTGCCACGGCCACCGAGGCAAGCCCCGCCGAGAGCTTCAGCCCGGTTTGATCAGTCAGCGCCATGGCCGTCTCCATTCTGCGGCGCCGAGTCGCGGGCGCTGAGGCAGGCTTACTCGATCATTTCCCCCGGCTCCACACCCCAGAGCGCGGCCTTGATCACCCAGCCCTTTTCGCCCTCGACATTCAGGCGGCACCAGTCGGGCGAACATTCGATCACCCGCGCCAGCACACCGCGTTCGGCGCGCAGCACGATTTCGGCCTCGCTGTCGGGGGCGGCGCGGAATTCGGCCAGTTCGGCCTGAATGAGCACGGAGCGCACGCCCGAGAGCAGCGAATAATGCACCCAGCCGCCCAGACCCTCCTGATCCTCGATCCGGCGCCAGTTCTCGTATTCTGCGGTGACTTTCAACGGCATCCCGGCGCGTTTGAACACCCAGTCGATGCGATGGGTCAGCCCCGGCCCCCGGCGGGCATTGCCCTCGTTGGTCTTGAGCGTGACATAGCGCGGCAGCGGCAGATTGGTCACCTGACCGCGGCCCGGATCGCGCGGGGCGGCATCCGCGGGCGGCGGCATGTCGATCACCGCCGGGATGATCGGCTCCGCGGGGGGCGGCGTGCCATCCGTTTTCATGCCGCCCGTTTCGGCATCGGTCACCGGCGGTTCGGTCTGCCCGATTGCCGCACCGGCCCCGATGACCAGCGCCACAGCCAGCGCCGCCCGTGCTATTGCCCAGCTTTTCACCATGCTCTCACATCCCTATCCGCGCCAAACCGGGGCCGCGCCCGGTTTCACATCGGCAATCTGCTCCTGCGCGCGACTGTTTGCGCCGCAACTTTGTTACCGGGGCTTGTGCCTGCCCGCGTGAGGCGGCACTTTGCCAGCAAGTCGACCGATTTGGAAGTGCCGGTCGCAAGTTCAGGGAGGAAGACCATGCCGACACAGCGTCTGAGTGTGGTGGTGACGCGCCGCTTGCCCGAAATCGTCGAGACACGCATGAAAGAGCTGTTCGATGTCGAATTGCGCGACCCGGATACGCGCATGACCCGCGAGGATCTGGCAGATGCGGTGAAACGCTGTGACGTGCTGGTGCCCTGCGTGACCGATCAGATCGACGCCGCCCTGCTGGCGCAGGCCGGGCCCCGGCTGAAGCTGATCGCCAATTACGGGGCCGGGGTCGACCATATCGACGTGTCCACCGCACGGTCGCGCGGCATTCTGGTGTCGAACACGCCGGGCGTGGGGGCCGAGGATACCGCCGACATGGTGATGGCGCTGATCCTGGGGGTGGTGCGGCGCCTGCCCGAGGGCATGGCCGAAATGCAGGCAGGCCGCTGGCAGGGCTGGTCGCCGATGGGGC
The DNA here is from genome assembly GCF_018798885.1 of Gemmobacter fulvus. Lineage (NCBI taxonomy): Bacteria > Pseudomonadati > Pseudomonadota > Alphaproteobacteria > Rhodobacterales > Paracoccaceae > Gemmobacter > Gemmobacter fulvus. Next base: position 1,089,082 of record NZ_CP076361.1, on the reverse strand, counting down.
ATCTGGGGGGCCGAATCGGCGGGCGCCGTCTGGGCATCCTCGGCATGGGCCGGATCGGGCAGGCGGTGGCGCGGCGTGCCCGCGCCTTCGGCATGCAGATCCACTATCACAACCGCCGCCGCCTGCGCCCCGAAATCGAAGGTGATCTGGAGGCGACCTATTGGGAAAGCCTGGATCAGATGATCGCGCGGATGGATATCATCAGCGTGAACTGCCCGCACACGCCCTCGACCTTCCACCTGCTGAACGCGCGGCGGCTGAAGCTGCTGAAACCCTCGGCGGTGGTGGTGAACACCTCGCGCGGCGAGGTGATCGACGAAAACGCGCTGACCCGTGGCATCCGCGCCGGTGAAATCGCCGGGGCCGGGCTCGACGTGTTCGAACATGGCCACGAGATCAACCCGCGCCTGCGCGAATTGCCCAATGTCGTGCTGCTGCCGCATATGGGCTCTGCCACACAAGAGGGCCGGGTGGAGATGGGCGAAAAGGTCATCATCAATATCAAGACCTTCGCCGATGGCCACCGTCCGCCGGATCAGGTGGTGCCCGGCATGCTGTAACCACAAAAACGGGGGCCGTGTGCCCCCGTCTCCGTCAGTCTGACAGGCGCTGTGGGCCGTCAGACCTGATAATAGTCGCGATACCAGTCAACAAACCGCTGCACCCCTGCGCCGATCTCGGTGCGCGGCAGCGGGCCGATCAGCGCCTCGATCAAGGTCGCATCGGCCCAGGTGGCGGGCACATCGCCGGGCTGCATCGGCAGCATGTTCTTTTCTGCGATGCGCCCGAGTGCTGCTTCGATGGCGGCAATAAAGGCCAGCAGCGGCACCGGCGCCCCATTGCCGATATTCACCACCCGCCAGGGGGCCACCGGCGACAGGCTGTCGAAGTCACCAACCCGCTCCTCCGGCACCGCGTCGATCAGGCGCAGGATGCCCGTCACCAGATCATCGACATAGGTAAAATCACGGCGCATGTCGCCATGGTTGTAAACGTCAATCGGCGTGCCTTCGAGGATCGCCTTGACGAATTTGAACAGCGCCATGTCGGGGCGGCCCCAGGGGCCATAGACAGTGAAAAACCGGAACATCGTGGTGGGCAACGTGTAAAGATGCGCATAGCTATGCGCCATCGCTTCGGTCGCCTTCTTGGTGGCGGCGTAAAAGCTCATCTGATGATCGGCCTGATGCACTTCGGCATAGGGCATCTGCGCATTCGCCCCAAACACCGAGGAGGTAGAGGCCAACAACATATGGGCCGGCGGCACGGCGCGCGCAGCTTCCAGCACCTCGAAGGTGCCGATCAGATTGGCATCCACATAGGAACGCGGCGCATCAATCGAATAGCGCACCCCGGCTTGGGCTGCCAGATGCACGATCACATCCGGGCGAAACTCCTCCACCAGCCCGCGCACCAGCCCCGGCGTCTCCAGCAACCCTTCCACCGCCCGGAACGCCTGCGATTGCAACAGCATCTGATGGCGGCGCTGTTTCAGCGTGACATCATAATAATCGCTCATCCCGTCCAGACCCAGCACCTGCCAGCCCTCGGCCAGCAACCGCTGACACAGATGAAAGCCGATGAACCCTGCCGATCCCGTGACGAAGGCCTTGCGTGTCATGTCTTTGTTCCATTTCATCTTGGCAAAAATATCCCGGGGGTCCGGGGGCTGGCCCCCGGCGCGGCCGTCAGAACCGCCGCGCCGAATAGGGCGCAATGTCCAGTTCCGGCGGGCGCCCGGCCACCAGATCGGCCACGATCCGGGCGGTGATCGGGGCCAGGGTCAGCCCGATATGACCATGGCCATAAGCATGGATGACCTCCGGCCCTCTGGCCGAGGCGGCGATCACCGGCAGGCTGTCGGGCATCGAGGGGCGAAAGCCCATCCAACTGCGGGTCGGCGCGCCCAGATCGGGAAAGATCGCCCGCGCCCCGGCAACCAGCCGGGCGATGCGATGCGCGGCGGGCGGGGCGGTCAGCCCGCCCAGCTCCACCGTGCCCGCCACCCGCAGCCGCCCCGACATCGGGCACAGATAGAACCCGCGCGTGGTGGGGCAGGTGGGGCGTGACAGCAGCGGCCGCTCCATCGCCCATTCCACATGGTAGCCGCGTTCGGTGTCCAGCGGCACCACGTCCCCCGCCTGGGCCGCCAGCGGGCGGGAATGCGCCCCGGCGGCGAGGATCACGCGGCGGGCGTGCAGGCGCAGGCCTTGCCCTTCCAGCACCACCCCGTCCAATTGGCGTGACAGCCGGGTGATGGCATGGCGCAGATGCGGCACACCCGCACGGCTGACCGCGTCTGCCAGATAAGCCATCATCCGCCCCGGATCCGACAGGAACACCGCTTGCGGAAAGTAAGCCGCCCCGCCTTCCACGGCGGGCAGGCCGGGCTCCATCGCCGCCAGCGCTTCGGGGCGGATCAACTCCACCGTAATGCCAAGGCGGCGGCGCTGCGCCATATCCGCCTCGGCGGCGCGAAAGGCGCGGGCGGTTTCATACAGATACAGGCAACCGCGCCGTTGCAGCAGGGCCGCGCCGCCGATCTCGGTGGCGAAATCCTCCCAACTGCGGGTCGCATTGGCCAGCAGCGCCGCAATCGCCTGCGCATTGCGCGCTGCTGCCGCAGGCAGGCTCTGCCGGGCAAAGCGCAGCAGCCAGGGCGCCAGCGTCGGCAGCGCCGCATGGCGGATGGCCAGCGGCGAGTTGCGGTCGAACAGCAACGACGGCAGGTTTTTCAGCACATCCGGCGTGCCGACCGGCAGCACCGCATAATCGGCAATCGTGCCCGCATTGCCATAGGAGGCTCCCGCCCCGGGGTCATTCGGGTCGATCATCACCACCTCATGCCCCTGCGCGCGCAGACGCAGGGCCACCGCCATGCCAATGACGCCCGCGCCGACAACCGCGATTTCGGTACTGAGGTGGTGTGTCATTCTATGTCCAGCATGGCCGGGTGCCGCAAGGGCACCCGACTTGCGCTTTACATGCAGGCCGCGAAAAGCGCACGGGTATTTTCGCGCGTCATTTCAATCGGATTGCCGCCACAGCTCGGATCTTCCAGCGCCATCTCGGTCAACTCGTCCAGCCGAGCCGGATCAACGCCGAGCGCGGTCAGATTGGCCGGGATGTTCAGCTTGCTGCGCAGCGTCATCACGGCGGCGCGGAAGCCGTCGAAGCCCCCGGCGATGCCCAGATAGGCCGCTGCCTTTTCGATCCGGTCTTCAATGGCGGCGCGGTTGTAATCCAGCACCATCGGCATCACCACGGCATTGGTGGTGCCGTGATGCGTATTGTAGACCGCGCCGATCGGGTGCGACAGCGAGTGGATGGCCCCCAGCCCCTTCTGGAAGGCCACGGCCCCCATGGCGGCGGCCGACATCATATGCGCCCGTGCGTCGAGATCGTTCGGGTTGTCATAGACGACCGGCAGGTTTTCAAACACCAGCCGCATGCCTTCCAGTGCGATGCCCTGCGACATCGGATGGTAGAACGGGCTGCAATAGGCCTCAAGGCAATGCGCCAGCGCATCCATGCCGGTGCCTGCGGTGATGAAGCGCGGCATGCCCACGGTCAGACCCGGATCACACAGCGTGACCACCGGCATCAGCTTGGGGTGGAAGATGATCTTTTTCTTGTGCGTGGCACTGTTGGTCAGCACGCCGGCGCGGCCCACTTCGGAGCCAGTGCCAGCGGTGGTCGGCACGGCAATGATCGGGGCGATCTTGTCGGCATCGGCGCGGGTATACCAATCGTCGACATCCTCCAGATCCCAGACGCTGAGGCCCGGTTTCTGATGTGCCATCAGGGCGATCATCTTGCCAAGGTCGAGCGCCGAGCCGCCGCCGAAACAGATCACGCCATCATGGTTCCCGGCCAGATAGACCTTGATGCCGTCGGCCATATTGGCCTCGTTCGGGTTGGGGTCGACCTCGGAGAACACCGCATCGCCCAGCCCGGCGGCTTTGAGAATGCCGCGCGCCTCGGCGGTGATCGGCAGGGCGGCCAGCGCCTTGTCGGTCACCAGCAGCGGGCGCTGGATGCCGCTGGCCTTGCAATGCTCGGCCAGTTCGGCAATCCGGCCCACGCCGAATTTGATCGCGGTCGGGTAAGACCAGTTCCGGTTCGGAACGTTATGGGTCATTTCGTCACCTTTTTCAGATGGTAGGATTTCGGTCGGGTGACCGAATGGAAACCGAGATAAGACAGCGAGCCGCCGCGCCCGGTATCCTTGCAGCCGGTCCAGCACAGCGCCGGGTCAAGGTAATCGCAGCGGTTCATGAACACGGTGCCGGTTTCGATCTGCGCGCCGATCTCGGCGGCCTTGTCGGCATCCGCCGTCCAGATCGAGGCGGTCAGCCCATAGGGCGAGTCGTTCATCAGCGCCAGTGCCTCGTCGTCGCCCGAAACCTTCATGATGCCAACGACCGGGCCAAAGCTTTCTTCCATCATCACGCGCATGGAGTGATCGACATTCACGAGGATCTGCGGCGCCAGATAGGCCCCACCGTCATCGGCAGGGAAATGGGCCGGGTCGATCAGCGGCTTTGCCCCGGCGGCAATCGCCTCGGCCACCTGGGCGCGCACCACGGCGGCAAAGCGTTTGTTGGCCATCGGCCCGAGGGTGGAGGCCTGATCGAAAGGATTGCCCAGTTTCAGGGCATTGACCCAGGCCACCGCCTTTTCAACAAAGGCGTCATACAGGCTTTCATGCACATAGATACGCTCGATGCCGCAGCAGCACTGGCCCGCATTGTACATCGCGCCATCCATCAGGCTGTCCACCGCCGCGTCCAGATCGGCATCGGCGCGCACATAGCCGGGATCCTTGCCGCCCAGTTCCAGCCCGAGGCCGGTAAAGGTGCCTGCCGCCGCCTTTTCCATCGCAGCCCCCCCGCCCACCGAGCCGGTGAAGTTCACGAAATTGAACGCGCGCGACTGGATCAGGTGTTCGGTCGTGGCATGATCCAGAACGACATTCTGGAACACATCGGCGGGCACGCCTGCGGCGTGGAAGGCCGCCGCCAGACGTTCTCCCACCAGCATGGTCTGGCTGGCATGTTTCAGCACCACGCTGTTGCCCGCGATCAGGGCCGGGGCCAGCGTGTTTATGGTGGTGAGATAGGGGTAGTTCCATGGGGCGACGATGAACACCACGCCCACGGCCTCGCGGGCCAGATAGCGTTTGAATGTCGCGCCATCCTCGACCACCTGCGGCGCGAGCGTGTCTGCCGCGATCCCGGCCATATAATTGGTGCGGTCGTTCACGCCGCCCCATTCGCCGCCAAAGCGGGTCGGGCGACCCATCTGCCACGCCAGTTCTTCAACCAGCGTTTCCTTGCTTTCCAAGAGCTTGGCGACACCGGCCTTGACCAGCGCGATACGCTCTTCCAGCGGGCGCGCGGCCCAGCCCTTTTGGGCGGCCTTGGCCGCCTTCGTAACGGCAACTGCCGCCTCGCGGCTCAGCGGCTGGCGTTCGGCATAGACCGAGCCATCCACCGGCGAGATCAGTTGAATGGGTTTCATCGTGTTTCGTCCTTCGTAGGGCGGGCATCGGCCCGCCGGTCCCTGCGGGGGTGGGGACGCGGCCCCACCCGACATTCTCATGCGCGGTCAAAGCTGCGCGCCAGTTCCCAATCCGTCACCACGCGGTTCTGTTCCGACAGTTCCCATTGCGCGGCGTGGTGATAATGTTCGACCACATCATCGCCAAAGGCGGCGCGCAGCATCGCCGATCCGTGCAGCGCGGCGGCGGCGGCCCCCAGCGTGCGCGGAATTTCCCGCACATTGCCCGCCTGATAGATGTCGCCGGAAATGGCGGGTTCCAGCGCCATCTTCTTGTCGATACCGTCCAGCCCCGCCGCCAGCAGAGCCGCACAGGCGAGATAGGGGTTCAGATCGGCCCCGCCAATGCGACATTCCACCCGCACGGCCTTGGTGCCCTCGCCACAGACGCGGAAGCCCGCCGTCCGGTTGTCCAGCGACCAGACCGCCTTGGTGGGGGCGAACATGCCGACCACGAAGCGTTTGTAGCTGTTGACGTAGGGGGCGAGGAAATAGGTGATTTCCGCCGCATGGGCCAATTGCCCGGCCATGTAGTGTTTCATCAGATCACTCATGCCATGGGCATCAGCGTCGTCGCGGAAGGCGGGTTTGCCATCCTTCCACAGCGATTGATGCACATGGCTGGAGGAACCGGCCTTGCTGTGATGGTATTTCGCCATGAAGGTGACCGAGGCGCCATGCTGGTCTGCAATCTGTTTGCAGCCCAGCTTGATCAGGGCGTGCATATCTGCGGTATCCAGCGCGTCGGAATAGCGGGCATTCACCTCTTCCTGCCCGGCATCGGCCTCGCCCTTGGAACATTCGATCGGAATCCCGGCATCCCACAGCTTGCAGCGGATGTCGCGCATCACGGGCTCATCGCGCGAGGTTCCCCAAATCGAATAATCGACATTGTGCCGCGCCATCGGGGTCATCTGGCGGTAGCCAGAGTCGAAGAGCCCGGCAAAGCTTTCTTCAAACAGGAAAAATTCCAGTTCGGTCGCCATCATCACATCAAAGCCCATGGCGCGGGCGCGGTCGACCTGAGCTTTCAGAATCGAACGGGGCGCATGGGGCACCGGTTTGTGGCTGTGGTGATCCAGCACATCACACATCACCAGCGCCGTGCCCGCAGCCCAGGGGATGCGGCGCAGCGTGGCGAGATCGGGTTTCATCACATAATCGCCATAGCCCGCCTCCCAGCCGGTCGCCTTGTAGCCGGGCACGGTGACCATCTCCATATCGGTGGCCAGCAGGTAGTTGCAGCAATGGGTTTCCTCATGGGCACTGTCGAGGAAATGCTGGGCGTGAAAGCGTTTGCCCATCAGGCGGCCCTGCATATCCACGATGCAGGTGACGACGGTGTCGATCTCGCCCGCGGCAACGGCGGCCTTCAGGGCATCAAAACTCAGGTTGGCAGGCATCTTGGGCCTCGTCTCTTTGGTCAGGGGAAAGGGATCAGCGCAGGCGGAACAGCGGGTGGCCCCCGCCGAATTCCGGCTTTCGCGGCCAGGAGGCCGGGCGAATATCTGCGGTCATGATCGACGCTCCCTGTGGCGCTGCGGCCATCATAATTTGATCATATATCGCGGAGGAAGGGTGCGCAATCGCTGCGCACCCTTCGGGGTCTTGCCCCTAGGATCAGGTATAGCGGTAAGGGCGGCCGGCCTTCACCTGCACGTCATTATACTTCTTGATGATCTCGACCACCTTGGCCTTGACTTCGCTTTCGGCGGCGATTTCATCCCAGAAGGTCTGTGCGGCGGCCTCGACGGTGGCCCATTCGGCATCAGGAATGGTGGTCAGTTGCAGCTTGCCGCCATTGATGCGCAGATCGGCCTCGCCTGCCCAATACCAGTGCTGGCGATAGTAGTGCGACTGCTCGAAACAGGTTTCCAGCAGCTTTTGCAGATGCGGCGGCACTTCGTTCCAGCGGTCCATATTGGCAAAGAAATGCCCGATCCACGCGCCCGAGATATTGTTGGTCAGGAAGTAGTTGGTCACGTTGGACCAGCCGACAGTATAGACCTCGGTGATGCCGGACCATGCGATGCCGTCCAGCTCGCCCGTCTGCATCGCCACTTCGATGTCTTCCCACGGCAGGGTGACTGGCACCACGCCGAACTGCGTGAGGAAACGGCCCGCCGTCGGGAAGGTGAAGATGCGTTTGCCTTCCAGATCCTTCAGGCTATTGATCGGATCCTTGGTCGAGAAATGGCAGGGATCCCACGACCCGGCCGAGATATGCTTGACGCCGACCTTGGCATATTCTTCTTCCCAGATCGCCTTCAGCCCGTATTTGGTGAACAGCGCAGGCACATCAAGGCTGTAGCGCAGACCCAGCGGGAAGTAGCCGCCGAACACGGTCACTTCGGTCGGCGAGGCCATGCTGTCATCATCCGATTGCACGCAGTCGATGGTGCCCGACTGCATCGCCTGAAACAGTTCGCCCGTTGGCACGATCTGGTCGGCAAAGAACAGCTCGATCTCCATCTGGCCATTGGCGATGGCGTTGAAGGCATCGACCGCCGGTTTCACCACATGCTCGCCCAGGGCGGCACCGGCATAGGTCTGCATCCGCCATTTGATCGGCGCCTGCGCCCGCACCACGGCAGGGGTGGCCAGCGAGGCGGCACCTGCGAGTGCGCCGGTGGTCAGAAACTTGCGTCTTGTGGTCATGGGTAACCTCCGTTGGGATGGGATGTTGCGCGGGGGCGGTTTGGCCGCCCCTCATCTGTTCAGTTTCCGTAAATCGTGTCCGGCAGCCACAGCGCCACGCCGGGGAACACCATCACCGTGATCAGCATGAGCACCATCAACACCACAAACGGCACGACCGAGCGGTAGATGTCGCCCATGCTGATTTCGGGCGGGGCAAAGGCGCGCATCAGGAACAGGTTGTAGCCGAAGGGCGGGGTCAGATAGGCGATCTGGCAGGTGATGGTATAAAGCACGCCATACCAGATCAGATCGAAGCCGAGGGCCCCCACCAGCGGTACATAAAGTGGGGCGACGATGACCAGCATGGCGGTGTCGTCCAGAAACATGCCCATCACAAGGAAGGACAACTGCATCAGGATCAGGATCGTCCAGGGGCCCATGTGCAGCTGATCGACAAACAGCCCTTCGATGGCCTTGACGGCGCCCAACCCGTCAAACACCGCGCCGAACGACAGGGCGGCAAGGATGATCCACATGAACATGCAGGAAATCGCGAGGGTGGAACGGGTGGCCACCTCGAACACTTCGGCGGTAAATCGGCGCTTGACGACGGCGGCAACCACCGTGGCTGCAACCCCGATCACCGAGCTTTCGACAAGGCTGGTCCAGCCCTTGATGAAGGGGATCATCATCGCGGCAAAGATCACCAGTGGCAGCAACCCGGCCCGCAGCAGGCGCAGCTTTTCGGCCATGGTGATCTGCGCGCGTTCCTCTTCGTCCAATGCCGGACCAAGATGGGGCTGAAACCAGCAACGGATCCAGATATAGGCGATGAACATTGCGGCCATCATCAGGCCCGGAATGATGCCCGCCAACCACAGCTCTGACACCGGGGCGCGGGCGATCATCGCATAAAGCACCAGCACCACCGACGGCGGGATCAGGATGCCCAGCGACGATCCGGCCTGAATGACGCCGGTCACCATCAGCTTGTCATAACGCCGCCGCAACAGCTCGGGCAGGGCGATGGTCGAGCCGATGGCCATGCCCGCCACCGACAGGCCGTTCATTGCGGAAATCAGCACCATCAACAGGATCGTGCCAATCGCCAGCCCGCCGGGAATCGGGCCGAACCAGACGTGGAACATCTTGTAGAGATCTTCGGCCAGCCGGGTTTCGCTCATCACATAGCCCATGAACACGAACATGGGCAGCGTCAGCATCGGATACCATTTCATCAGCTTCATCGAGGCCGAAAAGCCCATGGTCTGCGCCCCGGTGCCCCAGAGCGTCAGCGCGGCCACCACGGCGACAAAGCCGATCACGCCGAACACCCGCTGCCCGGTGATCATCATCAGCAGCATGGTCGAGAACATGAGTGCCGCAATCATCTCATAGGCCATCAGATCGTCTCCCCGCGAATGGTGGCAATATCGCGGATCAGGTAAGCGATGGATTGCAGAAGCATCAGGAAAAAGCCCAGGCACAGCACCAGCTTGATGGGCCAGAGATAGGGCCGCCAGGCGGTCGGGCTGCGCTCCAGCCGACCGATCTCGGGCCAGCTCAGCCCCAGCGCCCCCGGTTCGGTCCATTTCAGGCCGAGGGAATAACCAAAGCTGTCAAACGCCCCCCAGAGCATGACCCCCAGATAGAAGATCAGGGCCAGCACGGTGAAGGCATCGGTCCAGGCGCGTTGCCGGTCGCTCCAGCGGGCATAGAACAGGTCCATGCGCACATGGCTGCCCATCTGCATCGAATAGGGTCCGCCGAGGATGTAATAGGCCACCATGGCAAACTGCGCCGCCTCCAGCGTCCAGAGCGAGGGGTTGAAGAAGGTCTTGGAAATGGCCGACCACATCAGGATCGCCATCAGGACGAACAGCAGATACATCGCAAAACGCCCGACGCCGTAGTTCAGCCGGTCAACGATGCGGACAAAAATTATGCTCCAGCGTGGCATGGTCATCCCGTCTGTGTAAGGGCGGTCAGGGCGGCGGCCAGACAGGGCGCCAGCCGGTCGGCCATGGCTTCTTCTGCCGCAGCCGTGGCAATCAGATCATTGCGGATTTCCAGCATCGCATTGGCCAATCCATAAGGCGTGGCGTGCAGGCGCAGCGTATGGGTCACATCATCCGCCGCGGAATAGGGCGCGTTCAGCCCGCAGACGAGCCCGCTCTGCGCCTCGGCTGCCGCAAGGATGGCGCGGGGCAGCGCCGGATCGGCATCATGAATCACCCCGAATTCAACCGCGCGCGGCTGGCCGAAATAGATGGGCGTAAAGCTGTGGACCGTCACGATCACCGGTCGCCGCCCCAAGGCGATGCGCTGGGCAATCAGCCCATGCAGGGCATCGTGGAACGGCAGGTAGATCGCGGCGGTGCGGGCGGCGCGGTCCTCTGTCGTGATCTGCGCATTGCCCGGAATATCATGCAGTTCGGACCGCGCGGGCATCGCCCCCGGCATGTCGGGCGCGCGGTTGCAATCATAGATCAGGCGGCTGACCGTGGCATGGATTGTGGTGGCATCCAGCCGCGCTGCCAGCGCCCGCATCAGCCCCAGCGCCCCGGGATCCCAGGCGATATGCGCCTGCTGCTGCGCCTCGGACAGGCCCAGATTGCCCCAGGGTGCCGGAAAGGCATTGGACGCATGTTCGCAGACCAGGATCACATCCCCGCTTGCGTGCATGTTCTCGATCACGGGCAAGAACCGCCCGCTGCTGTCTGGTGTCAGTGCAGTCATTGCTGCGAGTCATCCCTGTTGTTGCCCTCAGCGTCCTCTGCGCGAGGCGTCTCTGTCAAGAATTTTTCTTCCGCTGATTTTCTGTTACAATGTTTTCCAAATCGGTGCAGACTGCATCCATCGCAGGGCAATCACGGCGGCGGCAGGGCAGGAGAGCGGGATGGAGATCAGCGTCGAAGATCGGATGCGCAGCGCCTTGCCGGATCTGACACGGGCCGAGCGGCAACTGGCCACGCATATCCTGCGCAATTACCCGGTGGCGGCGCTCGGCTCGATCACCGCGCTGGCCAAGGCCGCCGAAGTTTCGACCCCGACGGTGGTGCGGCTGTGCCAGAAGCTGGGCTACAAGGGCTATCCCGATTATCAGGGGGCGCTGCGCGGCGAGGTGGAGGCGATGCTGCTTTCACCGCTGGCCAAGCATGATCGCTGGGCAGGCGGTGTGCCCGATACCCATATCCTCAACCGTTTTGCCGATGCGGTGGTGGCCAACCTGCAAGCGACGCTGGGCCAGATTGACCATGCCGAATTCGATGCGGCAGCAGAATTGCTGGCCGCGCCCTCGCGCAGTGTGTTTGCCATGGGCGGGCGGATCACCCATGCGCTGGCGGATTACTTTGTCACCCTGATGAAGGTGGTGCGGCCGGATGTGACGCTGTTGTCCGATATGTCCAACACTTGGCCGCCGGCCTTGCTGGATATGCGGCGTGGCGATGTGCTGCTGGTGTTCGATATTCGCCGCTATGAAAACTCGGTGCTGCAACTGGTGGAACTGGCGGTGGAGCAGGGGGCCGAGGTGATCCTGATCACCGACCGCTGGGTCTCACCCGCTGCCGCCCATGCCCGGCACACGCTGGCCTGCCATGTGGAGGCCCCCAGCGCCTGGGACAGCACGGTGTCGATCACGGTGCTGGTGGAAACCCTGCTTGCCTCGGTGCAGACGCTCAGCTGGGCACAGACCGAGGGGCGGCTGAAGCGGCTGGAACAGCTATATGACCGGTCCCGCTTTTTCCGCCGCCACCGCTGATCTGCGCTCAGGCGAAGAGGAAATCACCCGCGTCAAAGGTCTCGGCATCCGCGCCGATCACCCGCAGCGTCGTTCCCGCGAATTGCAGGACCACGGCATCGCCCTGAACCGGGATCAGGATGCGGATGTCGTCAAACTCCGCCGCGCCTTTCGTGATGCGGATCCGGTCCTGGCCATCGCGGAAATCCGTCAGCACATCGCTACCATCGGCGGCGCCAAACACAAACACATCCGCCGCGGATCCGCCCGAGAGCATATCGTTGCCCTTGCTGCCCCGCAGCGTATCGCGCCCCGCCCCGCCATAGAGGCTGTCGGCCCCGGTGCCCCCGTCCAGCGTATCGGCCCCCGACCCGCCCCAGAGCCGGTCGTTGCCGCCAAACCCCAGCATCCGGTCATTGCCCGCCATTCCGGTGACCTGATCGCGGTAATTGGTCAGCAGCATCACATCCGCGCCGCTGAACGCCTTGGCCATCAGCGCCACATCATCCGACTGGTCATCGCGGCTTTGCGATGCGGCGCGCAGGGCGGCGGCATCAATCGACAGGCCGCGCATGACCATGTTCACATGCAGATCGCCGCCCGGAACGGTTTCGGTCACGTCAAACAGATCGGTGATGGTGCCGCGCCGCAGATTGCCCTGCCGGTCCAGCGTCAGGTCGGGGCTGTTCCAGAACAGGTGCGCGACGATGGCGGGGCCCTGTTCATAGGCGATATTGATCACATCGCCCAAGGCCACACCGGACAGGCTGCTGCCCCGGCGGTCTTCGATGGTCAGACTGTCGGCGTTGTAGACCAACTCGCTCAGGTCCAGCTCGGGAATTCGGAAATCCATGCCGGTTGTCGCACGGCGGGCGGTCATCGTAACCATGTCATCCTCGGGTAACTGCACGAGGATCAGCGGTAAAGCAGCGCAATCGCGCTGTAAACGGGCTTATGGCACCGCCCCCGCGACCGCGCTGCGCCGCAGGCCCGACCCCGCATTGACCGCCACCGCCGCCATCAGAACCGCGCCCCCTGTCAGGGTGCCCGCACTCGCCGTCTCGCCCAGGGCAAGCCAGACCCAGACCGGGGCCAGCATCACCTCGACCAGACTGAGCAGCGTGAGTTCGGCAGCAGGGATCACCCGGCTGCCCAGCGTATAAAGCACCATGCCCCCGGCGAGTGTGACGGCCCCCATGCCCGCCGACAGCGCAATGTCAACCAGTGGCACGGCCAGCGTTCCGGCCCCGGTCAGCACCAGCATTGCCGCCCCGGTCACGATGGAGAACACACCGCCCAGGGCCACGGCAGGCATCATATCGGCCAGCTTGCCCCAGCGCAGGCTGACGGTGAAGGCGGCAAAGCCGAAGGCAGACAGCAGCGCCGCGATATTGCCCGCCATGGCACCGATGGCAAAGCCTTCGCGCACCATCAGGAAGATGCCGATGGCGGCAAGCCCGATGGCGGCCCAGGTCGCATTGCGCACCGGCTCGCGCAGCACCAGCCAGCCCAGAACCGCCGCAAAGAACGGCGAGGCGGAAAACAGAAAGACCGCCATGGCGACGCTTGTGGTCTGAAAGGCGAAGATCGCGCCCGCAAAGGCAAAGACCAGCCCGAGGCCACCCAGAACCCCGGCCACCCCCACCGCGCGCAGCCTTGCCAGCACCTGCCCGCCCGAGCGCCAGGCGACAAAGCCCAGCAGAACCGGAACCATGCCGACCGAGCGCCAGACCAGCACCGCCCAGGTGCCTGCCTCGGTGATATTGCGGATGATCAGGCCCTGCACCGACCACAGGATGCCAGCCAGAACCACCAGTGCCACGCCCGTTCCGTATCGCATCGCCCGCCCCCATATGGCCTTGTCACAGACCCGCGCCCCAGCGGCGCGGATCCGGTGTCTATGCCGCCCCTGCCGCTGTCAGCGGGGCGCGACCGTGCTGGGCGCACCGCCTTCGAACAGATTCGGGCGGGCGTAATCGCAGGGCGCTTCCTGCATCTGGAGATGCAGCAGATTGCCGGTATAGGGATGCGCGCGGGCGACATCCTCGTCAAAGTCGATGCCGAGGCCGGGGGCCTCGGGCGGCAGGATATAGCCCTCTTCCCAGCGGATCGACTGTTTGATCAGCTTCTGGTGGAAGGCCCCGCCGGTCTCGATGGTTTCGGCAATCAGCAGATTGGGGATCGAGGCGGCGAAATGCACATTGGCCGCCCATTCCACCGGACCGGCATAAAGATGAGGGGCCATTTCGGCATTGAACACTTCGGCCATGGCCGCGATCTTCTTGGCCTCCCAGATGCCACCGACACGCCCGAGCGCGGGTTGCAGGATCTTCACACCGCCCGCCCGCAGCAGGGTGCCGAATTCGGCCTTGGTGGTCAGCCGCTCGCCCGTGGCCAGCGGCACCCGCACCGATCGTGCCACTTCGGCAAATTCCAGCAGATTGTCGGGCGGGATCGGTTCTTCATACCAGAGCGGGTTATAGGGCTCCAGCTCGCGCCCCAGACGGATTGCGCCGGGGGTGGTGAACTGGCCATGGGTGCCGAACAGCAGATCGGCCCGATCCCCGACCGCGGCGCGGATCGCCTTGCAGAAGGCGACCGAGCGGCTGATGTCGGACATGGCTGGCTCATGCCCACCACGGAGGGTATAGGGGCCCGCGGGATCGAATTTCACCGCTGTGAAGCCCAGATCGACAAAGCGCAAGGCGGCCTCGGCGGCAGCATCGGGATCGACCCAGAACTGCGCGGTTTCCTTGCCGGGTTCGGGGTAAAGATAGGTATAACTGCGGATCCGGTCATTCATCCGGCCGCCCAGCAGGGCCCAGACCGGGCGGTTGCGCGCCTTGCCCAGGATATCCCAGCAGGCAATCTCCAGCCCGGAAAACGCGCCCATCACCGTCGGATCGGGGCGCTGGGTGAAACCCGCCGAATAGGCGCGGCGGAACATCAGCTCGATGTTTTCGGGGTTTTCGCCCTGCATGTGGCGGCTGAACACATCCTCGATCACCGCGCGCATGGCCTTGGGGCCGACGGTCGATGCGTAACATTCGCCGTAGCCGACAATGCCGCAGGCGGTGGTCAGTTTCGGGAAGATCCAGTAGCGCCCGCCCCAGCCGGGCGCGGGGGGGGCCACGACGAAAATCTCGAGGTCTTGCAGCTTCATGTCAGCGCCCTTTCACACCGGAGCACCGGGGGCTTTGCGCCCCCGGACCCCCGCAGGATATTTTTGCCAAGATGAACCTAGGCGGCAGGTGTGCCGGGCTCGCGCGTTTTCACGACAAAGACCACGACGGCAGCGACCATCAGCAGGGCGGAGAGCAGGAAAGGCGCGCCGGGCCAATGGAAGGGCGCGGCGTCGCGCGTGAAGATGCCGAAGATCCAGGTCATCACCAGCGGGGCCAGGATCATCGAGAGGGCGTTGAGCGAGGTGGCGATGCCCTGCAATTCGCCCTGCTGGGTTTCCGGGGTGGCGCGCGACATCATCGCATGCAAGGCCGGGCCGGTGACGCCGCCAAAGGCCGAGATCGGGGTGAACAGCAGGGCCAGCAGGCCGGAGCTGACAAAGGCGTAGAAGCCATAGGTGGTGACTTCGGCAGCCATGCCGATCAGGGCGGTGCGGCGTTCGCCAAAGCGTGTGATCATCGGCTGCATCAGCGTGGCCTGTGATACGGCCATGCAAATGCCGAAGATCGCCAGCGACAGGCCGATCCACCAAGCATCCCAGCCGAAGGCGGCCTTGCCGTAATAGCTCCAGATCGCGGGCCAGACGTTGAAGGTGACGGCGTAGATAAAGCTGACCAGCAGCAGCGGCTTGAGCCCGGGCAGGCGGCGGATGGCGGCAAAGGAGGAGAGCGGATTGGCGCGGGCCAGGGTGAAGGGGCGGCGCAGATCCGGGCGCAGGCTTTCGGGCAGGATCAGCAGGCCAAAGGCGAAATTGCCAGCCGCCAGCAGGGCGGCGGCCCAGAAGGGGGCGCGGCTGTCGATCCCGGCCAGCAGGCCGCCGATCATCGGCCCGGCGACGAAGCCCGCGCCGAAGGCGGCCCCGATCAGGCCAAAGCGTTTGGCGCGGTCGTCCGGGGCGGTGATATCGGCCACATAGGCATTGGCCGTGCTGTGGGTGGCCGCTGCCATGCCTGCGATGATGCGCCCGATCAGCAGCAGCCAGACCGTATGGGCAAGGGCCATCAGCACATAATCCAGCGCCATCACCGCCAGCGAGGTGAGCAGCACCGACCTGCGCCCGAATCTGTCGGAGAGATTGCCGACGATCGGTCCGCACAGAAACTGCATCACCGCAAAGGCGGCGGTCAGCACCCCGCCCCAGAGGGCGGCATCTGCGAGGCTGCGCCCGGTCACCTCGATCATCAGATCCGGCATCACAGGAAAGATGAGGCCGATGCCGATGGCATCCAGCAGGACGGTCAGCAGGATGAAGGTGAGGGCAAGATTGGGGCGCATGAGAGGCTCGACGCGGAAGGGGCAGGGTTACATCGCAGCGGCAAGGTGGTGCAGCGCGTCGGCAAGGCGGTCTGGCATGGCAAAGAAGGGTGAATGGCCGGAGGGCAGATCGCGGCGCGGCATCCGGCCTGCCATGGTGACCTGATACGCGGGCGGTATGGCGCGGTCTGTCTCACAGGCGACATAGGCGCGCGGCAGATGCGGCGCGTGGTGCAGCGTCAGCGCGGTTTCCTGCGGCTGGACCGGCTCGGGGCTGAGGTGCTGTCTGGCAAAGGCGATGCGGTCGGGCGGGCAGTCGTGATAGAGGATATCGCTGACCCGGGCCGGATCAAAGTCAAACGCCGCGCGGTCGGCGCTGAGGCGCAGCGTGCCTGCCAGCGGCTGTGACGGCCCGGCGCGGCGCATCTGTGCCAGGCTCTGGCCCGACACCGGCACATAGGCGCAGACATGGATCAGGCCACGCACCAGATGCGGTGCCTGTTCGGCGGCGGCGGTGATGGCAAAGCCGCCTGCGGAATGGCCGACGAGGATGGTGGGTTCGGTCAGCTGGCCACAGATCGTCCGCGCATAGTGATCGAGCGTGACCTGCGCGGGTGGGCTGCGCGGCAGGTCTATGGCGGTGGCCATGTTGAAAAACGGCAAGACATCGCGCCAGCACCATGCGCCATGGCAGGAGCCGTGAACGAAAAGAAAGCGCATGTTCTCAGGTCTTTCCGGGTCAATCTTCACATCGGGCGAGGGTATGGGGCGGGCGGCTGAATGTTCGATTCAGATATGGCCGATCCGGTCGAGAAAGGTGCCGAGCAGGGTGGCGAAGGCGGCGGGCTGATCGACGGGGGGCAGATGGCCTGCGCCGCGCAGCAGGTGATATTCGGACCCCCGCACCAGACCGGCGGTTTCGCGCACCAGATCGGGCGGGGTGGAGCCATCCTCGCTGCCCGCGATGACCAGTGTGGGCAGGGTCAGGCTGGCGGTCGGGGTATAGAAATCCGCGCCCGCAATCGCGGCGCAGCAGCCCATATATCCGGCAGGGGGGCAGGCCAGCAGCCGGTCGCGCCAGGCTGCATCGTGGCCTTCGGCACGGAACCGGCGCGAAAACCACCGCTCCATCGTGGGCTGGGCGACCGCCTCCATGCCCTGTGCGGCCACGGCGGCGATCCGGTCGTGCCATTGCGTGGCAATGCCGATCCGGGGGGCGGTATTGCTGAGTACCATGGCGCGGACCAGATCCAGCCGCTTGACCGCCAGCCCCTGCGTCACCAGCCCGCCGAGCGACAGGCCGACAAAAACGCAGTCCTTGACCGCCAGATGATCCAGCAGCCGTTCGGCATCGCGCACCAGCGCCCCCATGGCATAGGGGGGCGTCGGCACATCCGATCCGCCATGGCCACGCAGGTCATAGCGGATCAACCGCAGGCCCGGCGGCAGCAGCGGCAGCACCGCATCCCAGAGCGTCAGATCCAGACCAAGCGCATGGGCAAACACCACCGCCGGGCCGGATTTCGGGCCGTCCTCCCGGTAATGCAGCCGCAGATCGGGCAGATAGGCAATGCTCATCGGTCAGCCTGCGTAATGGGTCAGGGCGGTCTGGAACAGATCGGCGTCGATATTGCCGCCTGTCGCCACGGCGATCACGTCTTCACCTTCGATCTGGTCACGGCGGAACAGGGCGGCAGCCAGCGCCACGGCGCCGCCCGGCTCCAGCACCAGTTTCAGCCGGGTGAAGGCGAGGGCGATGGCGCGCATCGCCTCTTCATCACTGACCACCAACCCGGGGCCGCAGAGCCGCTGGTTGATTGGAAAGGTGATCGCGCCGGGGGCAGGGGTCACGATCGCATCACAAAGCGACCCTGCCGCCCGCGCATTGCGCTGCACCGATCCGCTGGCCAGGCTGCGGGCGGTATCGTCAAAGCCTTCGGGTTCGCAGGGGCGCGGGCGCAGGGCGGGGGCGCGGCTTTCCAGCGCCAGCGCAATGCCGGCCGTCAGGCCACCACCGCCGCAGCATACCAGCACATCGGCATGTCGGATGCCCAGTTCCACTGCCTGTTCGGCAATCTCCAGCCCGGTTGTGCCCTGCCCGGCAATCACCTCTGGCTCGTCATAGGGGCGGATCAGGGTCAGCCCGCGCGCCGCCGCAAGCCGCGCCCCGATGGCATCGCGGTTTTCGCGCACGCGGTCATAAAGCACGACCTCGGCCCCATAGGCCCTCGTATTGGCGATCTTGAGACGCGGCGCGTCCGAGGGCATGATGATGACGCAGGGCGCTTCGTGCCGGGCGGCGGCCAGTGCCACCCCCTGCGCATGATTGCCCGAGGAATAGGCGATGACCCCCGCCGCGCGCTGGTCTGGTGTCAGAGCCGACACCGCCGCCCAGCCGCCACGGAATTTGAATGATCCGGTATGTTGCAGACATTCGGCCTTCACCCAGACGCGCCGCCCGGCAATCTCGTTCAGAAAGGACGAGCCGAGCAGCGGTGTGCGGACGGCATGCCCGGCCAGACGGAAACTGGCGGCTTCGATCCGTGCGATATCGCTCATGTCATGGTCTCCAGCCAGCGGCGGATGACGGCCAGAGCCGGCGGTTCATCCAGAAAGGGGATATGGGCGCGGTCGGGCACCTCGGCCACCAGCATGTCGGGGGCGCGGCGCTGCATTTCCGCGACCGTTGCGGGCGACAGCAGATCGGAATTCGCGCCCCGGATCAGCGCCAGAGGAAGGCCGACACAGGCATCGAACAGCGGCCAGGCATCGACCTCGGGGCCTTGGAAGGCCGCAAGGAAGGCGTCGCGCAGGGCGGGATCATAGGTGATGCGCAGCCCACGCTCCGATTGGGTATAGTGCTTTTGCGCCTCTTCCAGCCAGCGCGCCTCGGGCACATTGGCAAAACCCGGCATGTTGCGGGGCAGGGCGGCGGCCAGCGCCGCATGGGTTTTGGCATTGGGAT
Organism: Gemmobacter fulvus; assembly: GCF_018798885.1. NCBI lineage: Bacteria > Pseudomonadati > Pseudomonadota > Alphaproteobacteria > Rhodobacterales > Paracoccaceae > Gemmobacter > Gemmobacter fulvus. Next base: position 1,069,736 of record NZ_CP076361.1, on the reverse strand, counting down.
TGCGCCCGACGTAGTCAAAGATCCGCTCCAGCCCCGGCCGGTCGATCACCGGGCCGATGTCATTGAGGCAGATGCCCAGAAGGCGCGGTTTGGCGACCGCCGCCAGCAGCATCGCAATCAGCCCGCCGCGCGAGGTGCCCAGCACCGCCGCCTGCGCGACGCCCAGATGATCCAGCAATTCCAGCGCATCGCTCCCCTCTTGCGGCACGGTATAGGTGGTGGCCCCGGTCCATGCGCTGGCGCCGCGCCCGCGATAATCCATGCGGATCAGGCGCAACGGTGGCAGATGTGGGGCAAGATAGTCAAAATCCGCCATCGTGCGCGTCAACCCGGCAAGGCACAGCAGCGGCAGTCCGTCGCCGGTATCGGAATAGGCGATCTGTGCCCCGTCGGAACTGGTGAAAAATTGGGTCATGCGATGGCATCCCTGTGTGAGGCAGAAATTGGGGGTAGGCCCGTGGGGCTGTGCGGCGCGGGCCTTTCGGACCCGGTCCGGCGCTGCCTGGACATAGCGCCGCCCGCGCAAGATACAAACCGAGGCGGGGTGCGCTTTGCGAAAAACCGCTCAGGAACAGGACCATATCTGCGAACACGCGCCGGTCGGGCCCGCAGGCCGCAGGTCACAGATGCAAGAGGGCGGCAGGTCATGGTTCGTCTCCTGCCGCCAGCCTGTCACAGCGCGGCGGCAGGTTAAACCCCCTGTGCGGCGGGGCGGCGTCCATTCGTCGCGCTTGCTCCGCGCAGGCAGACCCCCTAAACCCGGCACGCAAGACAGGAGAACGCCATGGCCCGAGGACCGTCATCCCTGCCCGACCGGGCGGCATCGAAACGTGTAGGTGCCCTGGCCGGGCTGCGGCCCTTCCTTGCGCCCTATCGGATCATGGTGCTCGCGGCCTTGGCGGCGTTGACGCTGACCGCGACGGTCAGCCTGATCCTGCCGCTGGCGGTGCGGCGGGTGGTGGACAATTTCAACACCGGCTCGGCCGAGCTGCTGGACCAGTATTTTGGCGCGGCCCTGCTGATTGCAGCCGCCCTGGCGCTGGGCACGGGGGCGCGGTATTACCTTGTCACCCGCTTGGGCGAACGCGTGGTGGCGGACATTCGCCGGGCGCTGTTCGACCGGATCTCGGGCCTGTCGCCTGCGTTTTTTGAACGGATCCTGACCGGCGAGGTGCTGTCGCGCTTGACGACCGACACCACGCTGATCCTGTCGGTGATCGGCTCGTCGGTCTCTGTCGCCTTGCGCAACGTGCTGCTGCTGCTGGGCGGGCTGGTGTTCCTGTTCTTCACCTCGGCCAAGCTGACCGGGCTGGTGCTGCTGATCGTGCCGGTAGTGATCGTGCCCATCGTGCTGCTGGGCCGCCGCCTGCGCGCGCTGAGCCGCGACAATCAGGATTGGATTGCCGCCTCGTCCGGTGCCGCCGCCGAGGCGCTGTCAGCGGTGCAGACCGTGCAGGCCTATACCCATGAGGCGCGCACCCGCGCGGCCTTTGCCGATGTGACCGAAAAATCCTTCGCTTCGGCCCGCACCCGCATCGGCACCCGCGCCGTGATGACGGTGATCGTGATCTTTCTGGTGTTCACCGGCATTGTCGGGGTGCTGTGGATCGGCGCGCGGGACGTGCGCGCGGGGGCGATGAGCGCGGGCGAGCTGGTGCAATTCGTCATCTATGCGGTGATGGTGGCCGGGGCTGTCGGGGCCTTGTCGGAAATCTGGGGCGAATTGCAGCGGGCGGCAGGCGCGACCGAGCGGTTGGTGGAGCTGCTGCACACCACCGACACGGTGCAGGATCCGGCGCAGCCGCAGGCACTGCCGCGCCCGGTGCGCGGTGAGATCCGCTTCGAGGGGCTGCATTTCGCCTATCCGGCGCGGCCCGATACCTCGGCGCTGAACGGCGTTGATCTGCATGTGCTGCCTGGTGAAACCGTGGCGCTGGTCGGCCCGTCGGGGGCGGGCAAGACCACCATCCTGCAATTGCTGCAACGGTTCTACGATCCGCAGCAGGGGCGCGTCACGCTGGACGGGATCGACCTGCGCGATATGGCGCGCGGCGATTTCCGCCGGGCGCTGGCGCTTGTGCCGCAGGATCCGGTGATCTTTGCTGCAACGGCGCGGGACAATATCCGCTTTGGTCGCCCCGAGGCCAGCGATGCCGAAGTAGAGGCCGCCGCCCGTGCCGCCGCCGCGCATGACTTCCTGACCGCGCTGCCCGAAGGCTATGACACCGCGCTGGGCGAGCGGGGCGTGATGCTGTCGGGCGGGCAGCGGCAGCGGGTGGCGATTGCCCGCGCCATTCTGCGCGATGCCCCGGTGCTGCTGCTGGACGAGGCGACCTCTGCGCTGGATGCCGAAAGCGAACGCGCCGTGCAGGCGGCGGTGGAGCGGTTGGCCGAAGGCCGCACCACGCTTGTCGTGGCGCACCGCCTTGCCACCGTGAAACGCGCCGATCGCATCGTGGTCTTTGATCAGGGCCGCATCGTGGCGCAGGGCACGCATGAGGCGCTGGTGGCAGAGGGCGGCCTTTATGCCCGCCTTGCCCGGCTGCAATTCACCGATGGGCAGGCCTGATCCCGCGCAGGGGGAATTTCGGCGCATTTCTCCGCTGGAACCACTGTCGCGCCTGCGACATTGTTCCTGTGCAACGCTCCGGCTGTGGCAGCATGAGGCTGCCGGAGCTGGTGAACAAGGAGTATCATCATGGGTTTGTGGTCATTTGTGAAAGACGCGGGCAGCTCGCTCTTCGGGTCCAAGGCCGAAGCGGCAGAGGCCCCCGAGGCGGCAGCCGCCAAAGAGGCGGCGCTGAAGGCCGAGGTTGAAAAGCTGGGCCTGGATGCCAAGGGCGTCGAGATCAAGGTGCAGGGCGACAAGGTGGTGCTTTCGGGCAAGGCCGCCACGCCGGAAGCACAGGAAAAGGTGATCCTTGCGGTGGGTAATGTGGCTGGCGTGGCCGAGGTCGAGGCCGAAGACCACCTGGATGCCGCGGCCCCCGTGTTCCACACCGTGAAGAAGGGCGACACGCTGTCGGCCATTGCCAAGGCAACGCTGGGCAATGCCAACCGCTATACCGAGATCTTCGAGGCCAACAAGCCGATGCTGTCGCATCCCGACAAGATCTATCCGGGGCAGATGCTGCGCATCCCGCAGGCCTGACGGCACAGACGCGGCGGCCGCCTCCTCCGGTCGCTGCGTTTTTTATCCCGAGGACGACAGACAGGCGGGACGTGACGCGGCGTTTGGCCCTACACTTCGGCTCTGACGTTGCGTTGTCGCCACAGCGATGTCTTGCGAGAGGGGCGTAAACCCCGCATTTTCGCAGAAAGAACAGATCCCGGCGCACCGGGAGCAGGGGAGGAGACTGCGATGGGAAGCTTTGCCAATCTGGCCGATATCAAGGCCATCGAGGCGGAAAAGACATGGGAAGCGCGCGGCGCGGCGCGCAGCATCCATGAATTTCTCAGCCGGGCGAAGGCGGCGCATGGTGCCCGGCCTGCGGTGTCCTATCAGCTGACCTCCGGCCCGCAGGATGCCTCGGAAACCCTGACCTGGGCCGACTTGCACGCGCGCACCACGCAGGCCGCCAATCTGTTCCGCAGCCTTGGGGTGGGCGAGCGCGATGTGGTGGCCTATGTGCTGCCCAATTGTTCCGAAACCGTGTTCACGCTGTTGGGCGGCATGGTGGCGGGCATTGCCAACCCGATCAATCCGCTGCTGGAGGCCGAGCAGATCAGCGCCATCCTGCGCGAAACCAAGGCCAAGGTCGTTGTCACCTTGCGCGCCTTTCCCAAGACGGAACTGTCGGCCAAGGTGGCCGAGGCGGTGAAACATGCGCCATCGGTCAAGACCGTGCTGGAAATTGATCTGCTGCGTTACCTTAAACCGCCGAAAAAATGGATTGCGCATTTCCTGCGGCCCAAGGGCACAGTGAGCCATAGCGCCAATGTCAAAAGCTTTCATGCCGAACTGAAACGCCAGCCCGCAGACCGGCTGACCTTCACCGATCAGACCGCTGACCGGGTGGCGGCCTATTTCCACACCGGCGGCACCACCGGAATGCCCAAGGTGGCCCAGCACAAGGTATCGGGCATGGTCTATAACGGCTGGCTGGGGCATCGCCTGCTGTTCCGTGAAACCGATATTGTCCTGTGCCCGCTGCCGCTGTTCCATGTGTTCGCGGTCTATCCCATTCTGATGTCGATGATCGCCAGCGGCGCGCATGTCGTGTTTCCGACACCGGCGGGCTATCGCGGCGATGGTGTGTTCGACAATTTCTGGAAGCTGATCGAACGTTGGAAAGTGACCTATATGGTCACGGTGCCCACGGCGCTGGCCGCGCTGATGCAGCGCCCGATCAACGCAGATGTCAGCACGCTGCGCGGGGCGTTTTCTGGCTCGGCCCCGCTGCCGATCGAACTGTTCAACCGCTTTGAAAAGGCGACCGGCGTGCAGATCGTGGAGGGCTACGGCCTGACGGAATGCACCTGCCTCGTGTCGGTCAACCCGCCGGATGGCAACAAGAAAATCGGCTCGGTCGGGATTCCCTTCCCCTATACCCATGTGCGGATCCTGAACACCGATGGCACGGGCGGGTTCCGCGAGGCGGGGGTGGATGAGGTGGGCGAAATCTGTGTCGCCAATCCCGGCGTGTTTGAAGGCTCGACCTATACCGAGGTCGACAAGAATCGCACGCTGTTTGCCGAAGGCCGCTATCTGCGCACCGGCGATCTGGGGCGGCTGGATGGCGACGGTTATCTGTTCATCACCGGCCGCGCCAAGGATCTGATCATCCGGGGCGGCCACAACATCGACCCCGCCGTGATCGAAGAGGCGCTGATGGGCCATGAGGCGGTCAGTTTTGTCGGGGCCATCGGCCAGCCCGACGCCCATTCGGGCGAATTGCCCTGCGCCTATGTGGAACTGGTGGCCGGGGCGACAGTCACCGAGGCGGCGTTGCTGGACTATGCCAAGGCGCATATCCATGAACGCGCTGCCGTGCCGAAACATATCGAGATCCTGTCGGAACTGCCCAAGACCGCCGTCGGCAAGGTCTTCAAGCCGGATCTGCGCCGCCGGGCCATCATCCGCATCTACAACGCCGCCTTGGCCGAAGCCGGTCTTGCCCCGCGCGTGGTCGAGGTGGTCGAGGACAAGAAACGCGGGCTGGTGGCCCGTCTGTCGCCGCAGGGCGATACGGCGGCGGTGCAGGCGGTGTTGGGCCAGTTCACCCAGGCATGGGAGTGGCAGGCAAAAGCCTAACGTTGCGTCAACAAACAGGCTTGCGGAAATCTGCGGCCTCGCCAAAAGTTGATGGCGTGGGTTGTGGGAGAATACTGATGGCACGCGGCGTGTTTGCAGGTGCAGTTCTGGTGGCGGGCCTTGTTGCGGCTCAGGGTGGGATGGCCGATCCGGTGTCGGAGCGGCTGTTCACCCACAAACACTGGATGGTGGAGATCGTCGGGTTTGACGATGGCTCGTTTTCCTGTGTGGCGCAGGTTTCCGATGGCGATGACACGTTCTCGGTCTGGGCTGATCCGTGGAACCCGGTGAAATTGCAGTTCTATTCCACCAGCTGGGATTTTTCGGATGGCGGCAGCGCCGATCTGGGCGTGCAGGTGGACCGGCGGTCGCCCTGGTCGCTGAGCGATGCGGAGCTGTATCAGAATTCGGTGCTGTTCAACCTGCCCGAAGGCGATGCCTCCACTCGGTTTCTGATGGAGGTCGTCGGCGGCAGCACCCTGCATCTGAGCAATGACAGCGGATCAAAGGTTCAAAGCTATTCGCTCGCCGGGTCTTCGGCGTCGATCCGGGCGCTGACGGAATGTGTGGATGCGCTGGCGGATGAGGGCGACGGCAATCCGTTCAATTGAGCTGCGATTGGGCCACTGCGCCGTTATAGGGCGGTGTCCATCCAGATGGTCACCGGCCCGTCATTCACCAGTTCCACCGCCATATCGGCCCCGAAAATACCATTGGCGGTGGGCAGGCCCTCGGCCTGCATACGTTTGGTGAAATAGGCATAAAGCCGATTGCCGTCCTCGGGGGCGGCGGCGGTCGAAAAGCCGGGGCGGTTGCCGCGCAGATCGGCGGCCAGCGTGAACTGGCTGACGATCAGGCAGGCCCCGCCGATATCGCGGACCGAGCGGTTCATCTTGCCTGCCTCATCCTTGAAGATTCGCAGTTTGGCAATCTTGGAGGCCAGGTGATCGGCCTGCGCCTCGGCATCGCCCTGCATGGCACAGACGAGGATCAGCAGCCCCGCGCCAATCTCGCCGGTGATCTGCCCGTCCACCGTGACCGAGGCCCGGCTGACGCGTTGGACAACCGCCCTCACAGCTCGTGCCGCCAGGGCGGATTGGCCCCGGCGCGGCTGACGGTGATGGCGGCGGCGCGGGTGCCAAGGGTCAGCGCGGCATCCAGAACCGCATCGGGCAGCGCCGCCACGGCGGCTTTGGTCAGCGCGCCCGCGTCATGCAGCGCCGCCAGCACGCCCGCGTTGAACGTATCGCCCGCGCCCACGGTATCGGCCACGGTGACCTTGGTAGCGGCGACAAAGCGGTCCTGCGTGGCGGTGACGGCCCGCGCGCCCGCCGCACCTTCGGTGATGAACACCACTTTCGGCCCCTGTGCCACAAGGCTGCGGGCCAGTTCGGTCACATCGCCCTTGCCCATCAGCCAATGCAGATCTTCGTCCGAAAGTTTGACGATATCGGCGCGGACGATCATCCGGCCGATGCGGGCGCGATAACCTGTCTCATCGGTGATGAAGCCGGGGCGGATATTGGGGTCGATCATCGTCACGCGGGTCGGGGCCTCGCGCATTTGCAGCGCCTCATAGGTGGCGGCGGCAGGGTCATTGACCAAAGAGATGCCGCCGAAGAACAGCGCGTCGCAGTCGGAGGGCAGGGCAGGCAGGTCGGCAATCGCCAGCATCCGGCCCGCCGTGTTTTCATCGTAAAAGGCATAGGTCGCCTGACCATCCACCAGTTTGACAAAGGCAACGGTGGTCGGGCGGGCCGAGCGAGCGGCAAAGCCGGTATCGACCTTGGAGGCGGTCAGCGTGTCAATCAGGATCTGCCCCAGCATGTCGGTGGACAGGCCCGAGAAAAACGCCGAAGGCGCGCCCAGCCGCCCCAGCGCCATCGCCGTGTTGAACACCGCCCCACCCGCATAGGGGGCAAAGGCGGCCTCGCCCAGCGTGCTTTCGCGCGGCAGCATGTCAATGAGCGCCTCACCACAGCTCAGAATCATTTCAACCTCCCCGGTGTTTTGGCGCTTATACCCGATTGCGCGATGTTAGCGCAAACATTTGCTCAGGCGGTGAAGAATGGCGCCAGATTGCTGCGCACGCGGTCCAGAACGGTGGGGCCAGACAGATCGGGCACAAAGGCTGTGCCGGTGATCGCCTCATAGGCCTGAATATAGACTTTCGAGGTTGCCTCGATCATCTCGGCGGGGATTTCGGGGATGTCGTCCTGATAGGGGTCGCAGCGGGCGGCGACCCAGGCGCGGATCACGTCCTTGTCAAAGCTGGGCGGGCGGCTGCCGTCGCGCAGCGCCGCCTCATACCCATCGGCCAGCCAATAACGGCTGCTGTCGGGCGTATGGATCTCGTCCGCGAGCAGGATATTGCCCGCGGCATCGGTGCCGAATTCGTATTTGGTATCCACAAGGATCAGGCCGCGCACGGCGGCCATCGCCTGTCCACGGGCAAACAGTGCCAAGGCCTTGGCCGACACGTCATCCCATTGTGCTTGCGTCAGCAGACCTTGCTGCACGATTTCGGCGGCGGTCAGCGGCTCGTCATGGCCGCCGTCGAACGCCTTGGAGGTCGGGGTGATGATGGCTTGCGGCAGCGCCTGATTGTCGCGCAGCCCGTCGGGCAGGGTGTGGCCATACATCGCGCGCTGGCCCTTTTTATACAGGGTCAGAACCGAGGTGCCGGTGGTGCCCGCCAGATAACCGCGCACCACGATTTCCACCGGCAGAATGGTCAGCCGCTTGCCGATCACCACATTCGGATCGGGATAGGTCAGAACGTGATTGGGGCAGATGTCCTGCGTGTGATCGAACCAGAAGCGCGCGGTCTGTGTCAGCACCTGACCCTTGAACGGGATCGCGGCCAGAATCCGGTCAAATGCGCTGATCCGGTCGGACGAGATCAGGATGCGCCGCCCCTCTGGCTGATCGGCGCTTGGCGGCAGATCATAGCAGTCGCGCACTTTCCCGAAATAGGGATTGGGCAGTTCCGGGATACGGGCTTGGTCGAGAACGCGCATGGGGCACTCCGGGTTCGGGATGGCTGGCTATCGCCCGAGGGCGGGGCGGAGTCAATCTTGCTGGCCCCGCGCCGGGTAGCGGGGGCCAGCGATGATCGGCTATTTGCTGAAATAGGCCGCCGCCCCGGCGAGGATCAGCGCCACGAGCACGGCAAAGGCAATCTTCCACGCGGAATAGGGCCGTTCGCCCTGCACCTTGCCGGTCTGGCCATTCACCACGAACCGATAGGTCTTGCCGTTGTATTTATAGGCCGCCATCCAGACCGGCAGCAGGATGTGCTTGAAGGTTTCCGCCGAATATTCGGTATCAATGCTGCTGACGCGCTGTTCATCGCCGCCGATATCGGCGCGCACGTCCTGATGGATGACACCGGCCATCACCTCTTGCCCGCGCGCCCAGCCTTCCTCCAGCCCGATGGTGTAGCCTTCGGCGGTGAAGCCTGCCAGATAATCGGCGGCATAGGGGGTGAGCTGCGTCAGATCCCAGGGCGCCAGCGCATCGGTATACCGCCGGGGCAGCGACTGGCTGGCCAGCACCAGAACATCGTCAAAGACGCGGGCCACCCGGCCCCTTGCGGCATACCAGCGGGTTTTGCGCACCTGCTCCTGACGTTGTTTGCCATCCACGGTGACGGTGCGGGTTTCATAGTAGTATTCGCCGCGCTGGCCGCTGTACTCGCTGCGGGTGCGGGCATCGAAGGTCCAGTAGGGCACATACAGCCCGTTCAGCGCCCGGCCCTTGCGGGCATAATCGACCAGCCCGTTCGGCGCAAACCACAACCGGCCCAGCCACGAAACCATCGCCGCGCGCGCTGCCCGTTCCTCCAGTGCGAAGGGCAGCACGGCTTGCGGCTTGATCTGGCGGTTGGTGCCGGTGCCGATGACAACCGGGGTGGCGCAGAACGGACATTCGGTGGCGTGTTGCGCCCCCTGAAACTCCACCAGTGATCCACAGGACGGGCAGGGCGTGGTGCGCACCTCCTCCATCGCGCCGGGCGGCAGGGTATTGGCCAGCGCCTGATGCAGATCCAGCTCGCCCATGCGGCGCGCCTTGGCGCGCGGACCGGCGGCGGGGATTTCCTGCACATGGCCGCAGTGATCGCAGCGCAACGAGGTCTGGCCCGGCGCAAAGCGCAGATCCGCCCCGCAGCTGGAGCAGGGAAAGCGCGTTTCAGTTTCGCTCACGGGTCAGGCTCCGGGGGGCGGGGGCGGCACCATGCTGAACAGCCGTGCAAGCTCGGTTTCGGCAGCAGTGCGCCAGCCATCCTGCCCGGCAGACCACACATGGCTGCTCCGGCTGAGCGCGCCCGAGGCCACCATGGCCTGCAAGTCGGCCTCGGAGAACGGGCCTTTGGTCGCACCGTTTTCGGCGACATGCCATTGTCTTGCACCGGCAGGCGGCGGCGGGGGCGGCGGCGGTGCGGCTGCCGCAGGGGCGGCGGGGGCCGCGCCCCAGGGGCCGGGCTGCATCTGCTGTGCCATGCCAAGGCCCATCGCGGCCCCCATGCCCGCGCCGATTGCGCCGCCCATCGCCCCGCCGGGGGCATTCATCGCCTCGGCGGCATTGAACTGCATGTATTTGTTCAGATCCCCCGCGATGCCGATGGAGGTGCGCTTGTCCAGCACCTTTTCCACCTCTTCGGGCAGGCTGATATTCTCGATGTAGAATTCCGGCAGGGTCAGCCCGTAATCGGCAATCTTGGGCGCAATCGCCGTTGCGATCAGCTTGCCCAGATCGGCGGTATTCGCCGCCATGTCGAGCACGGGAATCCCGGATCCGGCCAGAACCCGGCTCATTTCCTGCACGATCACATTGCGGATCTGAAAGCTGATTTCATCGGCGGTGAATTCGCCATCGGTGCCCACCACCTCTTGCAGGAACTTACCGGGGTCCGATACCCGCATCGAATAGGTGCCGAAGGCGCGCAGGCGCACCGGGCCGAATTCCGGGTCGCGGCACATGATCGGATTCTTGGTGCCCCATTTCAGATCGTTGAAGCGGGTGGTGTTGACGAAATAGACCTCGGACTTGAACGGCGAATCAAAGCCGTGATCCCAATGCTGCAAGGTGGTCATGATCGGCATGTTGTTGGTCTCAAGCATGTAGAGACCGGGGCCGAACACATCGGCCAACTGCCCCTCATGCACGAAAACCGCCGCCTGCCCCTCGCGCACCGTCAGTTTGGCGCCGTATTTGATCGCCTGACCGCGCCGTTCGAACCGCCAGACCATCGTATCGCGGCTGTCATCCAGCCAGCTGATGACATCAATGAATTCGCCTTTGAGGAAATCGAACACCATGGCCTTGGCCTTTCACACTGGGCACCACGTCGTGCCATCAAGAGAGGGCGGCTGCCCCGTTGTCGGGTAACATAGCCGAGGCGTGGCAGGTTTGAAGCCTTTTCGCGCGTCGGTTTCGGCTCCCGTGTTCAAATCTCGGTTGCTTGCCTGTGCCGGGATCAGCTGTCGCCACCGATCAGCCGGGCCGCGATGCTGCGCGCGATGGGCCGGGCCTCGGCGGCGCCCATGCCGGGATGCAGCGCAGGGTCATAAAGCATCTTCAGCATCAGCTCGTCCTGCCGCGTCAGCAGCGCAAATTCCTCGTCATCGTTGAAGATCGACGGGCGGGCCAGCGGGCTGTCATTGGCAAGGCCAAGACCCTGCGCGATCTCTTCATGGATGCACGACAAGCGCAGCAGATCCGGGTGTTCGGCGCGGATCACCGCAAAGGCGCGGGCATAGGTCGACGAACTGCCTTCGGACAGCGCATAGACAATGCAATAGGTCGAGCGCGGCAGATTGGTCAGCCCCGAAACTTCGGCCATCGACAGATCCGGCAGCGTGGCCGAAATCACCGGGCCAAGTGCGCGGCGCTCATCCTCGTTCACCATATGCAGGAAGAAATTCGCGCCGGTTTCGGCGAGCGAGATCGAATGGCCGGTGATGCTGCTGAGGCGGGCAAGATACGAGGCGATGCGCGCCCGGTCGGTCGCCCGCCGCTCGGGCGAGACAGAGGCCCCGAACGCCACCTTGACCCGCACCGGCGCAGCCCAGCGGCGCAGGCGGCTTTGCGTTTCCTGCGCCACCAACCCACCGCCGGTGCGGCGATATTCGTCATAGAGCGCGATGCGGATGAAGTTTTCCGTCAGCATCGTATCGGTGAAGGGCGCATCCTTGCCGCCGCCATCGGTGCGCAGCAGCCCTTGCGTCAGAAGATCGGCCTGCACCTGCGCGTAATAAAGCGCCAGCGCCTGACTTTCCGCCGAAGGGGCCACCGGCGGCGGCACCGGCACGGCGGGCCGGGCCACCGGGCGCGGCAGGGCGGCCTGAGGCGCAGGCGGCGCCGTGGCACATGACGCCAGCGCCGCACAGGCCAGCGCGGCAAGAATGGCCTTGCGGGCCGGGTCGCGGCGCTGGCTTTGGGTCACGATATCCTCCGGTCAGACAGCCGTGCCGGCATTGGTGCCAACCCCGTCACGCCGGGCCTTGGCCGATGCCAGCGTGTCTCGCAGTTCCAGTTCCATCTTCACCAGATCGGCCTCGGCGGCGGCGCGTTTGGCCTTGCCATCATCGGCAATCGCGAGGCTTTCGTTGATGGTGGCGATCAATGTGGCATTTGCCTGTTTCACCGCCTCGATATCGAACACGCCACGCTCCATCTCGGTGCGCACGATGCGGTTCGTCTCTTGCAGGTTCTTGGCGTTGGAGGTGAGCAGCTCATTCGTCAGGTCATTCGCCGCCCGGATCGATTCGGCCGCCTCGCGCGAGCGCTGGATCGTCACCGCCTGCGCCAGCTGGGTTTCCCAAAGCGGCACGGTGTTGACCAGCGTCGAGTTGATCTTGGTCACCAGCGATTTGTCGTTTTCCTGCACCAGACGGATCGAGGGCAGCGATTGCATCGTCACCTGACGCGTCAGCTTCAGGTCATGCACCCGGCGTTCCAGATCATCACGGGCGGCGCGCACATCGCGCAACTCCTGCGCCTTCATCACCTGTTCGGTTTTGGGGGCTGCGGTCACTTCGGCCTCTTTGGCCGGGATCACGCTGGCATCCAGCTCGGCCAGCTTGGCCTCGCCCGCCGCGATGTACAGCGCCAGCTCGTTATAGAAATCCAGCGTCTTGGCATAAAGCTGATCCAGACTTTTGATGTCTTTCAACAGCTTGTGTTCATGTTCCAGCAGGGTGGCGGTCACGCGGTCGATCTGCGCCTGCACCTCTTCGTATTTGGCGACGAATTTGGCGAAGGGCGCTGCGCGGCCCAGCAGCTTTTCCCACCAGCTGCGCTTGCGGCGCACATCGAGTTCGCTGACCGAAAAGCCCCGGATGGTCGAGACCATCGAACGCAGGCTGTCACCTGCCGGGCCCACATCCTTGTTCTTCACATCGGCCAGCATCTGCTGGCTGATCACCTGCAATTCGGCCTGCGCGGCAGACCCGAACGAGATGATCGACTGCGTATTGCCCATGTCCAGCTCTGCCATGCGCTTGCGGATGTCATCAGCCAGCGGAGCGGGGGCGGCGGCCAGCGACACCACGTCCTTCCCGGGTTCGGGCAGGATCACGGCGGTCACTTTTTCCACTTCGGCAAGGGCAGAGGCGGCAGATTGGGATACGGCGGTGCTCATCGGGCAATACTCTCAACTGGGGCGCAGATGCGCGCAGATCATCAAAGATGCGGCGTCTCGTACCGAAGACGCTCGCGCAGGACCTGGATTTCGACATCCAGATCCCCGGAATTGCTGGCCAGAAGCGCCTGCGACCGTGCGGCAAAGGTGGTTTCCAGATCGGTCAGCAGCGCCTCATAGTCGGCGCGGGCCTTGGCGTCGCGGCTTTGGGCATAGAAATCGACGAATTTCACCGTCGCATCGCGGGCACCCATCAAATAGACCGACAGATACTTGCGCGCGGCGGTCAGATCGCCGGGGTCGCCCTCGATGGTGCGGAACAGCTGGCGCGCGGCGGTGCTGAACCGCTCGACCCGGGTTTCCAGTGCCCGGTCCCCGGCGCGCAGGATCGCGTCTTTCATCGCGCCCAGATAGGCTTCGGCCTCATCCACCGCGCGGGCGACACGATCGGTCTGGAAACTGTCGATCCCTGCCACGCCCTTGTCGGACAGCGGATCGGGGCCAAAGCTGAACAGATGCAGCGCCGCACCGATGACCCCGAACAGGATCGCGGCGACGGGGCCGCCGTCGCTCATTATGCCACCAGCGGCAAGGCCCAGCCCCATCAGAACCGCGCCAAAGATCTTGCGCGGAATCGCGGGGCGTTTGGCCACGCGGCGTTGCTCATAGGCGTCCTGCGCCCGGATGCCTTCGCGCGTCAGCCAGGCCGACAGCAACAAAAGCCCCAGTGCGGCCAGTCCGAAGGCCATGCCCGCAGGCGGTTGCTGAAACGCGCGCAGGCCAAACACCAGCGGCACCACGAACAGCAGATTGGATCTGGCCCCGGCGCGCACCGGGCGCTGGCCGTCAAACCGATTGGGGGGCGTCGGGCCGGGGGCCGCATCATGGCTGCGGCTCACCGATCCATCGGGCGAATATTTGCCGCCAAACCGCTGTGCCATCTCAGGCCCCTCCATAGAAGGCGACATAGAGAATCAGCCCGAGAAGCAGGACAAAGCTCAGGTTTCGCAGGCTTGAGCCGGACATCGGGCCTCCAACGGGCAAAGGGGGCGCGGCAGAATTCATTCCGCTTTCAGACTATAGGCGAGGTATTGCCCCCATACCAGAGGCGGAACGAGTGGAAAATCCACACGGATTTCCCCCTCGCGGTCAGCCGCGCCCCGGTTTGCCGCCGCGCGGGCCGCCACTTGCCCCGCCACGCGGGCCAGTGCCGGACGGGCCGCGCCCTGCCGAAGTGGGGCGGGGCGCGCTGGGTTTGCCGCCGCCCGGTTTTGCGGCGGGAGAGGGGCGTTTGCCGCCTTTGGCAACGCCCTCCAGATAGCCCTGCGCCGATTGGGCAAGGAAAGCACCTTTGCTGCTGGCCGGTTTGCCGCCGGTGCGGCTGCGCGGTGCAGCCTTGGCCGGGGCCTCGGCACTGCGCTGCGGTTTGGTGGGCGAAGGCCCTGCCTCGCGCGGGGCGCGGGTGCGTGCCGGGCGGGCGCTGGCCGGTCGGCGCGCCTCGGGCTCTTCGCCGGTATCGGGATCAAAGCCAAGCTGATCGCGCAACACCCGGCCCTTGACCTCTTCCACGCCATTCGGTTCCAGATCACCCAGACGGAACGGGCCGTAAGACACCCGGATCAGCCGGTTCACGGTCAGCCCGATCTGGGTCATGGCGCGGCGGATCTCGCGATTCTTGCCTTCGCGCAGGCCCACGGTCAGCCAGGCATTCGCCCCCTGAATCCGGTCAAGGCTGACGATCATCGGCTGGAAGCGCTCGCCATCCACCACGATGCCCGCCCGCAGCGGCTCCAGTTCGGGGTCGGTCGGGTTGCCCTTGATCCGCACCCGGTATTTGCGCAGCCAGCCGGTCGAGGGCAGTTCCAGCCGCCGCTTCAGCTCGCCATCATTGGTCAGCAGCAGCAGCCCCTCGGAATTGAGGTCAAGGCGGCCCACGCTCATCACCCGTGGCAGATCTTCGGGCAGGTGGTCGAACACCGTGTCGCGGCCCTTTTCATCCGAGGCCGAAGTCACCAGCCCTTCGGGTTTGTAATACAGCCACAGCCGCGCCGGTTCCCGCGCCGCCAGCGGCTCGCCGCGCACGGTGATGCGGTCCTTGGCGGTGACGTTCAGTGCCGGGCTGTCGATCACCTTGCCGTTCACCGACACTTCGCCCAGCTGGATCATCCGTTCCGCCTCGCGGCGCGAGGCGACACCGGCGCGGGACAGCACCTTGGCGATGCGCTCTCCCTCCGGGGTGGCAGCTTTCGGCTTGGCTTGTTCTGTCATGGGATGTCCGGCATGTATGAGGAGGCCACTTTGAGGCAGCAGACGCCGAAGGCCATCTGCCCCCGGACCCCCGAGGGTATTTTATTCAGGTTGAAAGGGCAATGCGTGAGCCGGTTCCGCAGTTACATGGATATCGCGCTGGACGAGGCGCGGGCGGCCGCGACGCGCGGCGAGGTGCCGGTGGGGGCGGTGATCGTGGCGCCGGGCGGGCAGGTGGTGGCGCAGGCCGGGAACCGCACGCGCGAATTGCATGACCCGACCGCCCATGCCGAAATGCTGGCCATCCGCGCCGCCTGTGCTGCCTTGGGGCAGGAGCGGCTGACCGGGCATGACCTTTATGTGACGCTGGAACCCTGCCCGATGTGTGCCGCCGCCATCTCGGCGGCCCGCATCGCGCGGCTGTATTATGGCGCGGCGGATCCGAAATCGGGAGGGGTGGCGGTGGGGGCGCGGGTGTTCAGCCACCCGCAATGCCATCATGCGCCCGAAATCTATGACGGGCTGAGCGAGGCAGAGGCCGCCACCCTGCTGCGCGACTTTTTCGCGGGGCGGCGGCCTCCGATGGTCAGAGGATGATCGCCTCCATCACCTGCGGCTCGATCACCTGAACATTCGGCGGCAGACCCGCTTTCAGCGCGCTGGCATCCTGTTCTAGGATCGGGAAGGTGCGGTAATGGCAGGGGATCACGGTCGAGAAGTTGAAATATTTGCGCGCGGCAAAGGCGGCGCGGGCCATATCCATGGTGAAATGCCCGCCTGCCGACAGGATGCCGATATTGGGTTGGTGATATTCGGCCATCCAGCCCATATCGGCCATGACATCGGTATCACCCGACAGATAGATGGTCTGACCCTCGCCCGAGATCATGAAGCCCGCCTCGCCCCCGGCATAGATCGGCCCCTGCTGCCCCTGGATCGACGAGGAATGGGTGGCGTTGACCATGGTCACCTTGGCCCCATCCAGCAGCACCGTGCCGCCCTTGTTGAAGCCGATGCCTTTGATCTCCTGATCGGCTTCCCAGAACGAGATCATATCGAAACTGCCCACCAGAGGAATGTCGAGCTGTTTGGAAATGGCCAGGGCATCGCCTGCGTGATCGCCATGGCCATGGGTCAGCAGCACATGGGTCGCGCCGTTCAGGGCGGCGTCACGCTGATCTTCGGGGAACATCGGATTGCCGGTCAGCCAGGGGTCGACCAGCAGAACGGCCTGTTCGATCTCGATGCGGAAGCCGGAATGGCCAAGCCAGATGATCTTCATGTAACATCCTTTCCATAGGTTCTTCGCGCCTAACCTAGGGCTGTGACCGGGAAATGACAGCCCCCCGCCGCGCCCGGCTTGCACCGCAGCCGCCGCGCCGTTAAACGGAAGGCAAATCTGTAAGGGGGTTCAGACCCATGTCGATCGACGTTGAAACCGCACGCCGGGTGGCGAAACTCGCCCGTATCCAGGTGGATGAGGGAGACCTGCCGGCGCTGGCGGGCGAGCTGTCCAATATCCTCGGCTTCATGGAACAGCTGAACGAAGTGGATGTGACCGGCATCGAGCCGATGACCTCGGTCACGCCGATGCGGCTGAAACGCCGCGAGGATGTGGTGACGGATGGCAATATTCAGGCTCTGGTCCTGAAAAACGCCCCCGATGCCCGCGAGGGGTTCTTTGCCGTGCCGAAGGTGGTGGAATGAGCATGTCTGATACAAGCGGGGCGAACCGCCTGACACTGGCCGAAGCCCGCGATGCGCTGCGCAAGGGCGATCTGTCGGCGGTGGATCTGACCATGTCTTGCCTGACGGCGATGGATGCGGGCGATGCGCTATCGGCCTATGTGCACAAAACCCCCGAAATCGCGCTGGATCAGGCGCGGGCGGCGGATGCGCGGCTGAAGGCGGGCGATGCGCCGGATCTCTGCGGGATCCCGCTGGGCATCAAGGATCTGTTCTGCACCAAGGGCGTGCCGTCGCAGGCCGCCTCGAACATTCTGGAAGGCTTCCGGCCCGAATATGAATCGACCGTGACCGCCAAGCTGTTCGATGCCGGCGCTGTGATGCTGGGCAAGCTGAACATGGACGAATTCGCCATGGGTTCGTCGAACGAGTCGTCCTGCTATGGTCCGGCGGTGAACCCCTGGCGCAGTGATGACCGCGAGCTGACCCCGGGCGGGTCGTCGGGCGGCTCGGCTTCTGCCGTTGCGGGCGATCTGTGCATTGCGGCGACCGGCACCGATACGGGCGGGTCGATCCGTCAGCCTGCGGCCTTCTGTGGCATCGTCGGCATCAAGCCGACCTATGGCCGGGTCAGCCGCTGGGGTATCATCGCCTATGCCTCGTCGCTGGATCAGGCCGGGCCGATGACCAAATCGGTGCGCGATGCGGCGATCATGCTGGGCACCATGGCCGGGCATGACCCGAAAGACAGCACCAGCGCCGATATGGCGGTGCCGGATTTCGAAGCGGCGCTGACCGGCGACATCCGCGGCAAGAAGATCGGGATTCCGCGCGAATATCGGGTGGCGGGCCTGCGCCCCGAGATTGACCGGATCTGGGCGCTGGGCACCGACATGCTGCGCGATGCCGGGGCCGAGATCGTCGATGTCTCGCTGCCGCATACCAAATATGCGCTGCCCGCCTATTACGTCATCGCGCCCGCCGAAGCGTCGAGCAACCTCGCCCGCTATGACGGGGTGCGCTATGGTCACCGCGCCAAGCTGGCGGCGGGCGATGGCATCACCGAGATGTATGAAAAGACCCGCGCCGAAGGCTTCGGGGCCGAGGTGCAGCGCCGCATCATGATCGGCACCTATGTGCTGTCGGCAGGGTTCTATGACGCTTATTACAACCGGGCCCGCAAGGTGCGCGCGTTGATCAAGCGGGATTTCGAACAGGCTTTCGCGGCGGGGGTCGATGCGATCCTGACACCCGCGACGCCGACCCCCGCCTTTGGTCTGGGCGAGATGGCAAGTGCCGATCCGGTGGACATGTATCTGAACGATGTGTTCACCGTGACGCTGAACCTGGCCGGGTTGCCGGGGGTTTCGGTGCCGGTCGGGCTGGACCCGGATGGCCTGCCGCTGGGGCTGCAACTGATCGGGCGGCCTTGGGAAGAGGGTGATCTGCTGAATCACGCTTATGTTCTGGAACGTGCGGCGGGCTTTGTGGCCAAGCCGCAGAAATGGTGGTAATCGGCCACCAGATCGACTGTCACAACCGGCCCTGCGGGGCCGGTTCAGCTTTGGGAAGACTGTCATGCGTCGCGTAATGCTGCCTTTGATGCTTTTGTCGCCGCTTGCCCTTGCGGCCTGTTCGGCACCGGTGCCGGATTCGGCCTCCGGGGTCGGGTTCGGGGAATATGGCAGCTATGAAGCACAGCGCGAGGCCGCCTTGCGCAATGGCGCGCCGGTGCTGGCCCCGGGCGCACAGCCGATCGTGCCGGGCGGTGTTGCCGCGCAGCCGCTGGGCACCCCGCCCGCCAACGGGTTTTCAACCGAACGTCTGGGCGCCGCGATTGACCGCGCCGCCGGGGGCGGTGCGGTGCCGCCAGTGCCGGTGGTGATCGGCAGCCCCAACGCAGGGGCCGTGATCGGCAGCACCGCGCCCGCTGCTGCGCCCTTGGCCGCCAGCCCGATGACCGCAGTGACGCCGGTGATGCCAGCACCGGCTGTGCCTTTGGCACCGCGCAGCAGTTCGGGCCCGAATATCGTGGATTTCGCGCTCAAGACCTCGAACCCGGTGGGCACACCGGTCTATTCACGGTCGTCGTTGCAATTGCGCAGCGCCGAAAGCGCCTGTGCCGCCTTTGCTTCCGCCGATCTGGCGCAGACCGCGTTCCTTGAGGCCGGTGGCCCGGACAAGGACCGCAAGGGGCTGGACCCGGATGGCGATGGCTTCGCCTGCAGCTGGGATCCGTCGCCCTTCCGCAACGCCGTGCAATAAGGCGCGATCATGCCGATGCGTGCGGAGTTTCCCTCGCCGAATTTCGGGCCGCGCCGCAATGGCGTGCTGCCGGATCTGATCGTGCTGCATTACACCGCGATGCCCAGCTGTGCCGAGGCTGCGGCGCGGCTGTGTGATGCTGCTGCCGAAGTCTCGGCGCATTACCTGATTTCGGAACGCGGCGCGGTTCAGGCGCTTGTGCCCGAAGAACTGCGCGCCTGGCACGCCGGGGCAGGTGGCTGGGGCGGGGCGCAGGATGTGAACTCGCGGTCCATCGGCATCGAACTGGCCAATCCGGGCGATGCACCGTTTTCCGAGCCGCAGATGGCGGCGCTGGAGGGCGTGCTGGCCGATGTGATGGCGCGCTGGCAGATCCCTGCGGCGCGGGTGATCGGGCATAGCGACATGGCGCCGGGGCGCAAGGCCGATCCGGGGCCGCGATTCGATTGGCAGCGTCTGGCGCGGCGCGGGCTGTCGGTCTGGCCCGAGCCGGGCGCGGAGCCGGGCGATTTTCGCGCCGATGCGCGGCGCTTCGGCTATCCCGATGTGGCCGATGATCTGCTGCTGGCTGCGTTCCGGCTGCGCTTTCGTCCGATGGCGCAGGGGCCGCTGGATGCGGTGGATGCCGTATGGGCGGCGGATCTGGCGGCGCGCTTTCCCGTTGACGCGGTGGCCTTCGCCGCGTAAGCCGCCCCTCGCGCGGATGGCTGGATGACCGCGTGGGGGGCGACCCCTGCGAGGAAAGTCCGGACTCCATGAAGGAAGGGTGCCGGGTAACGCCCGGCGGGGGCAACCCCAGGGAAAGCGCCACAGAGAAGAGTCTGCCATCGGTCACACGATGGTCAGGGTGAAACGGTGGGGTAAGAGCCCACCGCGGACTTGGCAACAAGGACGGCACGGCAAGCCCCACCCGGAGCAATGCCGAATAGGGGCCTCGCGTGGAAAGGTTCGCTGCCATCTGGCGCGGAGACCTCCACAGGGACACTTCAGCCTGAGAAGGCCCGGGTTGGCAGCTAGACCCCGTCGGTAACGGCGGGGGCAGAGGAATGGTCATCCAGAGGGGGCAACCCCTTGGACAGAATCCGGCTTACAGGCCATCCGCGCAATCTATCACAGCAGGCCGCGCCTTCGGGGGCATCGAGCCCCCCTCAGGCGCGGGCCGCAGCGGCGGCCGGGGCACCCATGGCCGAGGGGGTGGCGCGCTGTGGCGGGCCGGGTCTGAGTATTTGGACAAAGTGCAAGGGCAGGGGGGCGGCGCGAAGGATGGGGGCCGGTGCGAAGTCTCTCGCGCAAAGGGCAAACCGGGGTATGCTGGCCTGAGCAAAGGGAGAGTCGCATGAGTTTCATCAAGACACTGGCCACGCTTGCCGTGGGATTTGCCGCAGCGCGGGGCGTTGACAAGTTTCGCAAGGCAGGTGGCATGGAGACGATGAAAGAGGCCCTGCGCGGGGCCTCTGCGCCCGGCGGGATGGCCGATCAGATGGGGGCCATGGCCGAGAAGCTGGGCCTGCCCGGCGGCAAGGAGGCGGTGCGCAACATGGTGGGGCAGTTCGGCACCACGGCCGCCGGGGCGACCGAGACGGCAGAGGCCGGTCTGGGCAGCCTGATGGCGGCGATGACCGGGGCGGCCACCGCCGGGGCGCGCAGCATGGGCGACATGATGGGTGCGCTGACCGGGGCGACGCCCGCCGGGCCGCTGGCCGAAGAAAACGCGCGTCTGATGATCCGGGCGATGATTCAGGCGGCCAAGGCGGATGGGGCCATCGACCCCGCCGAGCGGGCGGCGATTCTGGGCCATCTGGGCGATGCCTCCGAGGCGGAGATCGCCTTTGTCGAGGCGGAGCTGGACGCACCACTGGATCTGGCGGGGTTTGCAGCCGGGGTAGGCGACACGGTGAAGGCGCAGGTCTATGCGGCCTCGCTCATGGCGATTGCGGTGGATACCGAGGCGGAACGCGCCTATCTGCGCGGTCTGGCGCAGGCCTTGGCGCTGGATCCGGCAGCAGTGGCGGGGATTCACCGCGATATGGGCAAACCGCTGGCCTGAGCCGGGCCGCCCTGCAAAACATGGCGGCGAAAGGGCGTTTCGCTGTTGACTCTGCCGCCGCCATCCTTAAAAGGCAGGCTTCAAGGATTTAACGGGAAGGTCCGCTTTCCCGGCTCTAGGAGAGACGACTATGGCGAAGCCGGCGACGATCAAGATCCGTCTGAACTCGACGGCGGGCACCGGGCACTTCTA
Organism: Gemmobacter fulvus; assembly: GCF_018798885.1. Classification (NCBI taxonomy): domain Bacteria; kingdom Pseudomonadati; phylum Pseudomonadota; class Alphaproteobacteria; order Rhodobacterales; family Paracoccaceae; genus Gemmobacter; species Gemmobacter fulvus. Next base: position 1,048,400 of record NZ_CP076361.1, on the reverse strand, counting down.
TGTGACCAAGAAGAATGCCCGCACCATGACCGAGAAGATGGTGGTGAAGAAATATGACCCCGTGAAGCGGGAGCATGTGGAATACAAGGAAGGCAAGATCAAGTAAGATCTGCCTGACCTGACCCACAGAGCCGTGCCCCTTGGGCGCGGCTTTTTTCATTTGCGGTGGTGGGTGGATGCCTTCCTGTGCCGCTTAAAACAAAAGGGCCGGGGAATGCCCCGGCCCTGTGTCATCTGGTGTAGCAGCCCTGCTTATTCGCGGTTGCCCATGAATTGCAGCAAGAACATGAACAGGTTGATGAAGTCGAGATACAGGGTCAGCGCGCCCATGATCGCGGATTTCGCCAGCCATTCCTGATCGCCCATCGCGGCATGTTGCACATAGGTGTTCTTGATGTTCTGCGTGTCATAGGCGGTCAGACCAGCAAAGATCAGCACACCGATCACCGAGATGGCGAATTGCAGCGCGTCCGAGCCGATGAACATGTTCACGATCATCGCGACGAACAGGCCGATCAGGCCCATCATCAGGAAGGTGCCCATGCCGCTGAGATCTTTCTTCGTCGTGTAGCCATAGAGGCTGAGCGACGCGAAAGAGATGGCAGTCACGAGGAAGGTGGTGGCAATCGAGGTGCCGGTGAACACCGCGAAGATATAGGCCAGCGACAGGCCCATGGCGGCAGCATAGACATAGAAGAACAGCTGCGCGGCCGGGGCCGACAGGCGGTTGATCAGCGCGCCGAAGGCGAAGACCATCACTAGCGGCAGGAACATCACCACCCATTTCAGCGGCGTGCCGTAGATCGCGTTCAGCATCGCCTCATTGGTGCCGACGGCCCATGCCACACCTGCGGTGATCAGCATGGCCACCGACATCAGGCCATAGACCTTGTTCATATGGGCGCGCAGGCCCTCGTCGATCCGGGCCGCGTGGGCGCCGGTGCCCACCGAGCGGATCGTGTCAAATTCAGCCATCTGATGCCTCCGAATGTGTCTGATGAGCGGGGCCATGCCGTCCGGCCCCGCCTTATGCTTGCAATATCGGAAGTGTTGCCCGCCATTTCAAGGATTTCTCGTGTAAAACATGACTCATGCGCGCCGGATTTTTGACGCGGCGCGGTTACAGCCGCCAATGGGCCGGGGCATCCCAGATCGGGCGGCGCGCTTCGGCGTCGGCCTCGGCGGCGCTGAGGCCGATATCGGCAAGCAGATGCGGCTCCATCTCGGTCAGGGCGCGGCGCTGGCGGCGCAGCGACATCAGATCCAGCAGGCGCAGCATCAGGGGGCGGCGGCGCGGCGAGATGCGGGGTTGGGCGACGGGCAGGGAATGGGCCATTTGAACCTCCTTTTGGTGATGGATGGCGCAGTGTGCATTTCATCTCTTGATGCAAATTGCCGGATGATGCAGAATTATGGAAATGAATGATTGTGTGCCAAACCATCACAGGTGTTGATATGCCGAGAAACCTCGACCTGACTGCGCTGCGGGCCTTTGTGGCGGTGGCCGATGCGGGCGGTGTGACCCGTGCGGCGGGGCTGCTGAACCTGACCCAGAGCGCTGTGTCGATGCAGCTGAAGCGGCTGGAGGACAGTCTGGGGCAGGGGCTGTTTCTGCGTGCCGCGCGCAAGCTGACGCTGACCGCAGAGGGCGAACAGCTGATGGGCTTTGCGCGGCGGATGCTGGCGATCAATGACGAGGCGCTATCGCGCCTGACCTCATCGACCTTCGAGGGCGAAATCCGGCTCGGTGTGCCGCATGACATCGTTTATCCAGCGATCCCCGGCATTCTGAAACGCCTTGCCGCGCAATATCCGCGGCTGCGGATCAATCTGGCCTCGTCCTTCACGCTGTTGCTGAAAGACGCCTTCGCCAAGGGCGAGATGGATGTGATCCTGACCACCGAAGAGCGTCCGGGCACCGGCGGCGAGGAATTGTCGCGTCAGGATCTGGTCTGGATCGGCGCGCCCGAAGGCACGGCCTGGTGCCGACAGCCGCTGCGGCTGGGCTTCAAGGATACCTGCATCTTCCGGCCCACCGCACAGGCGGCGCTGGATGCGGCGGGCCTGCCCTGGGAAATGGCGATCGACGGTGAAAGCGAACAGGCGGTTGAGGCGATCGTCGCCGCCGATCTTGCGATTTCAGCGCGGCTGCGCGGGCGCTTCCCGGATGGCACGGCCGAGATCGTGGAACGTTGTGGCCTGCCGGATCTGGGCGGGCTGTCGGTCTGTCTGTATGTCGCGCCCACGGTGAAGGGCGAGGCGGCAGAGGCGCTGCTGTCCGAGCTGCGCCTCGCCTATGGCTCCTGATCGGGCGCTCAGTCCTCCATTGCCTCCAGCTCGTCGATGAAGCCCGCAATCATGCTCAGCCCCTTGTCCCAGAAGGCGGGGTCAGAGGCGTCAAGGCCAAAGGGCGCCAGCAATTCCTTGTGGTGTTTGGACCCGCCCGCCTTCAGCATGTCAAAATACTTCTCCTCGAAACCCGGCAGGCCCGAGGCGTAAACGGCATAAAGCGCATTCACCAACCCGTCACCAAAGGCATAGGCATAGACGTAGAAGGGCGAATGGATGAAGTGCGGGATATAGGCCCAGAAGGTTTCATACCCGTCCATGAATTCAAACGCATCGCCAAGGCTCTGCGCCTGCACGCTCATCCACAGGGCGTTGATGTCATCCGGGGTCAGCTCGCCTTCGGCGCGGGCCGCGTGCAGCTTGCATTCAAAGTCATAGAAGGCGATCTGGCGGACCACGGTGTTGATCATGTCCTCCACCTTGCCCGCCAGCAGGGTCTTGCGCTCTGCCGGGGTTTTCGCCCCGTCCAGCAGCTTGCGGAAAGTCAGCATCTCGCCAAAGACCGAAGCCGTTTCCGCCAGCGTCAACGGGGTCGAGGACAGCAGCTCGCCTTGCCCGGCAGCCAGAACCTGATGCACGCCGTGGCCCAGCTCATGCGCCAGCGTCATCACATCGCGCGGTTTGCCAAGGTAGTTGAGCATGACATAGGGATGCACGGTGGTCACGGTCGGGTGCGCAAAGGCCCCCGGCGCCTTGCCCGGCTTCACGCCCGCGTCGATCCAGCCCTTGGTGAAGAACGGCTCGGCCAGCTCGGCCAGCTTGGGCGAGAAGGCGGCATAGGCCCCAGTCACCGTGCGGCGCGCGCTGTCCCAATCCACCAGCTTCGGGCTTTCGGCGGGCAGCGGCGCGTTGCGGTCCCAGACCTGCAAGGTCTCCAGCCCCAGCCATTTGGCCTTCAGCCGGTAATACCGATGGCTCAGCTTCGGATAGGCGGCAACCACGGCATTGCGCAAGGCCTCCACCACCTCCGGCTCCACATGGTTCGACAGATGCCGCCCGGTCTGCGGCGTTGGCATCTTGCGCCAGCGGTCATGGATCTCCTTTTCCTTGGCCAGCGTATTGGTGATCCGCGCGAACAGCTTGATGTTCTTGTCAAACACCGCCGCCAATGCCCGCGACGCCGCCTCGCGCTTGCTGCGCTCCGGGTCGGTCAGCAGGTTCAGCGTTGCTTCAAGGTTCAGCGGCTCGTCCTCGCCCGCCACGGTGAAGGTCAGCCCGGCCATGGTCTCGTCAAACAGCCGGTTCCAGGCTGCCGCCCCCACCGTGCTTTGATCATGCAGGAATTTTTCCAGCTCGTCCGACAATTGATAGGGGCGCATCGCGCGCATCCGGTCGAACACCGGCTTGTAGCGCGCCAGATCGGCATTGGCCGCCAGCAAGCCGCTCAGCGCCGCCTCGTCCAGTCGGTTGAATTCCAGGCTGAAAAATACCAGCGGCGTGGTGAAGCTGGTGATGGCATCCTGCGCATCGGCCATGAATTTGGCGCGCTCGCTGTCCATCGTGTTCTGGTAATAGCGCAGCCCGGCATAGGACATGATGCGCCCGGCAATCACGTCGATCTGCTCATAGGTCTGCACACACACCAGCAGTGCTGCGGCATCCAGATCGGCCAGCTTGCCTTCATAGCGCGCAGCGAAATCGGCGCAGGCGGTTTCCAGCCAGGCCATGTCGCGCTCCAGCTCAGGCGCGTCCGGGGCCGGATAGAGGTCGGTCAGATCCCAATCGGGCAGGGATCCAAGACCGCCAGAGGCGGCATGAGCATCGAAAACCGGGCGGGGCAGCGGAAGCGTCATCGGGGAAACCCTTGTGCATGTCTTTGCCTGACATCTAGGTCTGCGCTCCCCCCAAGCGCAACCCTTGCTGCTTTCATCTTGGTTCAAATATCCATCTGCGTTTGCCGCAGCAGCGCGGTCAGGCTGTCCAGCGTGTCGATCTCGGCAGCGGTCTTGTCCTGCCGCCAGCGCAACATGCGCGGAAAGCGCAGGGCGATGCCGGATTTGTGGCGCGGGCTGGCCTGGATGCCTTCAAACCCGATCTCGAACACCAGATCGGGCGGCACCCGGCGCACCGGGCCAAAGCGTTCCAGCGTGTTGCGGTTGACCCATTGGGTGATGGCGGCAAATTCGGCATCGGTCAGGCCGGAATAGGCTTTGGTGAAGGGCACAAGCGCATTGCCGTCGCGCACGGCAAATGTGTAATCGGTATAAAGGTTTGCACGACGGCCATGGCCTGCCTGCGCATAGATCATCACCGCATCGACGCTATAGGGATCGAGCTTCCATTTCCACCAGTCCCCCCGCTTGCGCCCGGTGAAATAGGGCGAGGCGGCGCGTTTCAGCATCAGCCCCTCGGCCATCTGGCCGCGCGCGCCGGCCCTGATCTCGGCAAGGCCCGCCCAATCGGCAATCGGGATCAGCGGCGGGGCGCTGATGGCAAGGCCGGGCGGCAGGGCTGCCAGCAGCGCCTCCAGCCGGGCGCGGCGCAGGCTAAAGGGCTGGTCGCGCAGATCCTGACCCGCCTCCTCCAGCAGATCATAGGCCAGCAGATGCGCCGGCGCGGCCGTGAGATGCGCTTTCGACAGGGTCTTGCGCGCGATGCGGGTTTGCAGCGCGGCAAAGGGCAGCGGTTTGCCCGCGCGCATGGCGATGATTTCACCATCCATCACCGTGCCTTCGGGCAGAAAATCGGCAAGCGGGGCAAATTCGGGAAAGCGGTCGGTGATCAGCTCTTCCCCGCGCGACCACAGGGCGAAATGGCCAGGGCGATGCAGGATCTGACCACGGATGCCATCCCATTTCCATTCGGCACGCCAGTCCTCGGGCGGGCCAAGATCGGCGGGATCGCCCTCAAGCCCCGAGGCCAGCGCGAAAGGATAGGGCTGCGCGCCCGGCGTATCGCTGCCTGCAACCAGATCGGCAAAGCGGGTGGTTTCCGGCCGCCAGTCGCCCATCAGGCGATGCGCCAGCGTGGCCTCGTCCACCCCGGTTGCCGCCGATAGCGCCTTGGTCATCAGGCCCCGGCTGACCCCCATGCGAAAGCCGCCGGTGATCAGCTTGTTGAACAGCAGACGCTCTTCGGTCGGCAGGCTGTCCCAGATCGCCAGCACCGCCGCGCGGCGTGTGTCTGCGGTCTGACCGGCAAGGGCTGACAGCGCGGTGATGGTGTCAGACAGGCTGGCCCGGCTGTGCGCGGCGGGCGGCGGCAGCACCAGCGCGATGGTTTCCGCCAGATCCCCCACCACATGATAACTTTCCTCGAACAGCCACAGCGGCAGCCCTGCCGCCTCGGCGGCCCAGAGCCGCAATTCGGTGGCGGTCGCCGCGCGTTTGGGGCGGCGGCCTGACAGAAGGGCGATGGTCTGCACCCGGTCGGCGTCGGGGGCCTCCTGAAAATAGGCGGTGAGGGCGGCGATCTTGGCGCTGGTTCTGGTCGTGCCATCCAGTGCTGCGAACAGGGCGGCAAAGCGGTTCATCGCAAGCCCTCCGCCAGCAGGACCGGGCAAAACACAGCGCACATCATGCGGCCCCATCTTCGGTGTCGGCAGAGGGCGGCATCGGGGTTGCCACGATCTGCGCATCATAGCCCTGTTCCAGCAGCCATGTGCAGAAGGCCGAAGTATAGCCATGGGTGACGAAGACCCGGCTGGCCCCGGTGGCGCGGATCGCTGTATTCAAGCCGGGCCAATCGGCATGATCCGACAGCACAAAGCCGGTGGCATTGCCCCTGCGTCGGCGGATGCCGCGGATTGCCATCCAGCCCGAGGCAAAAGCTTCGGACCTTGGCCCGAACCGCGCCGCCCATGCGCTGCCAAGCGCCGAAGGTGGTGCTATGACCAGCGCGCCGGGATGGGTCTTGCCACTGACATCGCCGGTGGCATGCAGCGTCTCGGGCAGGGCATAACCTTGCTGGCGCAGGATGCGCGTCGTCGCCTCCACCGCGCCGTGGGTCAGGATCGGGCCGATCGGCGTCAGCGCCGCCATCAGCCGCTGCGCCTTGCCAAGCGCATAAGCCCCGATCACAGAAACCCGGCCTTCGCGGGCGTTCTGCGCCCACCAGCCCATGATTTGCGCCGCAACCGCCTCCTGGTTCTGCCAGCGGAACACCGGCAGACCAAAGGTGGTTTCGGTGATGAAGGCATGGCAGGGGACCGGCTCGAACGGCTCGGCCAGCCCGTCGGGTTCAACCTTGTAATCACCCGACACGACCCAGACCTCGCCGCCCCGTTCCAGCCGGACCTGCGCCGATCCCGGCAAATGGCCTGCCGGGTGAAAGCTGACCCGGATGCCATTGATCTGGACGGCCTCGCCATAAGCGGCGGTTTGCACCGCAATCTCGCCCAGCCGGTGCTGCATCACCGGGGCGGTGCCGATGGTGCAAAGATACTGGCCATGTCCGGGGCGGGCGTGATCGGAATGGGCGTGGGTGATGACCGCGCGCGGCACCGGACGCCAGGGGTCGATGAAAAAATCACCTTCCGCGCAATAGATCCCCTTGTCGGTGAAGGTCAGCAAAGGCGCGGTGGGCATGGTGGGCCTTTCCTGTCTGCCACGGCAGGGCAACGCGGCGCGCGCCCGGTGGTTCCGGGGGCCGCCGCCTCGGCCCATCCTGTGCGCTGCGCGGCCTTGGGCGCAAGCCTGTGCCGACATTTGGCGCAAATTGCCGAAACTGGCACCACATCGCCGCTTCAAAGGGCTTTGGGGTGGATTTGGTGCCAAGTTTTGCACAAAAAATGTGCAGACGCGCGGAATCTTTGCGAAGAAACCCGGACAATGCCGTCAAAGCCATCTTTGTATCTTCCCACCCCGGAATCCCGCTGCTTAACTGAACGGACGTAAAGCCGGGGGGTGGCTTCCAGTGACGAGCTATTTTAACGAAATGTATGACAGCGGGGCCGTGCGCCCCCCGTATATGCGCCTTGAAGACTGGATGCGCATGATGCCTGCGGAGCTCAGGCAGATGAAACAAGCCGAGGCAGAGGCGCTGTTCCGCAGGATCGGCATCACCTTTGCCGTTTACGGCGAAGGCGGCGACCCGGACCGCCTGATCCCGTTCGATATGTTTCCCCGTGTGTTCACCGCGTTGGAATGGGCGCGGCTGGAGCGGGGCATCAAACAGCGGGCCCGTGCGCTGAACGCGTTTCTGGTCGATGTTTACGGGCGGGGCGAGATTGTGAAGGCCGGGCGCATCCCGGCGCGGCTGGTCTATCAGAACGAGGCCTATGAGAAGGCCGTGGTCGGCTTTGTGCCGCCGAAAGGTGTCTATTCGCATATCGTCGGTATTGATCTGGTGCGCACCGGCCCCGATGATTTCTTTGTGCTGGAGGACAATTGCCGCACGCCCTCGGGGGTCTCCTATATGCTGGAGAACCGCGAGATCATGATGCGCATGTTCCCCGATCTGTTCCGCGAAAACCGCATCCAGCCGGTCGACAGCTATTCCGAACGGCTGCGCCGCACGCTGGCCAGCGTCGCGCCCGCCAAATGCAACAGCGAACCCACCGTGGTCCTGCTGACGCCTGGGCATTTCAACAGTGCCTATTACGAACATTCCTTCCTTGCTGACCTGATGGGGGTCGAACTGGTGGAAGGGCAGGATCTGTTCGTGGAGGGCGAATTTGTTTATATGCGCACCACCGAAGGCCCGCGCCGGGTGGATGTGATCTACCGCCGCATTGATGATGCCTTCATTGATCCGCTGTGCTTCCGCCCCGATTCCATGCTGGGGATTCCGGGGCTGATGGATGTTTACCGCTCGGGCGGGGTCAGCATCTGTTCCGCGCCGGGGGCAGGGGTGGCCGATGACAAGGCCGTCTATACCTATGTGCCGGAAATGATCCGCTTTTATCTGGGCGAAGAGCCGATCCTCAAAAACGTGCCCACCTGGCAATGCGCCAAGGAGGACGATCTGAAATATGTCCTCGACAAGCTGGACGATCTGGTCGTGAAAGAGGTGCATGGATCGGGCGGCTACGGCATGCTGGTCGGGCCGAAATCCAGCAAGGAACAGATTGAGCAATTCCGGCATCTGATCCAGTCGGATCCCGGCAATTATATCGCGCAGCCGACTCTGGCGCTGTCGACCACCCCAACCTTCGTGGCCGAAGGCATCGCACCGCGCCATGTCGATCTGCGGCCCTATTGCCTTGTCGGCGAAAGCATCGACCTTGTGCCCGGCGGGCTGACGCGGGTGGCGTTGAAAGAGGGCAGCCTTGTGGTGAACTCGTCGCAGGGTGGCGGGGTCAAGGATACCTGGGTGTTGGCGGAGTAAGACCATGCTGAGCAGAACGGCCGACAACCTCTACTGGATTGCCCGCTATATGGAGCGCGCCGATATCGCCGCGCGCCTGCTGGAAGTGGGATCGCGCATTTCGCTGCTGCCCTCGGTGCAGGGCTATCGCAGCGAATGGGACAGCTTGCTGCAATCGTCGGGCACGGCAGACGGGTTTGCCAAGAAATATGGCGACCCGGTGCAGCGCAATATCGAAAGCTATCTGTTCTTTGACCGCGACAACCCCTCGTCCGTGGCCAGTTGCATCACCTCGGCGCGGGAAAATGGCCGCATCGTGCGCACCGCGCTCACCTCGCAGGTGTGGGATGCGCTGAATACCGCCTTTCAGGAACTGCGCCAGCTGGAGCGCACCCCGCGCAGCGAACTCGACCTGAGCCGCCTGACCGATTGGGTGATGCGCCACGCCGCCATGGTGCGCGGCGCCATCGACGCCACGCTGCTGCGCAACGATGGCTATAACTTCCTGAATATCGGCTATTATCTGGAACGGGGCGACAATACCGCGCGCCTGCTGGACGTGAAATATTACGTCCTGCTGCCCCGGCTGGATTTTGTTGGCTCGGGCTTTGACAATTACCAATGGACGACGCTGCTGCGCGCCATGGGGGCACAACGCGCCTTCCACTGGGCCTATGGCGGCGACGTGACGGCGGCCAAGATCGCGGATTTCCTGATCCTGAACAGCCAGAGCCCGCGCTCGCTGATCACCTGTGTGGCCGGCGTGAACAATCACCTGATGCGTCTGGGCAAGCTCTATGGTCGGCAGACCACGGCACAGGGCAAGGCGCAGGCGATGCTGGCCGAGTTGGAAACCACCAGTGTCGAGGCGATTTTCGACGAGGGCCTGCACGAGTTCCTGTCACGCTTCATTGGCGAATCTGCGGTTCTGGGGCATATGGTGCATGAATGTTATCTGAGCGGGGATGTGCGTTGATGCAGCTGATCGTCGATCATGTGACCCGATACACCTATGATCAGCCCGTGCGCGGCGTGGTGCAAAGCCACAGGCTTTCCCCGGCCAGCTACGAGGGGCAAAACGTGCTGGAGTGGCAGGTCGAGGTCAGCGACGGGCTGGTCGGCGGTACCTTCCGCGATGGCGCAGGCGACCGGATCCAGTGCTGGTCGGTGCAGGGCCCGGTGAGCGAGATCACCGTGCGGGTGCGCGGCATTGTCGAGACGCGCGATATGGCAGGCGTGCTGCGCGGCCACCGCGAGTTGGTGCGCCCCGAGGTCTATCTGTGCGATACCCTGCCCACACGGGTGGACGGGGCGCTGGTCACCCTGTCGGAGGCCGCCGAAGGCATCGAAAACCCGCTGGACGCCGCCCATGCGCTGGCCGCCGCCGTGGCCGAGGCGATTGCCTACAAACCCGGCGTGACCACGGCGCGCACGACGGCGGCCGAGGCGCTGGGGCAGGGCGAAGGGGTGTGTCAGGATCACGCTCATGCGCTGATCGCCGTGGCCCGCCATCGCGGCATGCCCGCGCGTTATGTCTCGGGTTATCTTCACGCCACCGAAGACGGCGTGCCGCATGAGGCCGCCCATGCCTGGGCGGAAATCTGGGTGCCGGGTCTGGGCTGGGTCGGGTTCGATGCGGCCAACCGCTGTTGCCCGGACGCGCGCTATATCCGGCTCGGTTCCGGTATGGATGCACAGGACGCAGCCCCGATCCGCGGCACAACCCGCGGTCCGGGCGTGGAAAGCCTGGATGTGACGGTTGCGGTTCTGTCAGCACAGCAATAATGTTGCCGCCACACAGCTGATACGGAACCAGATATGACCTATTGCGTAGGCCTTTTGCTGAACGAGGGCATGGTGCTTCTGTCCGATACGCGGACGAATGCCGGGCTCGACAATATCTCGACCTATCGCAAGATGTTCATCTTCGAAGACCCCGGCGAACGGGTGATCACCATCCTGACGGCGGGCAGCCTCTCGGTGACCCAGACAACCATCGCCCGGCTGCGCGAGGCGATCGAAGAGCCGGATGCCGATGGCGAAACCTCGATCCTGAAAGCGCCCACCCTGCTGAAGGTGGCCGAAATCGTCGGCAATATGCTGGCCGCCGTCGGGCAGGAAATCAGCGACAAGATGAATGCCATGAAGCAAAGCGCCTCGGCGGCGATGATCGTGGCAGGGCAGCGCAAGGGCGGCGCGATGCGGCTGTTCCTGATCTATCCCGAAGGCAATTTCATCGAGGCGACGGAAGACACGCCCTTCCTGCAAATCGGCGAACATAAATACGGCAAACCGATTCTCGACCGGGTGGTGCGGCCCGATACCAGCCTGGCCGATGCCCAGAAAGCGGTGCTGCTGTCGATGGATTCGACGCTGCGCTCCAATCTGTCGGTCGGCATGCCGCTGGATCTGGTGGTGATCGAACGCGATGCCTGCCAGGTCACCAGCCGCCGCCGGATTGAGGCAGGCGACGAACAGTTCCGCGCCATGAGCGAGGCCTGGTCTAAGGCGCTGCGTGATGGCTTCGTGCAGATCGCCCTCTGATCAAGCAGGGCCCCCGCCCCCTCTTGCATTTTGCCCAAATACTCACCTCGCGCCGGATCCGCCATTCCGCCGGTGGGGGCGCATCCATGGCAATGCCGTCCAAGGGGCTCGATGCCCCGCCGGACGGCGCCCATCTCAGGCATGGGCCTCGAACAGCGCGGCGGCGCTGTGGTGAAAGCGGTCGCGGTGCGGTGCCGTTTCCATGATCACCTCATGTTCCGCCCGCAGATACAGGTCCAACCGGCCTCCAGGCCAGCTTGCCATGCGGCGGCGGATGCTGCGCGGGCAGATGATGCGCTCGCGCGTTCCCAGCGCCGTCACGGCGGGCAGGGCGGGCGAGGCCAGCATCGCCAGCGCCTTGCATTCACTCAGCGCGGCATGCAGCCAACTTAGCGACGGCCCCCCCAGCGCCAGTTCGGGATGGGCGGTCACATGCTGGCGCAGCCACTGGAACATCTCGGCATCGCGGGTCAGCAGATTGCGGCGAAAGCTGACATGGCTGATGTAACTCTGGCGCGAGGTGGTCGGGGTCAGCCGATGCCCCAGTCCACGGTCATGCGCCAGACGTGACACGGTGGCGGCCAGCGGCTGCAAGGTCGGGAGCAGCTGGATGCCCCACATCGGCGCCGAAAATACGGCGCTGCGCACCGGCAGCCCCTCGTGCAGGGCGCGCAGCGCGATGCAGCCGCCCATGGAATGACTGATCAGATGCAGCGGCTCGGGCAGATCCAGATTCCGCGCCAGCGCCAGCAGCGCCTGCACATCCTGCTGATAGTCCCGAAAATCTGCCACATGGCCGCGCAACGGATCGGGGTGCAGCCGGTCCGACAGGCCCTGGCCCCGCCAGTCGATCACCAGCAGATGCCAGCCCTGCGCGCCAAGGGCGGCGGCGGTCGGGCCGTATTTCTCGATATATTCCGACCGGCCCGGCAGCAGCAGCACGGTGCCGCGCGCTGCCCCCGGCGGCGGCCAATGGCCCGCGCGCAGGCGCAGGCCATCGCGCGCGGTGATCCAGAAGGCGCTTCCGCCCTCAGGCCCGCGCGCAATCTCCGCAAAAAGCGGTGCGGATTGCATCAGCCGAGTGCAGCCCCAAGCTGCATTGCCAGACCCATATTGCCATCCACCGACAGTTTGCCGGTCATGAAGGCCATGGTCGGGTTCATTTCGCCGTCCAGAATCGCGCGGAACACCTCGGCTTCGGCGGTCAGGGTCACATCGGCGGCCTCATCGGCGGCGCGCACCCCGGCGCTGTCGATCATGATGGCCCCTTCGCCGGGGATCACGAATTTCGCCACACCGTCAAAGCTGGGCACTTTGGCCGACAGGGCGGTTACGGCGGCGCTGATCACTTCACTCATGGTAGTCTCCTTCTTCCCCGAAACGTGAGCAGAGGGTTATGGCATTTCCTCCGGGCTCAGCTACAGTGGAAATCATGAAAGCGGCGTTTATGTTACACAATATTGTCGTAGCGGCATTTCTGCTGATCTTTGGCAGTTACGCTGCGGCGATGGCGGGCGAGGCCGAGGACAAGGCTGCGCTGGATCGGCTTTTTGCCGAATTGCAGCAGGCTGACGCACAGCAGGCCGGGCGGATCGAGGATGACATCTGGCGCATCTGGTCGCGCTCCGGTTCGCCCGCGATGGATCTGCTGCTGGAGCGTGGGCGCAAGGCGATGGAGCAGGGCGATATCGAGGCCGCGACCGATCACCTGACCGCACTGACCGATCACGCCCCCGAGTTTGCCGAAGGCTGGAACGCGCGGGCGACGGTGTTTTTTCACGCCGGGCGCTATGGGCAATCGGTGGCCGACATTCAGCGCACGCTGGTGTTGAACCCGCGCCATTTCGGGGCGCTGGCGGGATTTGGCGCAATTCTTGAACAACTGGAGCGTAAACCGCAGGCGCTTGAGGTTTACCGCGCCGCCCTTGCTATACATCCGCAGATGCAGGGGGTATTGGACGCGGTGAAGCGCCTGGAGGCCGAGATCGCCGGGCAGGAACTCTGATCGGCGGCAGACATGGCAGCGCAAGGACGGGTGACGGCGGTTCTCGGGCCGACGAACACCGGCAAAACTCATTACGCCATCGACAGGATGCTGGGGCACCGCACCGGGGTCATCGGCTTTCCGCTGCGTCTGCTGGCGCGCGAGGTCTATGACCGCATCGTGAAGGCGCGCGGCCCCTCGGTGGTGGCGCTGGTCACCGGCGAAGAGCGCATCGTGCCGGAGCGTACGCAATACTGGGTCTGCACCGTCGAGGCGATGCCGCAGGAAATCGGCGCGGATTTTGTGGCGATTGACGAAATCCAGCTCTGTGGCGACCCGGATCGCGGCCATGTCTTCACCGACCGGCTGTTGCGGGCGCGGGGCCTGCTGGAAACCATGTTTCTCGGCTCCGATTCCATGCGTCCGGCCATAGCCGCGCTGGTGCCCGGCACGCAATTCGTGCGGCGCGAGCGGTTTTCGACGCTGACCTATTCGGGATCGAAGAAGATCAGCCGGATGCCTGCGCGCTCGGCCATCGTCGGGTTTTCGGTGGATGAGGTTTACGCGATTGCCGAGCTGATCCGCCGTCAGAAGGGCGGCTGCGCCGTGGTGATGGGCGCGCTGTCGCCGCGCACCCGCAATGCGCAGGTGGCACTCTATCAGAATGGCGATGTGGATTATCTGGTGGCGACCGATGCCATCGGCATGGGCCTGAACCTTGACATCAAACATGTGGCCTTTTCGGCGACTCACAAATTTGACGGGCGGCGGATGCGCCCGCTGTTCCCGCATGAGCTGGGCCAGATCGCGGGCCGGGCGGGGCGGCATCTGGAACCGGGCACCTTTGGTGTGACCGGCGATACCGCGCCGCTGGACGAGGATCTGGTCTCTGCGATCGAGGAACATCGCTTTGCCCCGGTGCGCAAGCTGATGTGGCGCAACGAACAGCTGGAGTTCGGCTCGGTGCCGCGGCTGATTGCCTCGCTGGAGGCATCGACCGAAAACGAATGGCTGACCCGCACCCGCGAGTCGGATGATCTGGAGGCGCTCAAGGCGCTGTCCGATCTGCCGGAACTGCGGGGCCGTCTAGGCAGCCCGCAGGCGGTGCGGTTGCTGTGGGATGTGTGCCGCATTCCGGATTTTCGCAACACCGGCGGCGGCGACCATGTGCAGCTGTTGCAGCGGATCTTCGGCTTCTTGCAGGATGGGCGGGTGCCCGCCGACTGGCTGGCGCGGGCGATCGCGCGCATTGATCGCAGCGATGGGGATATTGACGCCATCTCGAAACGTCTGGCCTATATCCGCACATGGACCTACGTTGCGCAGCGCAAAGGCTGGGTTGACGACGAAAGCCATTGGCGCGACGAAACGCGCGCTGTAGAAGACCGACTGTCGGATGCGCTGCACGCACGTCTGACGCAACGATTTGTCGACCGGCGCACGTCTGTGCTGATGCGCCGGTTGAAACAGAAGGAGAGCCTTGTGGCTGAGGTGAATGACAAGGGTGACGTGATGGTCGAGGGCGAATTCGTCGGCCGTCTGGAGGGATTCCGCTTCCGTCAGGATGCTTCGGCCTCGGGCGAAGAGGCGCGGGTGATGCGGCAGGCTGCCGTTCAGGCGCTGCGTCCCGAATTCCATCTGCGGGCAGACAAGTTCTACAATGCCCCCGATACGGAAATGGATTTTACCGAACAGGGCGGCCTGATGTGGGGCGGCACGGCGGTGGGCAAGCTGATTGCCGGATCCGAGGCGCTGAAACCGGCGGTCGAACCTTTCGTCGATGAAGACGCCGGGCCGGAGGTGTTCGAAAAGGTGCGCCGCCGCCTGCAACACTTCATCGACCGTAAGATTGCTGCGCATTTCGAGCCGCTGCTGGCCCTGGGCCGCGACGAGACGTTGCAAGGTCTGGCGCGCGGTTTCGCGTTCCGTCTGGCCGAAGGTCTGGGCATCGTGACGCGCGAAAGCGTGGCCGATGATGTGAAAGCGCTGGATCAGGATGCGCGCTCGGCCCTGCGCAAGCATGGGGTGCGCTTCGGCCAGTATACGATCTTCATGCCGCTGCTGTTGAAACCCGCGCCGACCCGGCTGCGGCTGGTGCTGTGGTCGCTGGCGCATGGGTTGCAGGAATTCCCCGAAAGCCCGCCTCCGGGCCTCGTGACCATTCCGAACATCCCGGATGTGCCGAAGGATCATTACACACTGGCGGGCTATCGTCCGGCAGGGGCGCGGGCGATCCGCATCGACATGCTGGAACGTCTGGCCGATCTGCTGCGCGCCAAGGACAGCCGCGCCGGGTTCGAGGCGACGCCCGACATGCTGTCGATCACCGGCATGACGCTGGAACAGTTTGCCGATCTTATGGCCGGGCTGGGCTACAAGGGCGACAAGGCCGAGCGCGTGAAACAGCGTCTGGTCGAGCCGCCGAAGCTGGCCGAAGGCGAGGTTCCGGCCCCGATTCCCGAAGAGGTTTCGGTTCTGGCGCCGCCGCCGGTCGACGAGGCCGCCGTAGCGGATGAAACTGCCCCGGCGCCCGAGATGGAAAGCTTCTACACCTTCACTTGGGCCCCGCGCCCGCGGGGCGGCGAAGGCCGTGGTCCGCGCCGCGAGGGTGCGCCGCGTGACGGGCAGGGCAATCGTGGCCCGCGCCCCGAAGGTGCTCCGCGCAACGAAAACCGGGGCGAGCGTCCGAATCGCAGCCCGCGCGATGCCAAACCGGCCGAGGGTGGCGAGCGTCCGCAGGGCGACCGTGGCCCGCGTCCCGAAGGCGGCAAGCCGCGCCATGAGGGCAAGCCGCGCCACGACGGCGGCAAGCCGGATCATCGCGGCCCGAAAGGCGGCAAACCGGATCGCGGTGGCAAGGATCACGGCAAGGGCGGCAAGACCTATGAGGCCCGGCCCCCGCGCAGCGAAAAACCCATCGACCCCGACAACCCCTTTGCCGCATTGCTGGCGCTGAAGGGCAAAGTCTGATTGGCGAAGTATCGGCCTGATATGCTGGATCGTCAGATGGCCGGGCAGGCCGCCCCTGCCCGCGCCACCATCCGACTGGACAAATGGCTGTGGCAGGCGCGGTTTTTCAAATCGCGCCGCATGGCGATTGAAGAGATTGCCGAAGGCCATGTGCGGCTGAACGGCAATCGCATGATGAAGCCGGGCCATTCGGTCGGGGCAGGGGATACACTTACCTTTCCGCTGGATGGCCGGATCCGGGTGATCCGGGTGCTGGATGTCGGCACGCGGCGCGGCCCCTCGGCCGAGGCCCTGCGGCTCTATCGTGATCTGGATGCGCCAGAAGGCAACGCTTCGCCGCTTGAATGATCGGGCGGCTTGCTCTAGCTAGACCCCGAACACTCAATTCCGGGGCTTGCCCATGACCTATGTCGTGACCGACAACTGCATCGCCTGCAAATATACCGATTGCGTCGAAGTATGCCCGGTGGACTGCTTCTACGAGGGCGAAAACACGCTGGTCATTCATCCTGATGAATGTATCGACTGCGGCGTGTGCGAACCGGAATGCCCCGCCGATGCCATCCGCCCGGACACCGAGCCGGATATGGACAAATGGGTGGAGTTCAATCGCAAATATGCCGAACTCTGGCCGGTGATCACCCAAAAGCGCGATCCGCTGCCCGAGGCGACCGAGCGCGATGGCGAAAAAGACAAGCTGACGAAATACTTTTCCGAAAATCCCGGTGAAGGCAGCTGATCTGCGCCGGATCATGGCCTGATTCGAGCGGTTTTTGGGTGACGCAGCGGCAGTTGCGTAAGAAACTTGCATTTTTTGCATGGCAGGACTGCGGCGGTAGAGTTTGCCGCAGTTGGAATCAGGCCAATTTTGTGTTATGCAATAGTCATAAAACCAAGCATGGATGCCTGACCAACGCCTCAGGACTGCTCGCCTGAGACGTGATTTCTTGTGACAAAACGCCCTCGGCGCCGGAGCGAAAGCTTCCGGTCGGGGGATTTGTTGTCGGAATCGGGGTCCCTGCGCATGAGGAAGCCGCTGGAATGACCAAGACCAAAAAGCCTGACTTTCGCCCGAACGAGTTCGTTGTCTATCCGGCCCATGGCGTGGGCAAGATCATCTCGATCGAAGAGCAGGAGATTGCCGGGCTGCATCTCGAACTCTTTGTCATCTCGTTCGAGAAGGACAAGATGACCCTGCGGGTGCCGACGCACAAGGCGACGGAAATCGGGATGCGTCAGTTGTCCACCCCGGATGTCGTGAACAAGGCGCTGGATACCCTGAAGGGCAAGGCCCGCGTCAAACGGGCGATGTGGTCGCGCCGCGCGCAGGAATATGAACAGAAGATCAACTCGGGCGATCTTCTGTCGATTGCCGAAGTGGTGCGCGACCTGCACCGCACCGACGATCAGCGCGAACAAAGCTATTCCGAGCGTCAGCTGTATGAAGCGGCGCTGGAACGCCTGACCCGCGAAGTCGCGGCGGTTTCGGGCGCGGATGAAGCGCAGGCGCAGAAAACCGTTGATTCGGTGCTGACTTCGCGCGCCGCCTGATCACCGCGATCTGACCAGAGACAAGCCGCCCTTCGGGGCGGCTTTTTCATGCCGGGATGAGCAGGGCCGTGGCGGTTGCCAGCGCCGCCAGCTCTGCAAGCTGTTGTGACGCGCCCAGAATATCGCCGGTCTGCCCGCCGATCTTGGCCACCGCCACCCGCGCCAGGATCAGGCTGCTGCCCGCCACCGCCAGCGCCATCGGCAGGGCCACCGTGCCGGTGCAAAGCCCGGCACCAATCAGGGCCACAGCGCAGCTCAGCGCAGCGGCGCGCGCCGTCGGGCGGCCCACGCTGTGCGACAGGCCTTGGCCGCGCGCATTGGGCAGCAACGCCAGCAGCACCGCCATCGGCGCACGGCTGAGGGCGGCGATCGCCAGCAGCACTGGCCAATGCCCCGCCGCCAGAAGGGCCGCCACGGCAGACCAGCGCGCCAGCGTGGTCAGCAGCAGCGCCATGACGCCATAGGTGCCGATATGGCTGTCCTTCATGATCTCCAGCCGCCGCGCCTTCTCCCAGCCGCCCCAGAGGCCATCCGCCGTATCGGCCAGCCCGTCTTCGTGCATCGCCCCGGTGGTCAACGCCGCACAGGCCAGCGCAAGCGCTGCGGCAAGGCCGGGGCCAAGGCCGACGACCAGCGCTAGCAGGGCAGCGGCGGTCGACAGGGCGCCCATACCAAGCCCGGCCAGCGGCCAGGCCCAGACCGCAGGCGGGGTGGCAAAATGGCGGGGCGGCGGCAGTGGCAGGCGGCTGAGCAGGGCAAAGGCCGCGCGCAGATCGTCCAGCAACTGCGACAGCCTGTCGCCGGAGTCGGTGTTGCGCATCGGGATGCCCTTTCCGGGATGGTTTTCAGCCAGAACAATCGGTAGCCAAGGCGCAACCGGGGTTCAATCGAGGATATGATGATGCCTGCGCCTTTCTCTACGTTGTCCGACTTTCGCGCGCTGTTGCAGGCGCTGCCGCGACCCGATGCCGAAGCCGAGGCCGCGGCCCGCGCGCGCAATGGGCAATTGACCAAACCGCCCGGTGCCCTGGGACGGCTGGAGGATCTGGCGATCTGGTATGCGGGCTGGCGGGGCGTGGCGCGGCCGAGCCTCCTGCGGCCTCAGGTCATCGTGTTTGCGGGCAATCATGGGGTGACGGCGCGCGGCGTGTCGGCCTTTCCGGCCGAGGTCACGGTGCAGATGGTTGCCAATTTCCGCGCAGGCGGGGCGGCGGTCAATCAACTGGCCAAGGCCTTTGGGGCCAGCATGTCGGTGCATGAGCTGGAGCTGGAGCGCCCGACCGCAGATTTCACCACCGCCCCGGCGATGAGCGAGGCAGAGCTGCTGGCGGCGCTGGCCGTGGGCTGGCAGGCGGTGGATGTTGAGGCCGATCTGCTGGTGGTGGGTGAAATGGGCATTGGCAACACCACGCCCGCAGCCGCCATGGCCTGTGCGCTGTTCGGCGGCACGGCGGGTGAATGGACGGGGCGGGGCACCGGGGTCGATGACGCGGGGCTGGCGCTCAAGACCCAGGTTGTGGCCGAAGGGCTGGCCCGCCACCCCTCGCGCGACCCACTGGAAGTGCTGCGCTGCCTTGGCGGGCGCGAGATTGCCGCGATGGCGGGGGCCATTGCCCGCGCCCATGCCGAGCGGATTCCGGTGATTCTGGATGGGTTTATCTGCACGGCGGCGGCAGCGGTTCTGGCGCTGTCGGCCTCGGGGGCGCTGGATCATTGCGTGGCGGGCCATGCCAGTGCCGAAGGCGCGCATCGGGCGCTGCTGTCCAAGCTTGGCAAGGCGCCGCTGCTGGATCTGGGGCTGCGGCTGGGCGAAGGCTCTGGTGCTGCGCTGGCCATCGGTGTGCTGAAAGGGGCGATTGCCTGCCATTCCGGCATGGCCACCTTTGCCGAGGCCGGGGTGTCTGACGGCTGAGGCGGCCTATTCGGCAGCCTTTGGCGCGCGCAATTCATCCTGATCGTCCAGCAGCGCGGTTTGCAGATCGGCGTCAAGCTGCCGGGCGCGGGCAATATAGGCCGCGTTCAGATGCGTGGGCTGGCCCGGCACCCAGAGCGCCGCCAGATCCCGCATCGCCGCGCGGTCCATCTTGTAATAGATCTGGCTGAGCTTGGCGGCCTCGTATTCGGTGAAGCCCATGTTTTCCAGCACATAACGCCCGGCGCGCACCGAACTGTCAAAAGTTTCGCGCACGATGTCATTCGCGCCCGCCTGATACAGCTCATAGGTGTGAACCCGGTCGCGGGCGCGGGCGACAATATGCAGATCGGGCCGGGACTTGCGGGCAAACTGGATGATGCGGATGGCATTGGCCGGATCGTCCACCGCCACCACCAGCACCTGCGCCTCGGCCAGCCCGGCGGCCTGCAACAGCTCGGGGCGCGAGGGATCGCCGAAATAGCCCTTCACGCCAAAGCGGCGCATCCGGTCGATTGCGGCGGCATCGGCATCCAGCACCACCGTCGTCAGCCCGGCAGAGCGTGCCAGCCGGTTCACCACCTGACCAAAGCGCCCGATCCCGGCAATGATCACCGGGCCGGTCTCGTCGATCTCGTCCGGCGGGGCATCGCTGATGCGGCTGGCATGGTGATGGGCAAGCCTGCCATAAAGGATGAACAGCAGCGGCGTCAGCAGCATGGACAGGCTGATGACCAGCAAAGCCCGCTGCGCCTGCGCGTCTGGCAGGATGCCTTGTGTCACGGCAAAGCTGACAATCAGAAAGCCGAACTCGCCCGCCTGTGCCAGTGACAGGGTGAACAGCATGCGGTCGCGGCCTTTCAACCGGAACGCCAGCGCCAGCGCATACAGCACCAGCGCCTTGGCGGCGATCAGCGCGAGGGTCAGCGCGACAATGCGCAGCGGCTGCGCCAGCAGCAGCGAGACATCCATGCTGACCCCAACGGTCATGAAAAACACGCCGAGCAGGATGCCCTTGAACGGTTTGATATCCGCCTCGATCTGGTGGCGAAACTCCGAATTGGCCAGCACGACCCCGGCAATGAAGGTGCCAAGCGCAGGCGAAAGGCCAACGAGGATCATCAGAAAGGCAATGCCCAGCACCATCAGCAACGAAATGAACGTGCTCATTTCCGGCAGGCGCGAAGCATGGACAAAGCGGAACACCGGGCGCGACAGGAAATGCCCGGCCAGCACAATTGCCAGCACGCTGCCCAGCGTGAGGCCGGTGACCACCCAGCCGGGCTGCGATTGCACCAGCGACAGCAGCGGCTCTGCCGCGCCTTCGGCAGCGGGCTGTGGCGTGGCCCGCGCCGCCATCAGAGGTATCAGCGCCAGCATGGGCACCACGGCCATGTCCTGCGACAGCAGCACCGCAAAGGCAGAGCGGCCCCCGCCACTGCGCAACAGGTTCTTTTCAGACAGCGTTTGCACCACAATGGCAGTGGAGGAGAGCGACAGCAGCAGGCCCAGTGTCAGCGCCACCTGCCAGCTTTCCCGCATCGCCATCAGCAAGCCGGCGATCAGCAGCGCAGTCAGCACCACCTGCAAGCCCCCAAGCCCCAGCAGCCGGTGCCGCATGTCCCACAGGGTGCGTGGCTCCAGCTCCAGCCCGATCAGGAACAGCATCATCACCACGCCGAATTCGGCAAAATGCTGAAGATCATGGGTTTCGGATCCGGCCAGCCCCAGCGCCGGGCCAAGCACCAGCCCCGCCGCCAGATAGCCCAGCACCGAACCCAGCCCTGCGCGCACCGTCAACGGCACGATCAGGACCGCAGCGCCAAGATAAAGCGAGGCTTGCAGCAGAAAGCTTTCCATCGCGGCACTATTGGGAACTGCGGGCCGCATGGCAATCGGGGAAGCTGCGGTCGTGAACATCCGCAGCGGCTTTGAAACAAAGCGTGTGGGGGATCAGCCCTTGGGCATTTGCAGGGCGACCATGCGGTTGCCCTTCTTGTAGCGCAACTCGCTGTCGGTGATTGCGGCAACCGTGCCACCATCCACGCGGTCGCCCACGCGCACCTTCTTGTATTGGCCCGAGGAGGTGCGGATCAGCGCATAACGCTTCGACGCCGTGCCATAGACGCCGATCAGGTTGGTTTTGCCAAGGTCGATGGCATTCACGAAGGTCGCGTTCTTGGCGACCGAGGCTTTGGTGGGGATCTTGGGCGCCTTGGCGGCGGCGGCAACCTCGGGTTCGTCATCCGCTTCGGGGGCGCTGCGTTTGGTCGGGCGGGCGGCGGGTTCCGGCTCCGGTTCGGGTTCCGGGGCCGGTTCGGCCTTGGGCGGGCGCACGGCGGCGGCCACGGCGGCTTCGACCGCGCGCGAGAAATCCTTGGGCCGTTGCGGCGGGCGGCGCGATACGGCAATGGCCAGCGGGCTGATCGGCCCGGCCTGCACGGCATTTTGCACGCTGGCCTCCCCTTGCGGCGCGGCGGCCAGCGCTTCGGCGGCGGCGGCGGCGGAAAGGGAGGCGGCTTCGGCCACAAGCCGGGCTTCTTCATCAAGGCGGCGTTGTTCGGCTTGTGCCGTGATGGCGGCGGGGCGGGCGCGGGGTTTCAGGCTGACCATGCGGCTGGCTTCGGGGATGGCCAGCGCCGCATCATCCGCCGGTGCCGTAGCGGCATCGGGGGCGGCGGGGGCAAGCCCCTCCGGGCGCGCGCGCGGGCGGAACCCGGCCAGTGCCGGATCGGCATAGGGGGCGGGGGCCGCACCCTCGGCGGGGGCACTGGCTGCAGCATCGGTCGTCGGCGTGGCCGCCGGGGCGGCGGCAAGCGCCGCGATGCTGGCCGGGCGCTGCGGCGGCACCACGGGCGGCGGCCCGGCCACAAGGCGCACGCCATCGGGCGTCACGATGCCTTCGGCGGTGGGTTTGATCAGCCCCTGTGCATCGAATTCATACTGGGTGCCAAAGGGCGGTGGCGGCGCGGGTGGCTGCGGCAGCGCATCCGCCGTGGTCTGCGGCGCGGTCAGCGCCAGCGCATCCACCGCAGGCGGCGGCGTGTCCATGGTGGAGAGGATGATTTCATCCTGCGCACCGGGCAGCAGCACAGGGGCGGCCCCGGTTGCGCTGCCCGCTTCGGGTGTAGGCAGCGCCATCGCGGTATCTTCGACGGGGGCGGGCATCTGACCATCGGCCAGCGCCTCATCCTCGGGCAGCGTCACGCCATCGGCCGCCGCCTCGTCGATGACATCGGGGGTCGGCTCGGCGCTGGTTTCGGGCGTGGCCGCAACGCCCGCCACCTCAGCGGCCTCGGGGGCATTGCCGCGCGCGATGTAGAACGAGGACCAGGCGGCAAGCGCCGCCAACAACAGCAGTAGTCCAATGGTCAGGATTAGCCCAAGGTAACGGGGCTTGCCGCGCTGCGACAGGGTTTTAGCCCGGAACGGCACCGAGGTTTCCGCGCCCGGCGGCGGGGGGGCCACCAGAGTCTGCGCAGCTTTGGTGGGCGTGGGCACCGATTTGGCGCGTTTGCCGCCCAATCCGGGGATCGTCGGCGCGGTGACCATCGGTTTGGCCGGTTTGGCCGCCGAAGCGGGTTTGCTGGCCCGGCTTGCCGGGGCGGCACCCAGAGTGGCAGCCCCGTTGCGGGCAGCAGCGCGGGCGGCCTGAAACGCAGGCGCGATCGGCGGCGGTAATTCGCTATCCAGCGCCGGATCGTCGGCCAGAATCGGGTCATAGGTCTGCGGCGCGGCGGCGGCACTGGCCAGCGGCGGCGGCGACAGCGGCGCAGGCGGGGCCTTGCGATGCGCCGTCACCGAGGTCATGGCGACTTTCGGCGCGACCGGCGCTGCCGGAGGCTCTGGCGGCAATTCGGCCAAGGGCAATTCGGCTTGTGACGGTGGCGGCGCAGGCGGGGCCACGGGCGGCATTTCGGGCGCTGCTTCCATCGGCGGCTGCACCCGGCTGCGGCGCGGTGGCGCGGGCGGCGGTGTCAGCGGCGGCGGAGCCTCCGGCTCGGACCGGCGGCGCGAGTTGAAGGCGGGCGGGGCGGCTTCAACGGGCGGCTCTGCCACGGCAGGGGCGGGCGGCACCGGCGGAATGACCACCGGCGCTTGCAGGACTGGCGGCGGCAGCACAGGCGCTGGAGGTTCCGGGGCCACAGCAGGCGCAAAGGCGGGATCGGGCAGGATGCCTTCAGGGGGCGTGTCGAAGGCCAAAGCCGCTTGCGTATCATCGGCGCGCGCCGCCGTCGCCTCGGGCATCGGCTCCGCTTCGGGGGCGGCAATCGCGGTGTCATATGGCGCGGCGTGGTCTGCGACCGGGGGGGCAGGCTCAGGCTCCACAACGGGGGCAATCTCGGGCAGCACGGCCTCGGGCAGTTCCGGCGCGGCGATTGCGGCGGCCACAGGATCCGGCATCACAGGATCTGGCGCAACCATTTCCGGCACACTCATGTCCGGCGCGGGCCGGTCGGTGCGATGGGGGGCGTCGCGGCTGATGACCTGCACCGGTTCGTGGTCGCGTTCCACGATGTCACCGGGCGGCAGCAGGGTTGCGGCCAGGGCAGAGGGGCCGAACCAGGGTTCACCCGCAAACTGCGCCGGATCAGGCTGCGCCACAAAGGACACCGGGTTCAGCCGGTATTCGGTGGCAAAACCCTCGGCCTCGGCCAGCGTTTCACGCGCGACCACCGCCACCTGCACATCCGGTCCGTCGCCAGACCAGTCGAACACCAGATCGTCGACCGCATAGGGCGTGCGCCCTTCCAGCGCGCGGCGGATCTGTTCGTCGCGGCGCTGATCATCCGGCCCCGGGGCCTCGAGCGTCAGGTAAAGGATCTGATCATTGGGAATGATCACCTTCGCGGTCATGCCATGCGGCGCAAGGCCAAGGGCCGAGCGGCGCAGATAACTCAGCGCATCGGGCAGATCGGGCGCATCAAGGCCGGTGGCCCCGATTTCCAGCCAGCCCCGCGCCGTGCGGTGCAACAGGCCGATGCTGTCGGAGGTGATGTTCAGGGCGAAATTGGGTTTCATTGCACAGGTCTAGCACAGCTTGGGGAGGCGCGGGGAGTCGCTCGCGCGGCGCGACCCATGCACTATAGCAGCTTTCCGCCGAATGAAAGAAAAACACCCGTGAGGGCCCCAAGGACGGACTTGCGATCTGCGTCAGAGAAGAGAAATGTCGCGTTTGGTCAAGGAGGACTTTTATAATGCGTCTGTGGAACGTGCTGGTGATGACGACGGCTCTGGGTTTGGCCGGGGCGGGAATGGCGGTGGCGGCAGATCCCGCGCCGCAGATCACCGTAACCGGAGAAGGCCAGGTGAACGGCGCGCCGGATCTGGCCACCATCTCGCTTGGTGTCACGACCGAAGGGGCGACGGCGGCAGAGGCCATGGCGGCCAACAGTGCCGAGCTTGCCCGCGTGATGGGCAATCTGACCATGGCGGGCATCGCGGCCAAAGACGTGCAGACCACTGGCCTGTCGATCAATCCCAACTGGCAGAATGACAGCTCTGGCGCCACGGCACCGCGCATTGCGGGCTATATCGCGTCGAACATGCTGACGGTGCGGGTGCGGGCGCTGGAAGGGCTGGGCTCGGTGCTGGATGCGGCGGTGAAGGACGGGGCGAATACGCTGAACGGCGTGGAATTCGGTCTGGCCGATCCGGCCCCGGCGATGGACGAGGCGCGCAAACGCGCCGTGGCCGATGCGCGCGGCCGGGCAACGCTGCTGGCCGAGGCGGCAGGTGTGACGCTGGGCAAGATCGTGTCGATCAGCGAAAGCGGCGGGTATCAGCCGCCGATGCCGATGATGCGCATGGCTGCGGATGCGGCGGGCGGTGCGGTGCCGGTCGCGGCGGGCGAAGTGTCAGTCTCGGCCAATGTCACCATCGTCTGGGCCTTGGGCGAATAAGAACCCTGCGCGGGGGCGCGATTGCAGCGCCCCCGCGTGATCCCCACGCGGGGCGCGCGGCACTACGGGCAGATGAGTATTTTTGCAAGGTGCAAAGACCATCTGTGGCCTTTGCACCTCGCTGTGTTTTTGCCGGTCAGGCCGTGGCTTTGGCCAGCGCCTGATCCAGATCGGCGATGATGTCGGCGGCATCCTCGATCCCGATGGACAGGCGCACCACATTCGGTGCCGCCCCGGCGCGGATCTGCGCCGCTTCGTCCAGTTGTCGGTGCGTGGTCGAGGCCGGGTGGATGATCAGCGAGCGGGTATCCCCCAGATTGGCCACATGGCTGAACAGCGCCAGGCTGTCGACCAGACGCACGCAGGCCTCGTAGCCGCCCTTCACCGCAAAGGTGAACAGCGCCCCGGCGCCTTTGGGCACGATCCGCGCCACGCGGTCATGATAGGGCGAAGATTTAAGCCCCGGCCAAGTGACGTAATCGACGCGCGGATCGGCCTCCAGCCATTCGGCGACCTTTTTGGCGTTTTCCACATGCCGCGCCATGCGCAGGCCCAGCGTCTCGATCCCCATCAGGGTGTAATGCGCGCCCTGCGGGTTCATCGTCATGCCCAGATCGCGCAGGCCCACTGCGATGGAGTGGAAGGTGAAGGCCATCGCCCCGAGGGCGGCATGGAAATTCAGGCCGTGATAGGCGGGTTCGGGCTGGCTGAGCGAGGGGAACTTGTCCGAGGCGGACCAGTCGAACTTGCCCGAATCAACCACCACGCCGCCAGTGACCGTGCCATTGCCGGTCAGGTATTTGGTGGCCGAATGCACCACCAGCGTCGCGCCATGTTCGATCGGCTTGCAGAGCCAGGGCGTTGCGGTGGTATTGTCGACGATCAGGGGCAGCCCCGCCGCGTCACAGACCGCCGAGACGGCATCCAGATCGGTGATATATCCGCCGGGATTGGCGATGGTTTCACAGAATACCGCGCGGGTATCGCCGTCGATTGCGGCCTTCAGCGCCTCCAGATCATCGAAGTCGACGAATTTGGCCGACCAGCCGAATTTGCGGATCGTGTTGGAAAACTGCTGGATGGTGCCGCCATAGAGCCGGGTGGAGGCGACCACATTGCGCCCCGGGGCCATCAGCGGGAACAGTGCCATGATCTGCGCCGCATGGCCCGACGAACAGCAGATCGCCCCGGCCCCGCCTTCAAGGGCGGCGACGCGTTCGGCCAGCGCCATCACGGTCGGGTTGGTCAGGCGAGAATAGATATACCCCACCTCTTGCAGGTTGAAGAGCCGCGCGGCGTGATCGGCATCGCGGAACACATAGGCCGTGGTCTGGTAAATCGGCACATTGCGCGCGCCGGTTGCCGGATCGGGCTTGGCCCCGGCATGAATGGCCAGCGTATCAAAGCCCTGCGGGCGTGCATCAGTCATGGTCGTCCTCCCGAAAAGATGCGCCGACGTTAGGCGAGCCGGGGCCGGGGCACAACAGGCCAGCGGCGCGGCGCAGGCGCGCAGGGTCAGAACAGAAAATCATCGTCGTGAAACAGGTCGAGAATGCGATGAATTGCCATCAGCCCGTGTTGCACATTGTCGATCCGCAGCGTGTTGTCGAAGCCAGAACTGCGCAGGCCACCCAGCACGGCGGGGCGGCGGGCGATATACCACATGTCGCTGGCATGGCGGAATTGCATCTGCCGCAACGCGCGCAGCCCCGCCAGAATGGCGCGGCGATAGGCGGTGCGGCGCGGCACATCGCCCAGACGCTCCGCCAGCGCAAAGGCCTCGATCAGCCCTTCCAGATAGACGCCGGTGGCCGAGGCATGGGGCGGGCCGAAGCCTGGGCGGGCGGGGTCGAAAAACTCGCCCTGCACATCGGCGGGGGCGGTGCTGCCCTGCTGCATCCCGAGCAGCCAGTCGCAGATCTCGAACACGAAATCGGCGGCGGCACTGTCGCCGGTTGCCGCGTGATAGCGGCACAGCGCCATGGCGTGCCAGGGCACAAAGGCGGGGTTGCGCTGTTGCCGGTGCCAGTCGCGGTAGTGATGAAAGCCCGCCGTCACTTGGGGCAGGAGCGTGGCATCGCCGCTGTGATCATGGCAGCGCATCAGCGCAAGCAGGGCCTCGCCCGGATAGAAGTTCTGGCAATCGTCGCGGACGGCGGGGCGCAGAAAGGTGCGAAAGCTGCCATCGGGGCGCTGCATCTGCAGCAGGAATTTCTGGAGCCGACTCGCTTCGCGGGCAAAGGGGGCAGGGTCAGCCCGGTTGAGGATCGCCATCACCGCAACGGCGGCGGCCCCCAGTTTCACCTTGCCGAATTCGTCGATGATGCCGACATCGCCCTCATCCTGATAGAACGCCCGGAAATTATAAGCGAAATTGCGGGTGCAGGCGTTTTGCAGCGCCAGATCCTGTGGCGCGCGCTGCGCTGCCTGCGCCAGACAGGCCGAGCCCATGAATTGCCGGATCATGTTGTTCGCCTGCGAATACTGCCCTGACGAGGGCCAGTATTTATAGACCGTCGCCCCGTCCGGCCCCACGGCCCGCACCATCCAGCCGGTCATCAGCGCGGCCATCTCGGCCACTTTTGCGCGGGTGATGGCCGATTGCGGCACAACCGGCTGGCCGCGCAGCAGGGGGCGGGCACGGGCTTGCGGCAGTTCGAACAGGATCTGATCGGCGGCAAACCGGAAGGCCTCGACCGGCGTGCCCGGCGGCAGATCAAGTTGCGCTGAAAGCCGCTCCAGCGCGCGGTTGGGGCCGAGGTTGCGGGCAATCATCTCCAGTGGGCCGATCCGTTCCAGCCGCCCGCCGCCGCGCAACTCCAGCCCGAAAAGCCCGCGGATGGCATTGCAGCGGCTGCGGCGCAGATCCTCCGGGTCCAGTACCTGCCAGTCGCGCGGCAGGGTCAGCTCCAGCGTTTCGGGGTCGGGCAGGCCCTGCGCCGCCAGCGCGCTGCGTGCCTGCGTCAGCCCATGTCGCAGCGCATCGGCCAGATCGGCGCCTTGCGCCCAGCGGCTGTCCAGCCGTTTGCCGCGACGGCGCAGCGTCAGATGCACCAGCCGCAGCCCGGCACAGCGGGCGGGCAGGGCCACAGCCGGGGCCGGGGTTCCGGCAAGGGCCGCCTGAACCAGCGGCAGCAGGCACTGCGCATCACGGCGCGGGATCAGCGGAAGCTCAGGCATGGCACCCTCATGCACGCAGGTCTTTGGGCGAGCCCATGACCACATAACTGGTAATCGCATGGACCTGCGGCAGCACGCCCAGCACTTCGGTGTGAAAATGTTTGTAGCTGGCCAGATCGCCCGCCTCGACCCGCAGCAGATATTCCACGGTGCCGGTGATGTTGTGGCACTCCACCACCTCGGGCGCGCGGGAAATGGCGCGTTCAAACGCCTCCTGGCTGGCCTTGGTATGGCTATTCAGGCCGACGGTCAGATAGGCGATGAAGCCCAGCCCCATCTTGGCCGGATCCAAGACTGCGCGGTAGCCCTTGATCACGCCCATCCGTTCCAGCTCTTGCACGCGGCGCAGGCAGGCCGAGGGCGACAGGCCGATGCGTTCGGCCAGTTCCAGATTGCTCAGCCGACCCTCGCGGGACAGATTTTGCAATATTTTCTGGTCTGTAAGGTCAATCTTCGCCATTTGTTGTGAATTGTGATTGAGTATTGCAATCTTTGCAATCCGTCACGGTGCGTTTTGCGGCAGGATGGTCGGCATGATGACCCATGACAGCTTTATTGCCCTGCTCGGTTTTGCCTTCGTCACCTCGATCACACCGGGGCCGAACAACCTCATGCTGATGGCCTCGGGGGCCAATTTCGGCTTTGTCCGCACGGTGCCGCATATGCTGGGCATCGGGATCGGCTTTGTGGCGATGTGTTTTCTGGTCGGGCTTGGACTGGCCGGGGTGGTGTTTGCGCTGCCTGTGGCGGAATGGGGGCTGAAAGCCGCATCTGTCGTCTATATGCTGTGGCTGGCTTGGAAAATCGCAGGCTCCGCCGCGCCGCAAGAGGGGGCGGCCAAGGGGCGCCCGATGAGCTTTCTGCAAGCCGCCGCCTTTCAATGGGTCAATCCGAAGGCCTGGGCGATGGCGCTGAGTGCGACGGCGCTTTATGCCCCGGACCGCAGCCTCTGGGCGCTGGCGCTGGTGGCGCTGGTGTTTGGCGCGGTGAACCTGCCTTCGGTCAGCGTCTGGACGGTGATCGGGCAGGGGCTGCGGCATTTTCTGACCAATCCGGCGCGGCTGCGCGCCTTCAACTGGACCATGGCGGCGCTGCTCATCGCCTCGCTCTGGCCGGTGTTGCAGATGTGATCAGCGGAACCACAGCCCTTCGCGCTTGAGCGTGTTGCGGATCACCTGTTCGCGTTTGGGCAGGTCGCTGCGGTCAAACAGCGCGCGCGCCTTCTGGCCCTTGGGCTGATAGACCAGCCGCTTGAACGGCTCGTATTCCTTCAACACCTTCTTGATCGGGTTGGGCGCGCAGACGGTTTCCAGCACCTGCACCGCCAGATCGCTTTCCCGCGCATAGAGCAGCGGCAGGCTGCGCCAGTGGCAGGTGATATCGCCGTCCAGCCCGTCCAGTTCCGGCCCCGGCCGTCCACCACCAAAGGAATGGATCACCAGCGGCAGCGCCACCTGATCCAGCCAGGGGTTCAACTCCTGACAGACCAGCGCCTCGGGGCGGCTGTCGCGTATCGCGCGGGCGTAATCGAGAAAGCGCGTGCCAAAGGCCTGCGGGCTGGCATGGAAAAACCAGCCGGCGTTGAAATAAAGATAGCGCTGCCAGTATTCATCCGGCTGGCTGTGATCGAGCGAGCTTTCGAACTCCAGCCCGAACTTGTCATACAGCGATTGCCAGATCGCGGCATAGCCCGGCCCGTAAAGTTCGATCTGCGGCCAGGTGCCCTCGCGTTTCATCGAGGCCGAGGGGCGGTTGAAATTAAAGGCGATGGTCTGCAATTCGCCGGTGATCAGGGTGTCGGTATCCAGAAACAGGAACGGCGCTTCGGGCAGGGCGGTGATCGCCTCGATCTTGTTGCCATAGGGGTAGTTTTCGCCAAACACCTTGTTTTCAAACGGAATGATCTGCGCGCCCAACTGCGTCAGCAACTCGCGTGTGGCCGGATCCACCACGCGCGGATCGCCGGACCAGCGCGGACCGGGCTGCGGTTCGGCCAGATAGAGCGTGCCGGTGAAGCCGGGGCTGCTGTGGCGCAACGAGGCGGCCAGCAAGACGGCCTCATATTGCAGGCGCCCCCCCTGAAGGATGGCCAGAACATTGAACGATTGCCCGGAGGCCGGAATATTTGACATGATGGTTTGGCCTGCGTCTTGCCTTCAGGCGGGACTATAGGCGGGAACGTGATCTGGCAAAAGCGTCAATGCGAAAAGGATTTCAGCATGTTGCGGGCGGTTCTTGCGATGGGTTTTCTGGCGGCGGCCCCGGCCGCCCATGCACAGGCTTTCACCACGGCGGCAGAGGTGAAGCCGATACTGGCCGCGACCAAGGCCAACTGGATCGCGGTGCGCGAATGGGACGGGCAGGATCTGATCTACTTCACCCATCTGGAAAGCTGGCGCTGCGGGCTGACCAGTGTGGTTTATGTGGTGAATGGCGGGGTGGTGCAGCCCTGGCCAATGGATCCGTGTTTCGAAGGCACGGCGCAGCCCAATGCCATCGGTGCGGATCGCAAACCCTATACGGCGCTGCCTTTGGGATCGGTGCAGCAGGTCGATGTGATGGTGGTGTTCGATGATGGCACCGCCGACAGCGCTACATATGCGCGGGCGGCGGTGCTGATGCCCTAAGGGCGCGTCAGGGCTTTGGGGTGAACCGCAGGCTGAGGCAGGACATGCCGCCGTCCAGCTTGGCACATTCGCTGTTGCCGATTTCGTGGATGTGGTAGCCCGCCGTCAGCAGGCTGTCGCGGGTGCGCGGGAAGCCTGCGGGCATCAGCACAAGGTCATTGAAGCGGATGGCATTGGCGCAGGCCTCTTCGCCCTCGGCCACGTTGATCACGCGGTAGGCCTTGAAGCAGCCCGAGGCGGACAGGCGGGTGGTCGACAGGATCGTTTCGGCGTCCAGCAGCGAACAGTCGGTCTTGAAATGCAGCACTCCGGGCGGGGTGAACACCTCGCGCACGGTTTCCCCCCAGGGGGCGACGCGGTGGGTGAGTTCGGCAATGCCTGCCGCATTGGTGCGGGCCGAGCGGCCGACAAGGATTTCGGTTTCGGTCATCAGGATGTCGCCACCCTCTATAAAGCTGTCGGCGCCGACGATCTGCACCACATTGCCATAGAGTGCGCGCAGATGCGGGGCCATTTCGGCAGCCTCGCCCAGCCGCGAGGGCGCACCGGGGCGCATGATCACCGCACCTTCGGGCAGGCAGAGCGCGGTATCCTCGACAAACACCGAATCGGGATAGGCCTCCAGCGCGGCAAGTTCGATCACCTCGGCTCCGGTGCTGCGCAGGGCGGCGATGTAATCGGCATGATGCGCCTGCATCAGCGCCAGATCCGGGGTGCCGATATCCACCGCGCGCAGACCCGCCGTGATCGAGACCGAAGGCTTGCGGGTGATTGCATGGGTAAAGCTGTGGGAACGCGCCATCATCGAAAACTCCTCATTTCCCGCGTGATAGCGCGGCAAGGCGCAGGCCATGTGCCATTAGGCGACGTTTTTCCGTCGGGTTCCGGTGGATTACAGCCCGAGACGGCCAATCTCGATCACCGGGCAGCGATCCTGCACCACGCGCAGGCCCTGTGCCTCGGCCTTGGCCGCCGCTGCGGCATGGGTGACGCCAAGCTGCATCCAGATCACCTTAACTCCCGGCAGGGCAAGCGCCGCATCCACCACGCCCGGCACGTCTTCTGAGCGGCGGAAGATATCCACCATGTCCACGGGGTCGTGAATTTCGGCCAGCGAGGCGCGCACGGTTTCGCCCAGGGCCTGCTGCCCGGCCTGACCGGGATTGACCGGGATCACCCGATAGCCGCGTGCCGCGAGAAAGGCAGCAACCCGGTGGCTGGGCCGGTCAGGATTGGGCGACCAGCCGACGAGGGCGATCACCCGGGTTGTGGTCAGAATGGAGCGGATGTCGTCATCGCGGAGGTCGGTGTTACCGGGGCTCATCAAGGCGCCTTCCCAAAAAAAGCGCCCGTGGCATTGCCCGGGCGCAAGGTGTGGAACGAGGGACAGTAACAAGAAAGGACGGGGGTTCCGACCCGTTCTTCGTTACTGTCATATGGGGATGTTGAAGAACGGTTAAAGGCACAGTCGCAAAACTGTGAAAACGCCGTGCCTTTGCCAGGGGATACTCTTCAACGGGCCGAAACGGCATAAAGCGCCACTGCCGCCGCGTTCGACACGTTCAGCGAGCCGAACTCGCCGGTGAAGGGGATCTTGACCAGACGGTCGCAGGTGTCGCGCGTCTTGTCGCGCAGGCCCGGCCCTTCTGCCCCCATGACCAGACCGATCGGGCGGGTGCCCGCCTCGGCCACGGCCTGTGCCAGCGTCACCTCGGCTTCGCCATCAAGGCCGAGCAGCACATAGCCCATGGCTTTCAGCTCTTCCATCGCATCGGCCAGATTGACCACCCGCAGATAGGGCTGCCGTTCCAGCGCGCCGCTGGCGGTTTTCGCCAAAGCGCCGGTTTCGGGGGCCGAATGGCGCTGCGGCGCGATCACCGCGCGCGCGCCGAACACTTCGGCGGAACGCAGCACCGCGCCCACGTTATGCGGATCTGTCACCCGGTCCAGCAGCACCACAAGCGGCGCG
Organism: Gemmobacter fulvus; assembly: GCF_018798885.1. Classification (NCBI taxonomy): domain Bacteria; kingdom Pseudomonadati; phylum Pseudomonadota; class Alphaproteobacteria; order Rhodobacterales; family Paracoccaceae; genus Gemmobacter; species Gemmobacter fulvus. Next base: position 1,015,165 of record NZ_CP076361.1, on the reverse strand, counting down.
CCCTTGCCGCCGATACAGACATCGGCCAGTTTGCCCCAGTTCAGCGGCTTGACCTCAAGCGCCGCGCCCTGATGCACCGAGGCTTCGTCAATCGGCACGTCAAACTTGCGCGGATCAACGATCTCGGGCGTGATCCCGGCCTGCGCAACGGCATCGGCCAGCTTGTCATAGGCATTTTTGGTGACGACAAGGCGCAGCTTCACCCGGTCGGGGTTCACCAGCGCATCGCGCACCGCATGCAGCCCGAACAGCCAGACGGTTTCATTCGCCGCCGCGCGCTTTGCCTTTTCCTTGTCGATCACCCAGGTCGGTTTTGTCGCGCCGCCGCTCATAGTCTGCACCTCTTTGATGTGGCGCGGACAATGCGCCGAGCGGCCAGAGCGGTGCAAGTGAAAAACCTGCAACTTTCTCCCTTGACGCCCCCCGCCCCCTTGGGTAAATCCGCCCCCAGTGGGCGACGTGCTGCAAGGTGCGGCAGCGGACTGTAACTCCGCCGAGGCGACTCGTGCCTGGTTCGATTCCAGGGTCGCCCACCATCTTCCTGATAGAAATGTCGAAGAATCAATCCGTTGGTCTTTGTGGCCAACAGGATGTGATTATTCGGCGGCGAGCCGCGCGGCAGACAGCGGCGCAATGTCGGGCTGGCGCAGATCGGTCTGGTCCAGAAACCGCCCCGCCGCTGCACCCGCAAGATAGGTCAGCCGGCCACCGCAAATCGTGGCCTCGATCACGCGGCTGGTCGCGTTCATCACCACCAGATCGGCACGCAGGCCGGGGCTGATACGGCCCCGGTCGGGCAGGCGCAGGATTTCGGCGGGCGCGGTCGAGATCATTGCCCAGGCCTTGGGCAGGCTCAGCACCCCCTGATCCACCAGCGCAAAGGCCGCCAGCGGCAGGGCAGGGATATGGTAATCCGACACCAGCGCATCACAAAGCCCCTGCGCGATCAGGTCGATGGCGGCAATATTGCCCGACTGGCTGCCACCGCGCACCACATTGGGCGCGCCCATCACCACCGGGTTCATCATCGCATGGGCGGCGGCGGCGGCGGCGCGGGTCAGCGGGAATTCCGCGATGCGGGCCCCGATCATCGTATAGAACTCGCGCGTTTCGCCATTCGGATCATCATGGCTGCCGTAATTCACACCCAGCGCATCAAAGGCTTCGGCCAGACGGCAGAGGTGGCGGGGCACGGCACGCGCCCGGCTGCGCGCCGATTCCATCCGGGACAGCAGTTCTTCCGGGGTCAGCCGCAGCTTGCGCGCCCACAGGCCGAAATCGGCCGGGGCGGCGCGGCTCATGCGAAAGCCTTCCTCCAGATGGTCGTTGAACACGACATAGCCGATTCGATGCGCGGTGACGGCGCGCAGAAGCCGCTCTTCCGCCTCGACCAGATGGGTTTCGGCGCGCAGTTGCAGGCGCAGATCGGTCAGGGCGCGGGTGCGGTAGGCGGCAAGTGCCGCCATCACGGCTTCGGCGGCATCGGGGCCACGGTGACCGCCCTCCCAGCTCCAGCCCTGCGCCAGATAGGCGGTGGTCACGCCATGCGCCGCCGCCTCGCGGTCCGCCGAGGCCAACCCGGTTTCCAGCGGGAACGGTGCCGAGGGGCGGGGGGCGATGTGCCGCTCAAACCCGTCACCATGCAGATCTATGATGCCGGGCAGGATCAGATACCCCGACAGATCCACCGCAGGCAGCGGCCCACGGGTGATCCGCCCCTCGGCCAGCGCGACCGAGCGGGCCTGCATTTCGCCATCGCGCAGGATCTGGGCGCCGGTCAACCGCAACGGCGGCAGGAAGGGGATGGGGGCAAACACGGCAGACAGCCTCGGACACAGGGTGATTTGCCCAAGATCTAGCGGGTGCAGGCAACAACTGTGTAAAACTCCGACGGTATTACGGTGTCACGGTCAGGGTCACGCGATCCCCGGCAAACCAGGTGGTGCCATATTCGATGGGCACGCCCTGCGCGTCGATATTCACGGCCTGGCTGCGCAGGATCGGCGCACCTTCGGGCAGACGCAGGGCGAGTGCCAGCGTGGCCGAGGCGCTTTTCGCGGTCAGCCGCGTCGAGGCGCGGGTGTAATCGGCAATGCCTTCGGCGGCGAGTGCGGCGGTGATCGAGGCGGTTGTGTCCAGATGGTCGAGCAGGCGGGGCAGGCGCTGCGCCGGAAACAGCGAGCGAAAGGCGGCCATCGGCTGCCCATCCGCGCTGGAGATCCCTTCGACCACATGCACCGGATCACCGGGGCGCAGGCTCAGCAGATCGGCCTCGGTCGCATCGGCGGGCCGCGTTTCGCGCCGGGTGATGCTGCGGCCCGGGCTGCGCCCCAGCGCCGCCAGTGTCTGATGAAAGCGCACACGCCGCCCTAGCGGATAATCGGCGGGGCGCGAGGCGACAAACACACCCGCGCCGCGCCGGGCATGCGTCAGCCCCTGATCGGCCAGCGCCGCCAGCGCGTGCCGCACGGTATGGCGGTTCACGCCAAAGCGCGCCGCCAGCTCTGCCTCGGTCGGCAGCTTGTCGCCTGGCGCGTAATGGGCACGGGCAATTTCGTCGGTCAGGGTCGCGGCGATGGACCGCCAGATCGGGTTGCGGGCCGGTTTTGGCGCGGTCGTCATGCGGCTGTCATCAAAAATTCACCCAATGTCAATTGCGGCGGGTCGGGGGTTCGGGTAAGCATTTGTCTAGTTGTATAGTAATATAGACAAGTCTGCAAGATGTCTGTTTTGCCAGACTTGAGAGGAGAGGCGATGGGCCGGACGACACAGGCAAGGCGCGATTGGATGGGGGTGCTGGCGCGGGCCGATGCGGCGCGGCTGGCGGATCTGCTGCCGGAGGTGCCGGGGCACGACATGCTGCGCCCGCCCGAAGTGGGGGCGGTGATGGTGCGGGGCCGGGTTGGCGGCACCGGCGCGCCGTTCAATCTGGGGGAAATGACCGTCACGCGCTGTGTGCTGCGGCTGGCCTGTGGCGCGGTGGGTCATGCCCATGTGCAGGGGCGCGACAAGCGCCATGCGGTGCGTGCGGCGGTGGTTGACGCACTGATGCAGACCGATCAGGCGGCGCGGATCGACGCGGCGGTGCTGGCCCCGCTGGCACAGGCCGAAGCGGCGCGGCGCGCCACGCGGGCGGCCAAGGCGGCGGCGACCAAGGTCGAATTTTTCACTATGGTGCGGGGAGAGGACCAATGACGCCAGAGGCTTTGACAGGCGGATTTTCCGCCGCGCCGGTGCAATCGGCGCAGGCGTTTCGCGCGGCGCTGGAGGCGATGGCCCGGCCCGGCACACTGTATCCGGTGGCCGGTGCCGCGCCACCCGCGCCGCTGTCGGTGGCGGCGGGCGTGCTGATCCTGACGCTGACCGACGCCACCACGCCGCTGCATCTGGCCGGGGCCTGCGATTGCCCGGCGGTGCGCGACTGGGTGACCTTTCACAGCGGTGCGCCCTTGGTGGGTGCGGCGCAGGCGATGTTTGCCGTCGGGCGCTGGGACGCGTTGCAGCCGGTCAGCCGCTTTGCCATCGGCGATGCGGAATATCCCGACCGCAGCGCCACGCTGATCGTGGAGCTGGACCGGCTGGAGCCGCAGGGCGCGCAACTGCGCGGCCCCGGCATTGCCGACCGGGCGGCGCTGTCGCTGCCGGGACTGGCGGCGTTTCAGGCCAATCGTGCGCAGTTTCCGCTGGGCTTCGATACATTCTTCACCTGTGGCAGCCAGCTTGCCGGGCTGCCCCGGTCCACCTTCGTGGAGGCCGTCTGATGTATGTTGCCGTCAAGGGTGGCGAGCGCGCCATCGACAATGCCCATGCCTTTCTGGCCGAAGAGCGCCGGGGCGATCCGGGCGTGGCCGAGCTGTCGGTGCCGCAGATCCGCGAGCAGTTGCGGCTGGCGGTGAACCGGGTGATGGCCGAAGGGTCTTTATACGATCCCGATCTGGCGGCGCTGGCGATCAAGCAGGCGCGCGGTGATCTGATCGAGGCAGTGTTCCTGATCCGCGCCTATCGCACCACGCTGCCGCGCTTTGCCGGGTCGGTGCCGGTGGATACGGCGGCGATGGCGGTGCTGCGCCGGGTTTCGGCCACGTTCAAGGATCTGCCCGGCGGGCAGGTGCTGGGCCCGACCTTTGATTACACGCACCGGCTGCTGGATTTCAAACTGGCGGCCGAGGGGGCGGTGGAGGCTGCCCCCACCGCGCCCGCCGATCCGGCCCGCGTGCCGCATGTGATGGCCATGCTCGACCGCGACGGACTGATCGAGGCAGAGCCGGTCAGCGATGCCGTGCCGCCCGATCTGACGCGCGAACCGCTGGCGCTGCCCGCCTGCCGTGCCTTGCGGTTGCAGGCGCTGACCCGTGGGGATGAAGGTTTTGTGCTGTCGCTCGCCTATTCCACGCAGCGCGGCTACGGGCGCACCCATGCCTTTGTCGGAGAGCTGCGCATCGGGACGGTGGCGGTCGAGGTCGAGGTGCCCGAGCTGGGTTTCGCGGTGGAGATCGGCGAGATCGAGCTGACCGAATGTGAAACGGTGAACCAGTTCAAGGGATCCAAGACTGAACCGGCGCAATTCACCCGTGGTTACGGGCTGGTGCTGGGGCAAAGCGAGCGCAAGGCGATTGCCATGTCCTTGGTGGATCGCAGCCTGCGTTGGCGCGAGTTGGGCGAAGATTTTGTCGGGGCCCCGGCGCAGGATGAAGAATTCGTGCTGGCGCATTGCGACAACATTCAGGCCACCGGCTTTCTGGAACATATCAAACTGCCCCATTACGTCGATTTTCAGGCCGAGCTGGAGCTGGTGCGGCAGCTGCGGGCCGAGGCTTTTGCCCGGCAGGAGGCGGCGGAATGAGCGGGGCCTTCCTGTCACCATCGGCGGCTTTGGGGCCAGACCTGCCGGAGTCGCATTCCGGTGTTTTGCAGCGCATGGCCGAAGAGGCGCAAGATGACTGACCAAGCTTACAACTTTGCCTATCTGGACGAGCAGACCAAACGTATGATCCGGCGCGCGCTGCTGAAAGGCATCGCGGTGCCCGGCTATCAGGTGCCCTTCGCCAGCCGCGAAATGCCGATGCCCTATGGCTGGGGTACCGGCGGGGTGCAGGTGACGGCGGCCTGTCTGGTGCCCGAAGACCGGCTCAAGGTGATTGATCAGGGCGCGGATGACACGACCAATGCCGTGTCGATCCGCAAGTTCTTTCAACGGGTGGCCGGGGTGGCGGTGACGGGTGAAACCGCCTGCGCCACGCTGATCCAGACCCGCCACCGCATCCCTGAAGTGCCGCTGACCGAAGGCCAGATCCTTGTCTATCAGGTGCCGATCCCGGAGCCGCTGCGCTTTCTGGAACCGCGCGAGACCGAGACCCGCAAGATGCATGAGCTGGAGGAATACGGGCTGATGCATGTGAAGCTGTATGAAGACATCGCCCGCCATGGCGCGATTGCCACCGCCTATGCCTATCCGGTGAAGGTGGAGGGGCGTTATGTGATGGACCCGTCGCCCATTCCGAAATTCGACAACCCGAAACTGTCGGGCAATCCCGCGATCCAGCTGTTCGGCGCGGGGCGCGAACAGCGCATCTATGCACTGCCGCCCTATACCGCGGTGGTCAGCCTTGATTTCGAGGACCATCCCTTTGTGCCCAGCAAGGCCGATCACGCCTGCGATCTGTGCGGATCGGCGGCAAGTTATCTGGATGAGGTGATCGTGGATGATGCGGGCGGGCGGATGTTCGTCTGTTCCGACACCGATTTCTGCGCCGGGCGGCAGGCTTCGGGCGCGCGCGGGCGGTTGTCGCCCATGGCAGAGGGGGCGCTGTGATGGGGGCCGCAGGAATGGATATTTGTGCCAAGATGAAAGCACAGGTGCAGTCTGTGCCGGATCCGGTGGGGCCGCTGCTGCGGGTCGAGGGGTTGGGCAAGAGTTACGGCGCGCGGATCGGCTGTGCCGATGTGGCCTTTGACCTCTATCCCGGCGAGGTTCTGGGCATTGTTGGGGAAAGCGGATCGGGCAAATCGACGCTGTTGTCCTGTCTGGCCGGGCATCTTGCGCCGGATCGCGGGCGGGTGCTGTTCCAGACCGGGCAGGGGCTGCGCGATACGGTGACCATGTCGGAGCCGGAGCGGCGGCGGCTGTCGCGCACCGATTGGGCCTTTGTGCATCAGCATGCCCGCGACGGGCTGCGCATGGGGGTGAGTGCGGGTGGCAATGTCGGCGAGCGGCTGATGGCGGTTGGGGCGCGCAACTATGGTGCGATCCGCGCGGCGGCGGTCGACTGGCTGGGCCGGGTGGAGATTGCGGCAGATCGGGTGGATGACCGGCCATCGGCCTTTTCCGGCGGGATGCAGCAGCGGTTGCAGATTGCCCGCAATCTGGTGACCGGGCCGCGGCTGGTGTTCATGGATGAGCCGACAGGGGGGCTGGATGTCTCGGTGCAGGCGCGGCTTCTGGATCTGCTGCGCGGGCTGGTGCGGGAAATGGGCCTGTCGGTCATCATCGTCACCCATGATCTGGCGGTGGTGCGGTTGCTGGCCGACCGGCTGATGGTGATGAAATCGGGCGGGGTGGTGGAGCAGGGGCTGACCGATCAGGTTTTGGACGATCCGCAGCATGGCTATACGCAGCTGCTGGTCTCTTCGGTCTTGCAGGTCTGACATGCAGTTTGCCTATATTCCCCGCGCCGGGCGGCTGGAGCGGATCCTGCCGCCGGTGATGTTGACAGAGGCGCTATGGATCGACCTCTATCGTCCCTTGCCGACGCAGGTGGCGGATGTGGCGGCGCTGGGCCTGACCGTGCCTACTCTGGCCGATATGGAAGAGATCGAGATTTCGAACCGTCTGTATCGCGAGGCGGGGGTGGATTACATGACGGTGGTTCTGCCCGGCCTGTCGCAAAGCAAGGAGCCGCAATCCGGCCCGGTGACCTTCATCCTGTCGCCTGAGCGGCTGGTGACGGTGCGCCACCATGCGCCGCGGCCGTTCGAAACCTATCCCGAACGCGCCGACAAATCCGGCCCCGGCTGTGACCGGCCCGAGCGGGTGTTTCTGGGGCTGATCGAAGAGATCATCGGCCGCTTGGCGGATCTTTTGGAGGGCGTCGGGCGCGGTCTTGATCAGGTGGCGGGGTCGGTTTACCGCCGCGCCCATGGCCCGGCCCGGCCAGATGTGCTGCAAATGGCGCTGGAGCAGGCGGGGCAGGAGGGCGAATTGCTGGGCCGGGTGCGGCTGGCGCTGCTGACGGTGGAGCGGGCGGTCAGCTTCTTTGGTCAGACCCTGGCGGAACGGGAGGGCGGCGGAGCCCTGCGCCCGGTGGTCAAGGGGTTGATGCGCGACATTCAGGCGCTGGAGGTTCATGCCGATTTTCTGGCGGCGCGGGTTGCGCTGGCCTCGGATGCGACGCTGGGCATGATCAATCTGGCGCAGAATGCCACGGTGCGGATCGTGTCGGTGGTGGCGGCGCTGTTTCTGCCGCCGACCCTGATCGCCAGCATCTATGGCATGAACTTTGTGCATATGCCGGAGCTGGCGCTGTCGTTCGGTTATCCTCTGGCTTTGGGGCTGATGCTGCTGTCGGCGCTGGGCACCTATCTTTTCTTCAAATGGAAGCGGTGGCTATGATCGAGATTTCCAATCTTTCCAAGGCGTTCACCCTGCACAATCAGGGCGGCGCGGTGATCCCGGTGATGGCGGGGGGCGCGCTGTCGGTGGCGCGGGGCGAATGTGTCGGGCTGGTGGGCCGGTCGGGCGCGGGCAAAAGCACGCTGATGCGGATGGTCTATGGCAATTACCTGGCCAATGGCGGTGTGATCCGGGTGGGCGATGTGGATGTGGCGCAGGCCGCCCCGCGCGAGATCATTGCGCTGCGCCGCGAAGGTCTGGGGTATGTCAGCCAGTTCCTGCGGGTGGTGCCGCGGGTGCCGACGATCGAGGTGGTGGCAGAGCCGCTGCTGGTGCTGGGGCAGGCGCGTGCAGTGGCGCTGGCGCGGGCGGCAGAGCTGCTGGCACGGCTGAACATTCCCGAACGGCTGTGGCCCCTGTCGCCCACCACCTTTTCGGGCGGCGAACAGCAGCGGGTCAATATCGCGCGCGGCTTTGCCCATGCCTATCCGGCCCTGCTGCTGGATGAGCCGACGGCCAGCCTTGATGCGGCGAACCGCGAAGTGGTTCTGGCCCTGATTGAAGAGGCAAAGGCCGGTGGCGCGGCCATTCTGGGCATTTTTCACGACGAGGGCGCGCGCGACCGGCTTTGTGACCGGCTGGTGGATGTGCGCGATTTCACCCCGCAGGTGGCGGCGTGACGGGGCGGCTGTTCGCCGTGGTCGGGCCTTCGGGCGCGGGCAAGGACACGCTGATTGCGGCGGCGCAGGCGGTCTTGCCCGATCTGCATGTGGTGCGGCGGGTGATTTCACGCCCGGCGACCGCAGGCGGTGAGGTGTTCGAGGGGGTGAGTGCGGCGGCCTTTGCGGCGCGGCGGGAGGCGGGCGAATTTGCCCTGCACTGGCAGGCGCATGGGCTGGACTATGGCATCCCCGCAGCGGCGCTGGCGCTGCGCGACCACGGCAAGGATGTGCTGTTCAACGGCTCGCGCAAGGCGCTGGCAGCGGCGCAGGGGCGCATTGCCGGGCTGGAGGTGATCGTGGTGAGCGCCCCGCCTGCGGTTCTGGCGCAGCGGCTGGCGGCGCGGGGGCGCGAGGCGGAGGTGGATATTGCCGCTCGTCTGGCGCGCGCCACCGACCCGGCCCCTGCCGGGTTCAGCCTGCACCTTGTCGACAATGGCGGCGATCTGGCGGCCGGGCTGGCCGCCTTTCTGGCCGTGTTTCAGCCGGTCAGGGCATAGCGATGCAGCAGATGAAAGCGGCCATCCTGCGCCTCGCCGAACATGCACAGATCGCGGATCTGAAACGGCTGCGGCAGCACCGGGGCGAAATAGGCCTCCAGCGCGGCCTCGGTGCTGTCGATCTCGTGGTCGGGCAGCGGGCCGGTGAGGGTCAGGTGAAAGCGAAATTCTTCCATCACGAAGGGATAGCCCCAAAGATCCAGCAGATCGCGTTGGCGCGGTGTCAGCCTTTCGGGGCGGCGGCGGGCGATTTCTTCTGCCGTCAGTGCGGCGCGAAGCGGATCGAGCCTGCGCACCGCTGCGGCGGCGAGGCTTTCCAGCGCCGTCAGATCCCCGGTGGGGCAAAGCGCCAGAAACCGGCCCAGCCGGGTCAGCGCCAGACCGTCCAGCACGACCGGCGCAAGCCCGGCGGCCAGATCGGCCACCGCCGCCTGAAGATCCGCCACGGTCACACCGGGGGCGCGCCGGAAGGGCGGCTTGATCGTGCCGTGAAAGCCGTATTTACGCGGCTCTGCCGTCAGCTGCGCCACATCGCGCAGGCCGGGCAGTTGTGGCTGCGGCCGGGCGGTGCCGGTGATTGCATCCCAGCCCAGCCACGCAGCGGCGTGATCGGCAAAGGCCCCGGCATCGGGTGCGTAATACAAAGCGAAGCGTTTCATCTGTTCCATGGGCGCGGGCCTAGCGTGGGTTTGTCACATCGGTGTGACGCCTTGCGGCCAGTCTATGCCCTTTCCTGCATGTTCGACCAGAAAGCCTGAACCATGTCCGAGACTATTCTTGCCAATGCCCAGCTTGTTCTGCCCACCGAAACCGTGACCGGCGGGCTGCGCCTGCGCGACGGGCGGATTGCCGAAATCCACACAGGCGCCGCCGTGCCCGCAGGGGCGGTGGATTGCGGCGGTGATCTGCTGATGCCGGGGTTGATCGAGCTGCATACCGACAATCTGGAACGCCATATCGAACCGCGCCCCAAGGTGAACTGGCCCCATGCCGCCGCGATCATCGCGCATGATGCCGAACTGGCCAGCGTGGGCATCACCACGGTCTTCGATGCGCTGCGGGTTGGGTCTGTCACCTCGAACAAGAAGGCCAATTACGGCGAATATGCCCGCGCGCTGGCGGATGAAATTCTGGATCTGCGGGCGCGGGGGGCGCTGCGGATCAGCCATTTCCTGCATCTGCGCGCCGAGATCTGTTCGGAAACGCTGGTGGCGGAAATGGCCAAGTTTGGTCCGGGTGACCGGGTGGGCATTGTCAGCCTGATGGATCACACCCCCGGCGAGCGGCAGTTCCGCGATGTCAGCAAGCTGCGCGATTATGTCTGTGGCAAACACGGGCTGAGCGCGGATGAGTTTGAAGGCCATGTCGCCGATCAGCGGGCGCTGCGCGACCGGCTGGGGGCGCTGCACGAGGCGGCGGCGGTGGCCGAGGCGCGGCGCTATGGGGCGGTGCTGGCCAGCCATGATGATACCACGGCGGCGCAGGTTGCGGTTTCGGCCCGGCATGGCGTGGGCTTTGCCGAATTCCCGACGACGGAAGAGGCCGCCGCCGCCTGTCGTGCCCAAGGCATCGCGGTGATGATGGGCGCGCCGAACCTGATCCGGGGGGGATCCCATTCCGGCAATGTGGCGGCAGGCGCACTGGCCGAGGCGGGGCTGTTGGACATCGTGTCGTCCGATTATGTGCCGGCGGCGCTGCTGTCGGCGGGGCTGTTGCTGGGCGATCTCTGGGGCAATCTGGCGCGCGGCATCGCCACGGTGACGGCGGCCCCTGCAGCGGCGGCAGGGCTGACCGACCGGGGGCAGATCGCCCTTGGCGCGCGGGCCGATCTGATCCGGGTGGCGCGGATCGGGCAGGCCGGGGTGTTGCGGGGCACCTGGGTTCAGGGCAACCGAGTGGGATGAAAACCGGTCAGCAGGTCGCCTATACTTTAGATAAGCTTGACCTCTGTTTGCGCAGGGCAGAAAACCCCCGGCACCGTAATCCTCTGGGTTCAGACAGCGGGCGGTGCCGGGGCACTCGTTACTCAACGCGCGGGGGTTGTCGATCAACCCCCGTCGCGCCCCAATATACGGATTCGCTTGAGTTTCTAATCAAAATACGAAGTCGGCATAGATCATATCCGACATTGACGTAAGGTTGTGGGTTGCGTGCAACGCCGGGTTGCGGGCGATCCGGCCTGCGCTGCCGCTTTCAGCGGCGCGCGGCTTTTTCGGCGATACCCGAGGTGCCGTCGCGGCGGGCAAGCTCTGCCTCCACCTCGGTCAGGGTCACGTCGCGGGCGGCCAGCATCACCAGCAGATGATACAAAACATCCGCGGCTTCGGAGGTGAGTTTGGCTTGATCACCCTTCACCGCCTCGATGATCGCCTCGATGGCTTCCTCGCCGAATTTCTCGGCGCATTTTTCGGGGCCCTTGGCCAGAAGCTTGGCGGTCCAGCTGCTGTCGGGGTCAGCGGTCTTGCGCGACTGGATCGTGGCGAAGAGATCGTGCAGCACGCTCATGACAGCCGCACCGGGATTCCGGCGGCGGCCATATGCGCCTTGGCCTGACCGATGGTGAATTCGCCGAAATGGAAGATCGAGGCCGCCAGCACCGCAGAGGCACCGCCCTTGGTGACACCTTCCACCAGATGATCCAGCGTGCCGACCCCGCCCGAGGCTATGACCGGGACGCTGACCGCATCGGAAATCGCGCGGGTCAGTGGCAGATTGAAGCCCGAGCGCGTGCCGTCGCGGTCCATCGAGGTGAGCAGGATCTCGCCCGCCCCCTTGGCGGCCACGGTGCGGGCAAAGTCCACCGCATCAATGCCGGTCGCCTTGCGCCCGCCATGGGTGAAAATCTCCCATTTTCCGGGGCTGACGGTCTTGGCGTCGATGGCCACGACAATACACTGGCTGCCAAAACGGTCCGCCGCCTCGGCCACCACATCGGGATTGGCGACGGCGGCAGAGTTGAACGAGACCTTGTCGGCCCCCGCCAGCAGCAATGCGCGCACATCGTGATGCGTGCGCACCCCGCCGCCCACCGTCAGTGGCATGAAACATTGCTCGGCGGTGCGGGTGACCAGATCGAACATGGTGCCACGGTTTTCATGGGTGGCGTGAATGTCGAGGAAACACAGCTCGTCGGCGCCCGCCGCGTCATAGGCGCGGGCCGCAGCGACCGGATCGCCCGCGTCGATCAGATTGACGAAATTGACGCCCTTGACCACGCGGCCATCGGCAACATCGAGGCAGGGGATGATGCGGGTTTTCAGCATGTGATGACCTTAGCGCGGGGCGGTGCAGGGGGGAAGGGGGCTTTGCCCCCTCGCCGCAGGCGGCTCACCCCCAGGATATTGGGACCAAGATGAAATCAGGACTTCAGGGCGTGCAGGGCGGTGGTGAGGTCGATCGCGCCGTCATAGAGGGCGCGGCCCGAAATGGCGCCGGCGATGACGCCGGTGTCGCGCAGCGTGATCAGGTCTGCCATGCGCGAGACGCCGCCGGAGGCGATGACCGGGATGGTGACGGCGCGGGCGAGGGCTTCGGTCGCCTCGATATTTGGACCTTGCATGGCGCCGTCGCGGTCGATGTCGGTATAGATGATCGCGGCGACGCCTGCGTCCTCGAAGCTGCGGGCGAGATCGGTGGCCTGCACGGTGGTTTCATGCGCCCAGCCCTTGGTGGCGACGAACCCTTTGCGGGCGTCGATGCCGACGGCGACCTTGCCGGGGAAGGCCTTTGCCGCTTCGCGCACGAGGGCGGGGTTTTCGACGGCGACGGTGCCGAGGATCACGCGGGCGAGGCCTTTGGAGAGCCACATCTCGATGGTGGCCATGTCGCGGATGCCGCCGCCGAGCTGGGCGGGGACGGTGCAGCGCGCGAGGATCGCCTCGACCGCCGCGCCATTCACCGGCGCGCCTGCGAAGGCGCCGTTGAGATCGACCAGGTGGAGCCATTCGCAGCCCGCCGTCTCGAACTTGGCGGCCTGCGCGGCGGGATCATCGCCGAACACGGTGGCCGCCGACATTTCGCCGCGCAGCAGGCGCACGCATTGGCCGTCTTTCAGGTCGATGGCGGGATAGAGGATCATGGCAGGCTCCGGGGGGTTGCGCTTGCGCGGCGGTTTGGCATGGCGGGCGGCGTGGGGCAAGGGCCGCAACGTCACGCTTGCGGGAATCTGCGGCCTGTGCGGAACATCGGCACATCCTTTGGGAGGAGGACCCCCATGATAAAAACGAACCTGGCCGCACTGACGGCGATGCTGATGCTGGTGGCGGGCATGGCCCATGCCGATCCGGTGGAGGGCATCTGGAAGACCAAACCCGATGACAACGGCAATTTCGGCCATGTGCAGGTGAAGCCCTGCGGCCCGGCCTTTTGCGGCACCTTGATCAAGGCATTTGACGGCTCGGGCGCGCAGATCGAAAGCCCGAATGTGGGCAAGCGCATCATCTGGGACATGGTGGCGCAGGGCGGTGGGGCCTATGCGGAGGGCAAGGTCTGGTCACCCGACCGGAACAAGACCTATAATTCCAAGATGCAGCTGTCGGGCAATGGTCTCGCGGTGAAGGGCTGCGTGCTGGGCATCTGCCGTGATGGTGGCACCTGGAGCCGGGTGAAATAGGCGCGCCTCAGGCTCCCGCCGGGCGGGGGCCTCTCAGCCGAACACCGACCAGCCGGTCGCGCGGGCCAGCCGTTCAACAGCAAGCGTGCCGAGTTTGGAATTGCCCTGATCGTTCAGCCCCGGCGACCAGACGGCGATGGAGGCCCGGCCCGGCGCGATGACGAGAATACCGCCACCCACCCCGGATTTGCCGGGCAGGCCGACGCGATAGGCGAAATCGCCCGAGCCGTCGTAATGGCCGCAGGTCATCATCAGCGCATTGATGCGCCGCACCCGACCGGGGGCAAGCATGCGCGGCATGGTCGGCGCGTTCATCAGAAAACGGCCCGCGCGGGCCAGTTGCCGCGTGCTCATCTCGATGGCGCATTGGTGGAAATAGGTGCCGCAGGTCAGCACGGGGTCATGCAGCAGATTGCCTTGCGCGCGCATGAAATGGGCCAGCGCCAGATTGCGGTCGCCGGTCGCCTGTTCCGAGGCGGCGACGGCCTTGTTGATATGGATGTCATCCTCGCCCGCCGCTTCGCGCAGGAAGCGCAGCAACTCGCCCAGCACTTCGCGGGGCTGATGGCCGGCCAGGATCGCATCGGTGACCACGATGGCCCCGGCATTGATGAAGGGATTGCGTGGGATGCCGCGTTCATGTTCCAGTTGCAGGATCGAATTGAACGCAAGGCCCGAGGGTTCGCGCCCGACCCGCGTCCAGAGCTGGTCGCCGAGGCGCCCCAGAGCAATGGCAAGGGTGAACAGCTTCGAGACTGACTGGATCGAGAAGGCGGTTTCTGCCGCGCCGGTGGTGAAGGTCTCGCCCTCGGCGGTGCAGACGGCCATGGCAAAGGGCTCGGTCGAGATGCGCGCCAGTTCGGGAATGTAATCCGCGACGCGCCCCCGGTCCGGTGCCGCCGCCATTTCGGCCCCGATCCGGGCAAGGATCGCCGCCAGATCCATCAGGGGGCCCAGCGCAGGAAATTGCCGATCAGCCGCAACCCGGTGGCCTGTGATTTCTCGGGGTGGAACTGCGTTCCGACCATGGTGCCCGTGCCGATGATCGCGGTGATGTCGCCTGCGTAATCCACATGCGCCAGCCGTTCGGCGGGGTTTGCGACGCGGAAATGATAGCTGTGCACGAAATAGGCGTGATCGCCGGTCCGGATCCCGTCCAGCACCGGGTGGGGGTGGTCGATTACCAGATCGTTCCAGCCCATATGCGGCACTTTCAGCGCCGGGTCCGCCGGGAGGATCCGGGTCACTTCGCCGCCGATCCAGTCGAACCCCGCTGTATCCTCGTATTCGCGGCCCCAGCTCGCCATCATCTGCATGCCGACGCAGATGCCCAGAAACGGCCGGGCCTTCACCCGCACCGCCTCTTCGATCGCTTCGAACAGGCCGCCATAGGCCCCCAGCGCGCGGCGGCAGGCCGGAAAGGCCCCATCGCCCGGCAGCACGATCCGGTCGGCGCGCGCCACGTCTTCGGGTTTGTCGCTGACCAGCACCGCACCGCCGCCCACTTCGGCCGCCATGCGCTGAAACGCCTTTTCAGCGGAATGCAGGTTGCCGCTGTCGTAATCGACCAGAACCGTCAGGGCCATGGCTCATCCTTTTTCGCAATCGGAGTTCCGCAGAGATCCGGGGCAAAGGCTTCGGGAAAGGGGCTGATCCGGCAGGCGGATCACAGCATGCCTTTGGTGGAGGGAATGGCATCCGCCTTGCGCGGGTCCAGCTCGACCGCCATGCGCAGGGCGCGGGCCACGGCCTTGAAGGCGGCTTCGGCAATGTGGTGGCTGTTCACGCCATGGCGCAGATCAATATGCAGGGTGATGCCGCCATGCGTCGCCAGCGCCTGAAAGAATTCGCGCACCAGTTCAGTATCGAAAGTGCCGATCTTCTGGGTTGGGAAGGGCACGTTCCACACCAGAAAGGGCCGCCCCGACAGATCAAGCGCGCAATGCACCTGCGCATCATCCATGGCAAGGCTGCATTCGCCATAGCGGCGGATGCCGCGCTTGTCGCCCAGCGCCTGCACCAGTGCCTGCCCGAGCGCGATGCCGGTATCCTCGACCGTGTGGTGATCGTCGATGTGCAGATCCCCCTTGGCGCGCAGGCTCATGTCGATCAGCGAATGGCGCGACAGCTGATCCATCATATGGTCAAAAAAGCCCACGCCCGATTGCATGTCATAGATACCGCTGCCATCCAGATTCACGCTGAGCGCGATGTCGGTTTCGGCGGTGCGGCGGGTGATCTCGGCCTTGCGCATGGGGCTCTCCGCTGGTTGCTTGCCCGCCTTATAGGGCGGTGGCTGGCCTGAGGGAAGGCGTTACGCGCGCCGCCGCGCCGGGCCAAACACCGCACAAAGCGCAAGGATCAGGCCCGAGACGACGGCGATCATGCCGGCCGCCGAGACCGAGGCGGAAAGGCCCAGCCAGAGCGGGCCATAACCCCCCAGCACATAACCCAGCACCGCCGACAGCGCGGCAAAGCCGAGCGACAGCCAGATCTGCGTTGCCAGCCGGTTGGTGCAAAGCCGCGCGGCGGCAGGCGGGCAGATCAGCATGGCAATGGTGAGTATGGAGCCGACCGCGGCGAAGGCCGCCACTGCCGCCATCGCCGCCGCCGCAATCAGGCCCATCGACAGCGCCCGCACCGGCAGGCCGAGGCTGCGGGCAAAGCCTTCGTCAAAGGTCATCAGCGCGAGGGGCCGCCACACCAGCCACAGCAGACCGGCAAGCAGCGCGAAGGTCAGCACCATGCGCGGCAGTTCGGGCGGTAAGGCCGCAAGCGCTGCGGGATCGGTCAGCGCGCTCCAATCGGTTGCGGCGAACCAGATCAGGCTTTCCAGATTGCCATAAAGTGCATGTTCCACATCCAGATGCACCGAGCCCGCGCCCGAAAGCTCCAGCGCCAGCACGCCTGCCGCGAACATGGCGGTGAAGGTGACGCCCATGGCCGCCCCCGGCTCGATCCGGGCGATGCGTTGCAGCCCCTCGATCAGGGCGACGGCGGCAAGGGCGGCAAGGGCCGCGCCGCCCATCATCGCCGGGGTGGAGGCGGTGCCGGTGGCCAGAAAGCCCAGCACGATGCCCGGCAGCACCACATGGCTGATCGCATCCCCCAGCAGCGCCTGCCGCCGCAGCAGCAGAAAATTGCCGGGCAGGGCGCAGGCCATCGCGGCAAACAGCGCAATCAGCATGGGCGGGGCGGAAAAGGCCAGAAAATCAATACCGTTCATCGGCGCCGCCTTGCGGTGAGGGGGATGGAAACGATCAGCACGCCAAAGCTCAGCAACACGATGGCGGGTCCGGTGGGCAGATCGGGCAGGCTGGCCGACAGCGCTGCCCCGATCCAGCCCGAGGCCGCGCCAATACCCCCCGCCAGCAGCGCCATCACGCCGACACGGTGGGTCCAGAGCCGGGCGGCGGCGGCGGGGGTGATCAGCAGCGCCACGATCAGGATCAGCCCGACCACCCGCAGCCCGAGCAGAACCACCGCCAGCGCCAGCGCCATCAGCGCCATGTCATAGGCGGCAATGCGCAGGCCCATCACCGTCGCGGCCCATTCATCAAAGGCGATCAGCGTCAGCGGGCGGCGCAGCGCAAAGATCAGTGTCAGCGCCAGCGCCCCGCCGATCAGGATCAGCGCCACATCGGCGCGCAACATGCCCGAGGTCGAGCCAAGCAGGAAGCCCTCAAGCCCTGCCTGTTGCCCGGTGCGCAGGCCCTGGATCAGCGTCAGGATGACGATGCCCGCACCATAGAAGGTGGACAGAACCGCGCCGATGGCAGCATCCTGGGACAGGCGGGTGTGGCGGGTCAGCGCCTGCAAGACCCAAAGCCCTGCCAGTGCCGACAGCGCCGCCCCGATCAGCAGGCCCGGCAGGTTGCGCCCGATGCCCAGTGCCAGCATGGCCAGAAAGGCCAGCCCCACGCCGGGCAGCGTGGCATGGGCCAGCGCATCCGACACCAGCGCGCGTTTACGCAGGCTCAGAAAGGTGCCGATCACCCCGGCGGCAAATCCCAGCGCCGCGGCACCCGAGGCCACAAGGGCGGCATTCGGCCCCGCGCGCAGCGTCAGCGCCGCCACGAATTCCGGCCACATCCTAGGCCGCCAGCGGCAACAGGCCGCCATAGGTGCGGCTCAGCGCTTCGGGGGTAAAGACTTGCGCCACGGTGCCTTCGGCCAGAACCCGGCGATTGAGCAGCAGAACCCGGTCGAAATAGGCAGCGACGGTTGCCAGATCATGATGCACCGCAACCACCGTCTTGCCCTGATCGCGCAGGCCCTTCAGCACGGCGATGATGGCGGATTCGGTGGCGGCATCGACCCCGGCAAAGGGTTCGTCCAGCAGATAGAGATCCGCCCCCTGCGCCAGCGCGCGGGCCAGAAACACCCGCTGTTGCTGCCCGCCCGACAGCGCACCGATCTGGCGGGTGGCAAAGGCTTCCATGCCCACCCGCGCCAGACAGCTCATCGCACGGCGGCGATGGCCCAGCCGCACCCGGCCCAGCAGGCCCAGCTCGCGATACAGGCCCTGCATCACCACGTCGATCACCCGCACCGGGAAATCCCAATCCACCGAGGCCCGCTGCGGCACATAGGCGACACGCGCCCGCGCCTCGGCCAGAGACTGCCCAAAGAACAGCGCCGTGCCGTCGGAGGGCAGCAGGCCAAGTGCGGCTTTCAGCAGGGTGGATTTGCCCGCCCCGTTCGGCCCGATGATGGCCGTCATCGCGCCTTCCGCGATCTGTGCGCTGGCGCTTTCAAGGGCCAGGCCCTCGCCATAGCGCACCGTCAGCCCCTCCAGCGCCAGCGCGATCATCCCGCCACCTGCGCCAGTTGATCCATGCGCCCGCGTTCCGGGGCGGCCCCGCCAAGGGCGCGGGCGATGGTCGTCACATTATGGTCGATCATGCCCAGCCAGGTGCCCTCATAGGTGCCATCCGGCCCCATCGCATCGGAATAGAGCGCGCCACCGATGCGCACCTCATGCCCCTGTGCCGCAGCCCCTTCGATCAGCGCGCGGATCGAGCGGTCCGAAACCGAGGTTTCCACGAACACCGCCGGAATTTTGCGATCCACCAGCAGATCGACCAGTTCGGTCACCCGCGCCAGCCCGGCTTCGCTTTCGGTCGACAGGCCCTGAATCCCCTGCACCTCGAAGCCATAGGCGCGTCCGAAGTAACCGAAGGCATCATGGGCCGTCACCAGCAGCCGCCGTTCGGCGGGCACCGAGGCCAGCACCTGCTGCGCATAGGTTTGCAGCCCGGTGATATCGGCGCGCATGACGGCCGCTTCGGTCTGCGCCTTGTCTGCCAGGGCCGGGAAGGTCTTGCCCAGCGTCGCCGCAATGATATCGACCACATCGGCCCAGAGGGTCGGGTCCATCCAGACATGGGGGTCATAGCGGTCGGGATAGATGTCATGTGCGCGCAGCATCTGTTTCGGCAGCGCATCGGCCACCGCGACCACAGGTCGGTTGCGCGCCAGTTCGGTCAGGAAATCTTCCATCTGTGCTTCCAGATACAGCCCATGCCACAGCACCAGATCGGCGCGGGCCATGGCGGCAATATCGGATCGGGTCTGGCGGTAGCCATGCGGGTCCATGCCCGGACCCATAAGCGCGGTGACCTCCAGCCCGGTCAGGCGCCGCGCGGCATCGGCGATCATCCCGGTGGTGGCCAGGATGCGCGGGGCCGGGCTGGCCGCAGCCATCGGCGCCACAAGCGCCGAGGCCATCAGTGTCATAAGGGAGCGACGGTTGAGAAAGGATGCGTGTGTCATGGGCTCAGAGTTATGCGAATTATTCGCAATGTCAAATGAATTGAGAATGGTTCGCAAGTTTGTTTGGGAAGGTGCAGAATCCTCCAATGGCGCGGCCTGCGGTGGGGGCAGGGCGGTATGACAGGCATATGGCGATGCCGCGCGATGGTTTGCAGGGGGAGGGAAAAACAAAAAAGGACCGCCGCGGCGATCCTTGTCCGCATCTTCTGCGGTCTCGTCATATTGGAGCGGGCGATGAGATTCGAACTCACGACCCTAACCTTGGCAAGGTTATGCTCTACCCCTGAGCTACGCCCGCACTCCATATCCGGGCTTCTAGCCAATGTGCGGCGGGGCTGCAAGAGGGAATTTCACAAGAAATTTCATGTGCTTGGCTGGAAATGCAAAAGGGCGCCTTGCGGCGCCCCTTGCTGGTTCCGATTGGAGCGGGCGATGAGATTCGAACTCACGACCCTAACCTTGGCAAGGTTATGCTCTACCCCTGAGCTACGCCCGCACTCCGTTTCGGTGAGCGGGGATGTATAAAAGCCCGCGCCGGGCCGCAAGGGGAAAACGCAAGGCGGCACGAAATTTCTTTGCCGCCGCGCCGCCGGATACAAAAACGCCGCCCGAAAGGGGCGGCGTTTCCGAGATATGGGGGAGGGGTCACTCCAACTCGATCAGCAAGTCTTTCGCGTCGATCTGGCTCGACGGCGTGACGTGGATTGCCTTGATCGTGGCTTCGCGGTCGGCGTGCAGTCCGGTCTCCATCTTCATCGCCTCAATGGTCAGCAGCAGATCGCCTGCCCGCACCTTCTGGCCCGCCGTTACCGCCACGCTGGCGATGGAGCCGGGCATCGGCGCGCCGATATGGTTCACATTGCCTTCCTGCGCCTTGGGTTTGGCGGCGGTTTTCGCCTTGATCGCGCGGTTCGGCACGCGGATCACCCGCGGCTGGCCGTTCAGCTCGAAGAACACCTTGGCATCGCCCTCTTCGGTGGTTTCCCCCACCGCTTGCAGGCGGATTTCCAGCGTCTTGCCGGGGTCGATCTCGGCGGTGATCTCTTCGCCCGGCTGCATCCCGTAGAAGAAGGTCCGCGTCGGCAGCGTGCGCACCGGGCCATAAAGGCGGTGGCGGCCCATGTAATCGAGATAGACCTTGGGATACATCAGATAGCCGTTCAGATCCTCGTCATCGACGCGGAAGCCGTTCAACTCGGCGCTCAGCTTGGTGCGCGTCTCTTCCAGGTCCACCGGGGCCATGCCCGCACCGGGACGACTGGTCAGCGCAGTCTCGCCCTTCAGCACCTTTTTCGAGATGCCTTCCGGCCAGCCACCCGGAGGCTGCCCCAGATTGCCTTTCAGCATGTCGGCCACCGAATCGGGGAAGGCCACATCGACGGCGGGATCTTCCACCTGCGCCCGGCTCAGGTTCTGCGCCACCATCATCAGCGCCATGTCGCCCACCACCTTGGACGAAGGCGTGACCTTCACGATGTCGCCGAACATCTGGTTGGCATCGGCATAGGCCTGCGCCACCTCGTGCCAGCGCTCTTCCAGCCCGAGCGAGCGGGCCTGCGCCTTGAGGTTGGTGAACTGCCCGCCGGGCATTTCATGCAGATAGACTTCCGAGGCAGGGGCCGGAATGCCGGATTCGAACGCGGCATATTGCGCGCGCACCTGTTCCCAATAGTTCGACACCTGCCGCACGGCGGCCATGTCCAGTCCGGTATCGCGGTCGGTGTGGCGCAGCGCCTCGACGATGGAGCCGAGGCAGGGCTGCGAGGTGCCGCCCGAAAACGCATCCATCGCCGCATCCACCGCATCCACCCCGGCCTCGCAGGCGGCCAGAACCGTCGCCCCGGCAATGCCGCTGGTGTCATGGGTATGGAAGTGGATCGGCAGCCCGACCTCTTCCTTCAGCGCCTTGATCAGGATGCGGGCCGAGGCGGGTTTCAGCAGCCCCGCCATGTCTTTCAGCCCAAGGACATGCGCCCCCGCCGCCTTCAGATCGCGGCCCATCGCGACATAATAGGACAGATCGTATTTGGCACGGTTCGGATCCAGCAGATCGCCGGTATAGCAGATCGTGCCTTCGCAGACCTTGTTGGCCTCAATCACCGCATCCATGGCGACGCGCATGTTTTCAACCCAGTTCAGGCTGTCGAACACGCGGAAGACATCGACCCCGGTCGCGGCGGCCTGTTTGACAAAGGCCTGCACCACATTGTCGGGATAGTTGGTATAACCCACGCCGTTGGAGGCGCGCAGCAGCATCTGCGTCATCAGATTCGGCATCGCGGCGCGCAGGTCGCGCAGGCGCTGCCACGGACATTCCTGCAAGAAGCGGTAGGCCACATCGAAGGTGGCCCCGCCCCAGCATTCCACGCTGAACAGTTGCGGCAGGTTGGCAGCATAGGTGGGGGCGACGCGGATCATGTCGATCGAGCGCATGCGGGTGGCAAGCAGCGACTGGTGGCCGTCGCGCATGGTGGTATCGGTGATCAGCACCTGCTTTTGCGCCGCCATCCAGTCTGCCACAGCCTGCGGGCCCTTCGCCTCCAGCAGGTTGCGGGTGCCCGGTGCCGGATCGGCAAGCGGGGCCGGGGCCTTGGGTGTGCGCAGCTCGGCGGCGGGCTTGGCGCGACCTGCGGTTTCGGGATGCCCGTTCACCGTGATGTCGGCGATATAGGTCAGGATCTTGGTGGCCCGGTCGCGGCGCTTCTTGAAGAGGAACAGGTCGGGCGTCGTGTCGATGAACTTCGTCGTATAGGTATTGTCGAGGAAGGTCGGGTGTTTCAGCAGGTTTTCGACAAAGGCGATGTTGGTCGACACGCCACGGATGCGGAATTCGCGCAGCGCGCGGTCCATCCGGGCAATCGCCTGTTCCGGCGTCTGCGCCCAGGCCGTGACCTTCACCAGCAGCGAATCGTAATAGCGGGTGATGACCGAGCCGGAATAGGCGGTGCCGCCATCCAGACGGATGCCCATGCCGGTGGCCGAGCGATAGGCGGTGATCCGGCCATAATCGGGGATGAAGTTGTTCTGCGGGTCTTCGGTGGTCACGCGGCATTGCAGCGCATGGCCATGCAGCTTGATATCCGATTGCTGCGCCATGCCGGTGGCCTCGGCCAGCGATTTGCCTTCCGCAATCAGGATCTGCGCCTGCACGATGTCGATGCCAGTCACCTGTTCGGTGACAGTATGTTCCACCTGCACGCGCGGGTTCACCTCGATGAAGTAGAACTGCTGGCTGTCCATATCCATCAGGAATTCGACAGTGCCCGCACATTCATACCCGACATGGGCACAGATGCGGCGGCCCAGATCGCAGACCTCGGCGCGCTGCGCTTCGGTCAGGTAGGGGGCAGGCGCGCGTTCGACGACCTTCTGGTTGCGGCGCTGCACGGTGCAGTCGCGCTCGAACAGGTGATAGATCTCGCCATGTTTGTCGCCAAGGATCTGCACCTCGACGTGGCGGGCACGCAGGATCATCTTTTCCAGATAACCTTCGCCATTCCCAAACGCGGCCTCGGCCTCGCGCCGGCCTTCCAGAACCTTGGCCTCCAGCTCGTCCGGGCCAAGGATCGGGCGCATACCGCGCCCGCCGCCGCCCCACGAGGCCTTGAGCATCAGCGGATACCCCACCGCTGCCGCCTCGGCCTTGATGGCGGCAAAATCCTCGCCAAGCACTTCGGTGGCCGGAATGACCGGCACACCCGCCGCCATCGCCACCCGCCGCGCACTGGCCTTGTCCCCCAGTGCGCGCATGGTTTCGGCGCGCGGGCCGATGAAGGTGATGCCATTCGCGGCGCAAGCCTCGACGAAATCGGGGTTTTCCGACAGCAGGCCATAGCCCGGATGGATCGCATCCGCTCCGGCCGCCTTGGCCACCCGGATGATTTCGGGGATGCTCAGATAGGCCCCAACCGGCGACAGCCCTTCGCCGATGCGATAGGCCTCGTCCGCCTTGAAGCGGTGCAACGAGAGCTTGTCCTCTTCGGCATAGACGGCGACGGTCTTTTTGCCCATCTCGTTGGCGGCGCGCATGACGCGGATGGCGATTTCGCCCCGGTTGGCGACAAGGATTTTACGGAATTCGGTCATAAGGCTCCCCCAGCGGTGCAATCCGAAGCTGGGTCACTTTAGGGGTGCTGCATTGCAGCGCAAGTGCAGGACCCGACCAAATTGCAAAGTTTTGCGAAATATTCAGAACGGATTTGCGACTGCAAAGTTTCGCGTGCGGGTAGGGTAAATAGCACTGGAACAATCAAAGAACACTGCTTTTCCTCGCGCGGCAGAGGCGCTATGTTGGGAGAATGAACGGATTTGATGAAACCGACGCTTTCGAGGCCGCGATCCCGCTGAGCCAACGTGCCATGGCCGCGCGGCCACAGCCCTATCTGGATGATCTGAACCCCGCGCAGCGCGCGGCGGTGCTGGCGCTGGACGGGCCGGTGCTGATGCTGGCCGGGGCAGGCACAGGCAAAACCAAGGCGCTGACCAGCCGCATCGTGCATCTTCTGGCCACCGGCAAGGCCCGCCCGAACGAGATTCTGGCGGTGACCTTCACCAACAAGGCCGCGCGCGAGATGAAAGAGCGGGTGGCGCGCATGTTGGGCCAATCGGTGGAGGGGATGCCCTGGATGGGCACCTTCCATTCGATCAGCGTCAAGATCCTGCGTCGCCATGCCGAACTCGCCGGGCTGAAGTCGAATTTCACCATTCTGGACACCGACGACCAACTGCGCCTGATGAAGCAGTTGATCGTGGCCGCGAATATCGACGAAAAGCGCTGGCCTGCGCGGATGCTGGCGGGGCTGATCGATTCCTGGAAGAACCGGGCTTGGACGCCGGCCAAGGTGCCCTCGTCCGAAGCCTCGGCCTATAACAATCGCGGCACCGAGCTTTATCAGCAGTATCAGGATCGGCTGCGCGCGCTGAACGCCTGCGATTTCGGGGATCTGCTGCTGCATGTGGTGACGCTGTTTCAGGCGCACCCGGATATTCTGGCGCAGTATCAGCGCTGGCTGAAATACATCCTCGTCGACGAATATCAGGATACCAACGTCGCGCAATATCTGTGGCTGCGGCTTCTGGCGCAGGCGCATCGCAACATCTGTTGCGTGGGCGATGATGACCAGTCGATCTATGGCTGGCGCGGGGCCGAGGTGGGCAATATCCTGCGGTTTGAAAAGGATTTTCCAGGGGCCGAGGTGGTCCGGCTGGAACAGAATTACCGCTCGACCGAACATATCCTTGCCGCCGCCTCAGGTGTGATTTCGGGCAATTCGGATCGCCTGGGCAAGACGCTGTGGACCGAGGCCAAGGGCGGCGAGAAGGTGCGCCTGATCGGCCATTGGGATGGCGAGGAAGAGGCGCGCTGGATCGGTGACGAGGTCGAGGCGCTGCAACGCGGCAGCCGCAGCATGGAGGCGCAGAGCCTTGATCACATGGCGATTCTGGTGCGCGCCAGCCATCAGATGCGCGCCTTTGAGGACCGCTTTCTGACCATCGGCCTGCCTTATCGGGTCATCGGCGGCCCGCGCTTTTACGAGCGGCTAGAGATCCGCGATGCGATGGCCTATTTCCGGCTTGCCGTCTCGCCCGATGACGATCTGGCGTTCGAACGGGTGGTCAATACCCCCAAGCGCGGATTGGGTGACAAGGCGCAGCAAGAGATCCAGAAAACCGCGCGCGCCTCGGGCATGAGCCTTTTGGAAGGCGCGCGGGAATTGCTGGCGCGCGGTGGCATCGGCGGCAAGGGGGCAGGGCAGTTGCGCGCCTTTGTCGACGGCGTGGACCGCTGGCATGCCGCGATTCTGAATGCGCGTCCCGAAGTGGCCGATGCCGTGATCGAACCGATGGTGCCCGATGCCGTGCCGCAAAGCGACATGGGCCATGTGCGGCTGGCCGAGGTGATTCTGGAGGAATCCGGCTATACCTCGATGTGGCAGAACGACAAGACGCCCGAGGCGGCGGGGCGGCTGGAGAACCTCAAGGAACTGGTCAAGGCGCTGGAACAGTTCGACAGCCTGCAAGGCTTCCTCGAACACGTCTCGCTGATCATGGAAAATGACACCGAGGAGGCGGCAGAGAAGGTCACGATCATGACGCTGCATGGCGCCAAGGGGTTGGAATTTCCGGTGGTGTTTCTGCCCGGCTGGGAGGACGGGCTTTTCCCGTCGCAGCGCAGCATGAACGAATCCGGCCAGAAGGGCCTGGAGGAAGAGCGGCGGCTGGCCTATGTCGGCATTACGCGGGCCGAACGGCTGTGCACGATTTCCTTTGCCGCGAATCGACGGGTCTATGGCCAGTGGCAAAGCCAGCTTCCGTCGCGCTTCATTGATGAATTGCCGGTGCCGCATGTGGATGTGCTGACGCCGCCCGGTCTTTACGGCGGCGGCTATGGTGCGGCGGGCATGGGCGGCGGCTCGCGCATCGAAGAGCGGGCGACCAAGGCCGATGTCTATAACTCGCCGGGCTGGCGGCGCTTGCAGGATCGCAGCGCCACACGACCGATCTCGCAACCGCGCGAGTCAAAGCAGCAGGTGATTGACCTTGATGCGGTGTCGAGCTTTACCGAAGGCGACCGGGTGTTTCACACCAAATTCGGCTATGGCACTGTTGCCGCGATCGAGGGCGACAAGCTCGACATCGCCTTTGACAAGGCCGGGGTCAAAAAGATCATCGCGCGCTTTGTGGTGCCCGCGCATGAGGCGGATGACGTGCCGTTCTGACGGCGGCCTCACGCGGTGGGGCGGCGCAACTGCTCTGCCGCGTGAAAGGCCAGCCCGGCCAGCAAGCCCCAGAAGGCCGCGCCAATGCCAAGCGCAGGCGCGCCCGAGGCGGTGACGACCAGCGTGATCGCGGCTGCGAAGCGGGTTTCAGGGGCTTGAAACGCCGCCGTTGCCGCCCCCATGAACGGGCCAAGCAGCGCCAGCGCCACAATTGCGGTGATCAACTCGGGCGGCAGCGCCGCGAGCAGCGACAGGATCAGCGGCCCCAGCAAGCCCAGCCCCACCCAGATCGCGGCATAGACCAGACCCACCTGCCAGCGGCGGTTGCGGTCGGGATGCACGTCATCGCCGAGGCAAATGGCGGCTGTGATGGCGGCCATTGAAATCGTATGTGCCCCGAACAGCCCGATCAGCGCCGAAATCCCGCCCGTCACCGTCAGGCCCGCGCGCACCGGCGGCTCGTATCCCGCCGCGCGCAGGGTGGCGAAACCGGGCAGGTTCTGTGAGGCCATCGTCACAAGATACAGCGGCAGCGCCAACCCGATCAGCACCATCGGATCGAATTCGGGCCAGATGAACGTCAGCCGCGGCAGTGGCAGGCGCAGCGGCGGCAGCGTGGCAAGCCCGCTGGCAAAGGCCGCGGCCAGCCCCAGCGCAAGTGCGGCCAGAACGGCCAGCGCCGGATTGCGCAGCCGCACCAGCGCAAAGAGCCCGATCACCGGCAGAATCAGCGCCGGAATCCCTTGCGTCGCAGCAGGCAGCTTCAGGCAGAACGGCAGCAGCACCCCGGCCAACATTCCGGCGGCGATGCTGTCCGGGATGCGCGCCACCAGCCGCCCCAACGGTTTCAGCGTGCCGGTGAGCGCAATCAGCAGGCCGGTCAGCACAAAGGCCCCCACGGCTTGCGGCATCGTCACGCCTTCGGTGGCGGCAATCAGTGCGGCCCCGGGGGTGGACCAGGCCAGCACCACCGGCACCCGCGACGAGACGGACAGCAGCGCCGACCCCGCCGCCTTGCCCAGGCAGATGGCCAGCACCCAGGATCCGGTCTGCGCCGGGCTGGCCCCGACGGCGGCAGCGGCGGCCAGCACCAGGGCAATGGTGGAGCCATAGCCGACAAGGGCGGCAACAAGGGCGGCAGAAAACAGGGAGGCGCGCATGATCATTCCGGCAAGCTGCGAGTGCTGCGGACGATGCGCGCCGGGATCGGGGGATGCAAGGGGAGGATTTCAAACAAAAACGGCGACACCCAGGGAGGAGGAGGGGTGCCGCCGCTCTGTGAACAACCGCCCAGGGAGGAGGAGGGGCGGTTGCTATGGTTGCGGCACGCCCCAGGGAGGAGGAGGGGGCTACCGCCTGTCCCAAGGCCCAGGGAGGAGGAGGGGCCAAGGATCTCGTTTGGGCCAGATGGCCCGGAATGGATGCGGCGACCCCAGGGAGGAGGAGGGGGCCGCCGCGGAACCCTTGGCCCAGGGAGGAGGAGGGGCCGAGGATCTCGTTTGGGCCAGATGGCCCGGAAAGGGTGCGACGATCCCAGGGAGGAGGAGGGGACCGCCGCTTTTGCATCAGGCCCAGGGAGGAGGAGGGGCCGAGCAATGCGAAAGGAAGCAAGGGCTTCCGGTATAAAGGGCGACGGCACCAGGGAGGAGGAGAAGTGCCGCCGCTTTTGCTACAGGCCCCGGGAGGAGGTGGAGCCTCGCAAAGAAACTTATTTGCCGTAGGCCGCTTCGCGGGCCAGACGGGTGATCATGGAGCGATGGATGCCAAGATCGGCCAGCTCACGGGCCGAAAGCGCGTTCAGCTCCCGCACGGTCTGTTTGTAGATGGCGCGGCGGGCGATTGCCTGCTTCACACCGTCGAATGCAGCCGACAGACGGTCTGCAAAGCTCATTTGAGCAACGCGGGTGGAATTTACATATGCCATTTCATCAGCCTCAGGTTATCTCGTAAAGCGCGGTCTTTCGTGATCCCTTTCGGTCTCTGCCGTGCTGTTAGGGATAACATGGGCCAATTGCTGCACTTGCACAATCCCGCTCTGCTGCATTGCAGCTATGCGGGTGCCGCATGGCTGAGGATGAGGTTTTCCCTAACGTAAACAGGCGCTTCGCATGAATTTTGAGCAGTTGGTAAAGCAGACCTTGCTCTTCCATGCAAGCTGAACAAGGCTGCACGCCAAAATGCGGAGGATTTTGCATGGCTCTGTCACGAGAACAGGTTCTGGGCGCTTTGGCCCATATTGCGGTGCCGGGCGGCGGGGATCTTGTCTCGCGCGATTTGATTCGGGCGCTGCGGGTTGAAGGCGGTCTGATCAGCTTTGTGATCGAGGCACCGACGCCCGAGGATGCCCGTGCCTTTGGTCCGGTGCAGACGGCGGCCGAGGCGGCGCTGCGGGCGCTGCCGGGGGTCGACAAGGTGCAGGTGGTGATGACGGCGCATGGCCCCGCCGCAAAACCCGCTGCGCCAAGCCTGAAGATCGGCGGCCATGCCACACCGCATCAGGGCGGGCCGAAACGCGTCTCCGGCATCAACCACATTGTCGCCATCGGCTCGGGCAAGGGCGGGGTGGGCAAATCGACCGTCTCGTCCAACCTTGCGGTGGCCTTGGCCCGGCAGGGCCGACGGGTCGGCCTGCTGGATGCCGATATCTATGGCCCCAGCCAGCCGCGCATGATGGGGGTGAACAAGCGCCCCGCCTCGCCGGATGGCAAAACCATGATCCCGTTGCAGGCGCATGGGGTCACGGTCATGTCGATCGGTTTCATGCTGAAAGAGGACGAGGCGGTGGTCTGGCGCGGCCCGATGCTGATGGGCGCGCTGCAACAGCTCATCGAGCAGACGGCCTGGGGCGAGTTGGATGTGCTGCTGATCGACCTGCCGCCGGGCACCGGGGATATTCAGCTGACGCTGAGCCAGCGCTTTGCCGTCAGCGGCGCGATTGTGGTCAGCACGCCGCAGGATGTGGCGCTGCTGGATGCGCGCAAGGCGCTTGATATGTTCGTGAAGCTCAAGACGCCGGTGCTGGGCCTGATCGAAAACATGTCCTCTTATATATGCCCCAACTGCGGGCATGAGGCGCATATCTTCGGGCATGGCGGGGTGGCGGCGGATGCCAAGCGGCTGGGCTTGCCGTTTTTGGGGGAATTGCCGCTCGATCTTTCGGTGCGGTTGGCGGGCGATGCCGGAACCCCGATTGCCGCCGGAGACGGCCCGATTGCAGAGGCCTATGGCCGTCTCGCCCGCCGTCTGATTGACGGAGGCGTCGCCTGATCCCCGAACGGGATCGCATGGGACGCCACGGGGCACAGCGGCACACCGGTCCGGGATCGCATGGAATCTAACGGGACAGACGCACACGCCGAATCACCCGACCGTGACAAATCTGGGAAAACCTGGGGGAAACCCCGGGTTTTCTGCTTTTTCAGCACATTCCGGGGCTTGGCATAAAAACTTCATGTAGCCGCAGCCGAAAAATTCCGGGGCAGGTGGGATTTTCTGGCCCAGCTATATCTTGTGTCTCACGAAGTCGTGTTTCGCCAGAGTTAGCAGCGCCGCGCCAAAAACAGCCACTAGATGCTGTGTTTGAAGGCCCTGCTGCGCAAAATCTGCCCGGCTCTGCCCGAAGATTTCCATTGCTTCCCATGATTTCCCATGGCATCCCTTTGCTTACCGGATGACGGCGGGAATGAACACAAAGGGGCGCTAAAGACCCCACAGGCGATAAGCAGGTTTCATACAGGCCCCTCCCTCATCCCAATACGACCGGCGCGCGGGCGAGCAGACATCTCCCCCAGGTGGTTCGCGCAACCGGTACGACCCAGCGATGGGACAGTCGGCGGATCGAGCAGTGGCAGCCGCTCGATCCGCCGCTTTCGTTTCTGGGCCACACGAAAAGCGAATCATGCCGCAGCGACGAATCTGCGGCAACACAAAAAAGACCGTTAGGGACAGCAGGTCGTGTCAGAAGCATTCAGAGGCGAGTTCAACCAGAAGGTTGACGGAAAGGCGCGGGTCTCGATCCCTGCACCGTTCCGGCGCGTCCTCGAAGCGGGCGACCCCTCTTTCGGCGACGGCAACCGCCCGAAATTCGTGATGGTCTATGGTGGCGGCCCCGGTCGGCAATATGTGGAATGTTACACCATCGCCGAGATGAAACGGCTGGAAGCGCGGATCCGCCGCGTTGCTGCCGGTTCGCCGCAACGCCGCGCGCTGGAGCGCAACTTCATCACCCTGTCGCAGATCGTCGAGGTGGACGAGGATGGCCGCATCGTGCTGCCGCCCAAGGTGCGCGAAAAGATCGACCTGTCCGCCGATGTTCTGAAAGACGGGGCCGAGGCCACCTTTGCCGGGGCGCTGGAAACCTTCCAGATCTGGCAGCGTGACGCATATGAGGCGGAAATCGCCACCCAGCTGGAAGCTGATCTTGAAATCCTGCCGCTGGGGGCGGATCTTCTGTCGCTTCTGCCGCACGACCCGGAGGAATAGGCCGTGGCGCATCGCGATCCCGACCCTGATCGCCAACCGCACATCCCGGTGCTGCTGCGCCCGATCCTTGCTGCCTGTGCGCCCATCGAGGGCGTTTGGCTGGATGGCACCTTCGGGGCAGGGGGCTATACCAAGGGCCTGCTGGCCGCCGGGGCCGCGCAGGTGATCGGCGTGGACCGCGATCCGCTGGCCTTGCAGATGGCGCAGCCCTGGGCAGGTGCATATGGCGACCGCCTGCGCCTTGTCGCGGGCACGTTTTCGCTGCTGGATACCTATGCCGAAGGGCTGGACGGCGTGGTGCTGGATCTGGGCGTGTCGTCGATGCAGCTTGATCTGGCAGAGCGCGGCTTTTCGTTCCTGCGTGATGGTCCGCTGGACATGCGGATGAGCCAGGAGGGCGAAAGCGCCGCCGATCTGGTGAACACCGCCGAAGAAGGCGCGCTGGCGGATATTCTCTATGTTTACGGCGAAGAACGCGCCTCGCGCCGGATTGCCCGCGCCATCGTGAAAGCGCGCGAGCAAGAGCCGATCACCGGTACCTTGCGGCTGGCCGAGATCGTGGCGGGCTGTCTGCCGCGCCCGAAACCCGGCCAGAGCCACCCGGCGACGCGCAGCTTTCAGGCGATCCGCATCGCGGTAAACACCGAATTTTCCGAACTGGCCGAAGGGCTTGCTGCGGCAGAGCGTGCCTTGCGCCCCGGTGGCAAGCTGGCTGTGGTGACGTTCCACAGCCTTGAGGACCGCATCGCCAAGCGGTTCTTTCAATTGCGTTCGGGCCATGATTCAAACGCCAACCGCTATGCCCCGGCCAAGGCTGACACGACCCCGAGCTTCACTCTGACCACGCGCCGCGCCATCGCGCCCGATGACGAGGAACTGGCGCAGAACCCGCGTGCCCGCTCTGCCAAGCTGCGGATCGGCATCCGCACCACCGCCCCGGCCCAGCCGCTTGATCTTGCGGCGCTGGATGTGCCGATGATCCGCCAGAAAGGACGCCGTTGATGCGCGCACTTGCCTATCTGCTGACGTTTCTTGCCGTGATCGGCCTAGGGTTCTGGGCCTATTCCGAAAATTACGCCACGCAGCAGGCCCTGAAAGACGTATCGCGGCTGAACTCCGAAATCGCGGATCTGCGCGAGGCCCTGTCGATCCAGCGTGCGGAATGGGCCTATCTCAACCGCCCGGACCGGCTGCGCGAATTGTCGACCATCAACTTTGACCGCCTCGGCCTGCTGCCGCTGGAGCCCGAACAGTTCGGGCAGGCCAGCCAGGTGTCCTATCCCGCGCCCAAGCTGCCTGAGATTTCGCAACCTGTCGATGTGATCGGCGATCAGGAGCCTTTCCCGTGACCGAACCTCCCATGACCCGCACCCCCCTTCGCCCGCTGGCCCGCATCCTGCAAGCCCGCGCGGCCGGGGAAAACCCCGACACGATCGAGCGCGAGAATATCCGCCTCCGTCACGAAGCGATGCGCGACAAGGCCCGCCACCGTGCCGAGGGGCGGCTTTTGTTCATGGGGCTGGCGTTTTTCATGGCCTTTACCGTGATCGGCGCGCGCATGGGTCTGCTGGCCGCCGCCGAACCGATGGAGCCGCGCTCTGCCGCGCCGGGTGCTGCCATTCTGGCGCAGCGCGCCGATATCACCGACCGCAATGGCCGGGTTATGGCCACCAATCTGGTGACCCATGCGCTTTATGCGCAGCCGAAAGACATGGTTGATCCGGCCCGTGTGGCCAAGGAACTGGCGGTCATCTTCCCCGATCTGAAGGAAGAAGACCTCAAGCGCCGCCTGACCGATGGCCGCAGCTTCCTGTGGATCAAGAAGAAACTCTCGCCCGAACAGATGCAGAAAGTGCACGAGATCGGCGACCCCGGCCTGTTGTTCGGTCCGCGCGAGATGCGCCTTTACCCGAACGGGCGGCTGGCCGCGCATATTCTGGGCGGCGCCTCCTTCGGGGCGGAAGGTGTGCACAGCGCCGAGGTGATCGGCACGGCGGGCATCGAAAAGGCGCTGGATGCGCGGCTGCGCGATCCGGCGCAGGTGGCCGAGCCGGTGGCCCTGTCCATTGACATGACGGTGCAGGCGACCGTGACCGAAGTGCTGGACGCCGGCATGAAGATGATGAACGCCAAAGGCGCTGCCGCGATCCTGCTGGATGTGCGCACCGGCGAGATCATCAGCCTTGTCTCCTTGCCGGATTTTGATCCCAATGACCGGCCCAACCCGCTGGTCAAGGGCGATCCGGGCGACAGCCCGCTGTTCAACCGCGCGGTGCAGGGCGTGTATGAGCTTGGCTCCACCTTCAAGATCTTTGCAGCGGCACAGGCGATGGAACTGGGGCTGGTGAACCCGGAATCCATGGTCGATGCCAATGCGCCGATGGTCTGGGGCAAGCACCGCATCAAGGAATTTCAGGGCAAGAATTACGGCCCGCTGTTGTCGGTCACCGATGTCATCGTGAAATCGTCGAACGTCGGCACAGCGCATATCGCGCTGTTGATCGGCGGGCTGCGGCAGCAGGCCTTCTTCAAGACGCTGGGCTTTTTTGACGCGACCCCGCTGGAGCTGATTGAGGCGCCCGGGGCGAAACCGCTGATTCCCGCGAAATGGCCCGATATCGTGACCATCACCGCCAGCTATGGCCACGGCATGAGCGCCAGCCCGATGCACCTCGCCTCGGCCTATGCCGCGATTGCAAATGGCGGCATCGCGGTGAAACCCACCCTGCTGCGCCGTTCGACCGCGCCGGAAGGTGTGCGGGTGCTGTCGGAACCCGTGTCGGATGCGGCCGTGTCGATGCTGCGGCAGGTGGTGACACGCGGCACCGCCTCTTATGCCAATGTGCCGGGCTATGCCATTGGCGGCAAGACCGGCACCGCCGACAAGCCCAAGAGAACAGGCGGTTATTACAAGGACAAGGTGATCAACACCTTTGCGGGCACCTTCCCGGCCAATGACCCACGCTATGTGATCATCGTCACGCTGGACGAGCCGGTGGATACCTCTGGCCCCGAGCCGCGCCGGACGGCGGGCTATACCGCCGTGCCGATTGCCGCCGAGGTGGTGCGCCGCGCCGCGCCGTTGCTGGGTCTGCGACCCGAGATTGAACTTCCCATGCCGGATGCGCTAACAGCCGTCGTTCATAACTGAGGCGAGAGGCGCGCAATGGCAGAACGTAACGCAACGCTGGCAGAGCTGGGACTGACCGCCAAAAGCGGGCGCGAGGCCAGCATCACCGGGCTTGCCGTGGACAGCCGGGCCGTCAAGCCCGGCTTCCTGTTTGCGGCGCTGCCGGGCAGCAAGGTGCATGGCGGCGAGTTCATCCAATATGCGCTGCGCATGGGCGCGGGGGCGATCCTGACCGATGCCGAAGGCGCGCGGATTGCGGCAGCCGAACTGGCCGCCAGCGGTGCGGCGCTCGTTGTGGCCTCGGACCCGCGCGAGGCGCTGGCCTGTGCGGCAGCGCTGTGGTTCGGGGCACAGCCCGACTGCATGGTTGCCGTCACCGGCACCAATGGCAAGACCAGCGTTGCCACCTTTACCCGGCAGATCTGGATGGCGCTTGGCCATGCTGCGATCAATATCGGCACCACCGGGGTCGAAGGGGCCTGGGCCGCGCCCTCGGCGCATACCACACCGGATCCGATCACCCTGCATGCGATGCTGGCTCAGGCCGCTGGCGCAGGTGTGACCCATGCCGCGATGGAGGCCTCCAGCCACGGGCTCGATCAGCACCGCATGGATGGGGTGCGGCTGCGGGCCGGGGGCTTTACCAATTTCACCCAGGACCATCTGGATTATCACGGCACGTTCGAGGCCTATTTCACCGCCAAGGCCGGCCTGTTCGACCGTGTTCTGCCGCCCGATGCGGCGGCGGTGATCAACATGAACGACGCCAAAGGCGCGGATATGGCGGCGCTTGCGCGGGCCAAGGGGCAGCGGGTGATCACGGTCGGCCATGATGCGGGCAATGATCTGTGCATCGCAGCACAGCGGTTCGATGCCAGCGGGCAGGATGTGCGTTATCTGTGGCAGGGGGCGCCGCATCAGGTGCGGCTCAATCTGATCGGCGGCTTTCAGGCCGAAAACGTCGCACTGGCGGCGGGCCTCGTGATCGGGGCGGGCGAAGCGGCAGCGGATGTGTTCCGCGCCTTGCCGCAGCTCAGCGGTGTGCGCGGGCGGATGCAACTGGCCGCGACGCGCACCAACGGGGCGTCGGTCTTTGTCGATTACGCGCATACGCCGGATGCCATTGCCACGGCGCTGAAGGCGCTGCGCCCGCATGTGATGGGGCGGCTGATCGTGGTCTTTGGCGCGGGCGGCGACCGTGACCGGACCAAACGCCCGCTGATGGGGGCGGCGGCGCAGGCCCATGCCGATGTGCTGTTCGTCACCGATGACAACCCGCGATCCGAAGACCCCGCCGCGATCCGCGCCGAGGTGATGGCCGCCTGCCCCGAAGCCAATGAGGTGGGCGACCGCGCCGAGGCGATCCTGCGCGGCGTCGATGCCTTGCAGCCGGGCGATGCGCTGCTGGTCGCAGGCAAGGGCCATGAAAGCGGGCAGGTGATCAAGGGTGACATCTTCCCTTTCGATGATGTGGAACAGGCCTCGATTGCCGTGGCCGCACTGGATGGGGTGATCTGATGGCGCCGCTCTGGACCTCTGAGGACGCCTGCGCCGCCACGGGCGGGCACAGCGCGGTGACATGGCAGGCCAGCGGCGTGTCGATCGACACCCGCACCCTGCAACCCGGCGATCTGTTCGTGGCGCTGAAGGATGTGCGCGACGGGCATGAGTTTGTGGCGGCGGCCTTGGCCAAGGGGGCTGCGGCGGCACTGGTGTCGCATGTGCCCGACGGCGTGGCCGCCGATGCGCCGCTGCTGATCGTGCCGGAAGTATTGCAGGGGCTGGAGGCGCTGGGGCGGGCCGCGCGTGCCCGGACGCAGGCCAAGGTGATCGGCGTCACCGGCTCGGTCGGCAAGACCTCGACCAAGGAAATGCTGCGCAGCCTGCTGGGGGGGCAGGGTCGTGTCCATGCGGCAGAGGCAAGCTACAACAACCACTGGGGTGTGCCGCTGACACTGGCACGGATGCCTGTGGCGACCGATTTCGCGGTGATCGAGATCGGCATGAACCACCCCGGCGAGATTGCGCCGCTGGCGCGCATGGCCGATCTGGATGTGGCGCTGATCACCACGGTGGCGGCGGCGCATCTGTTTGCCTTTGCCGATGTGACCGAGATTGCCGCCGAAAAGGCCGCGATCTGCGACGGGCTGCGCCCCGGTGGCACCGCGATCCTGCCCGCCGATCTGGCCGTGACGCCGCTGCTGCTGGCGAAGGCACAGGCGGTCGGCGCCCGGGTTCTGACCTTTGGCGACAGCGCCGGGGCCGATTACCGGTTGATACAGGCGCAGCTGACCCCCGATGCCACGGTGGCGCAGGCGGTTCACGCGGGCAACCGCCGCCTGTTCCGGGTGCAATCACCGGGCCGTCATTTTGCCGTCAATGCGCTGGCTGTGCTGGCGGTGGGCGATGCGCTGGGGCTGGATCCGACCATTGCCGCGCATGATCTGGGCCGCTGGCAGCCGCCTGCCGGGCGCGGGATGCGCGAGCGCATCCATCTGGACGCGGTAGAGGACATCGGGTTCGAGCTGATCGACGACGCGTTCAACGCCAACCCGGCCTCGATGGCCGCAAGCCTTGACGTGCTGGCGATCATGCCGCCGCGCGACGGGGTAGGGCGCATCGAAAAGGGCCGCCGCATCGCCATTCTGGGCGATATGCTGGAACTGGGCGACACCGAACTGGCCCTGCACGCCGAGATTGCCCGCCACCCGGCCATGGCGCAGATTGCGCTGGTCCATTGCGTCGGCCCGCGGATGCGGGCGCTGCACATGGCGCTGCCCGAACGGCAGCGCGGCGAATGGGTGGAAACGGCCGCCGAACTGGTGCATCGCGCGCATCTGCTGGTGGATGCGGGCGATGTCGCGCTCGTGAAGGGATCGAAAGGCATCAAGGTCAGCCTGATCGTTGACGCCCTGCGCAAATTGGGGCAACCCGGCGCGCAGAAAACCAAAGGGACAGAGTAATGCTGTATCTGCTCACAGAATTCTCCGATGGCGGGGATGTGTTCAACCTGTTCCGCTATATCACCTTCCGCGCGGGCGCGGCCTTTGCCACGGCGCTGATCTTCGGCTTCCTGTTCGGGCGGCCCCTGATCAACCTGCTGCGCCGCAAGCAGGGCAAGGGCCAGCCGATCCGCGATGATGGCCCGGCCACGCATTTTGCCAAGGCGGGCACGCCCACGATGGGCGGGCTGTTGATCCTGTCGGCGCTGCTGGTCTCGACCCTGCTCTGGGCGCGGCTGGACAACCCCTATGTCTGGATCGTGCTCTTGGTGACGGTGGGTTTTGGCCTGATCGGCTTTGCCGATGATTATGCCAAGGTCACCAAGCAGAACACCAAGGGTGTTTCGGGCCGGGTGCGCATGGGGCTGGGCCTGATCATTGCGGCGCTGGCGGCCTATGCGGCGGCGCGCTTTCATCCCGAACCGCTGACCAATCAGCTGGCCTTGCCGCTGTTCAAGGATGCGCTGATCAATCTGGGCATCCTGTTCGTGCCCTTTGGCATGATCGTGATCGTGGGGGCCGCCAATGCGGTGAACCTGACCGACGGTCTGGACGGGCTGGCAATCATGCCGGTGATGATCGCGGCAGGCACGCTGGGCACGATTGCCTATGTGGTGGGCAACTTCAACTTCACCGAATATCTGGGCGTGCATTTCGTGCCGGGCACGGGGGAGTTGCTGATCTTCGCCTCGGCGCTGTTCGGCGGGGGGCTGGGCTTCCTGTGGTACAACGCCCCGCCGGCCGCCGTTTTCATGGGCGATACCGGCAGTCTGGCGCTGGGGGGCGCGCTGGGGGCGATTGCGGTCTGCACCAAACATGAAATCGTGCTGGCCATCGTCGGCGGGCTGTTCGTGGTCGAGGCGCTGTCAGTGATCATTCAGGTGCTCTATTTCAAGCGCACCGGGCGGCGGGTGTTCCTGATGGCACCGATCCATCACCATTTCGAGAAGAAGGGCTGGGCCGAACCGCAGATCGTGATCCGGTTCTGGATCATCTCGCTGATCCTTGCGCTGATTGGTCTGGCGACGCTGAAGGTGCGCTGACCGGGCAGTCTGCGCATCGCTACAGCGGTGATTTGAAGGAGCGGGGCCCAGTGGGCCCCGCATTGCTTTTGCCTCGGGCCCCCGCCTTGCGGCGGCCCCCCTCAGGGGCCTCCGGCGGGAGTATTTGGGCAAATTGCAAATGGCAGAAGGTCAGCCCAGCAGGGCTTTGACCCGTGCGGTGAAATCCTCGCCGCGTTTTTCGAAATTCGGATATTGGTCAAAGCTGGCAGCGGCTGGGGCCAGCAGCACCACCTCGCCGGGCTCGGCCTCGGCGGCGGCCTGTGCCACGGCCTGCGCCATGGTTTCGCAGATCTCGGCGGGCACGGTGCCAAGTTGCAACGCGAAATCGCGGGCGGAATGGCCGATGAGATAGGCCTTCACCACCGACCCCAGATGCGGCCCGAGGGCGGCTATGCCGCCGTCCTTGCCCATGCCGCCTGCGATCCAGCGGATCTTGGGGAAGGCTTGCAGCGCCTTGGCCGCCGCATCGACATTGGTGGCCTTGCTGTCATTGATGAAGCGCACGCCACCCCGTTCGCCCACCAGTTGGCTGCGGTGGGGCAGGCCCGCGAAGGCGTGGAAGGCCTGTTCGATCAGTTTCGGGGCCACCCCCAGCGCGCGGCAGGCAGCATAGGCGGCGCAGGCGTTCTGGTGGTTATGGGCACCGGGCAGGCCTGCCACAGTGCGCAGATCCAGGCTCGCCATCTGTTTGCCCTTGCGCCATTCGGACAAGAAGCCCTTGCGGGCAAAGACAGACCAGCCGAAACCCTCGAGCTTGCTGCCCGAGGAGATGCGGATCACCCGGTCATCCGCCGGACCTTCGCCCATCTGATTGGCGAGATACTGGCCTTCGGGCTCGTCCATGCCGATCACCGCGCGGTCGGGGCCACCTTCGGCAAACAGCCGCCGCTTGGCCGCGAAATAGCCGCCCATGCCATTGTGCCGGTCCAGATGATCGGGTGACAGATTGGTGAACACTGCCACATCCGGGGTCAGGGCACGCGCCAGATCGGTCTGATAGCTGGAAAGCTCCAGCACGATCACCTCGCCATCCTGCGGCGGGTCGATGTCGAGCACGCCGCGCCCGATATTGCCCGCCATCTGGGTGGGCCGTCCGGCGACCTGGAGGATATGGTGGATCAGCGCCGTGGTGGTGGATTTACCGTTGGAGCCGGTGACGCAGACCACGCGCGGGGCGGTGTCGAAATCGCCCCAGACCTCGGTTGCGAAGCTGCGGAAGAACAGGCCGATGTCATTGTCGACCGGGATGCCGAGCGCCATCGCCCGGGCAATCACCTTGTTGGGGCTTGGGTAAAGGTGCGGGATGCCCGGAGAGGTGATCAGGCAGGCCACGCCGTCCATCGCGCCATGGCGCAGCAGGTCGGTGCAGGTAAAGCCTTCGGCTTCGGCCTTGCCGCGCGCCTCGGCGCTGTCATCCCAGAGCAGCGGCTCTGCGCCACCTGCCACCAGCGCCCGTGCGGTGGCCAGACCTGAGCGGCCCAGCCCCAGAACCGCAACCTTTTGTCCTGCAAAACCCTGCACCGGAATCATCTGCTACCCCATGTCCTTGTTGCTGCGCAGAATGGGCGCGCGTTGCGGCAGCTGCAAGCCGGGTTGTCCCTTGCGCCCGAAGGGGTCTCAGGCGACGCCGTAAAGGCTGCGCACCTCGCGGAAGGACAGCAGGCGGCCCAGCTTTTCGTCCCACAGGTGCATATTGACCGAGCGCAGGCTTTCCAGCGGGGTCAGGCGCTGTGCCTCGGCCAGTTCGGCATAATCGCGCAGGATTTCCGGCAGGCGGTAGAAGGGGATCCGGCTGTAGAGGTGGTGCACATGGTGGATGCCGATATTCGCGGACAGCCAGCGCAGCGGTTGCGGCAGCACATAATGCGACGATCCAGCCAGCGCCGCCTCGTGCAGCTGCCAGTCATCGCCCTTCGCCCAATGGGTTTCTTCGAACTGGTGCTGCACATAGAACAGCCAGACGCCAATGGTGCCCGCGATCATCGAGGTGGGCAGATAGATCAGCAGCAGCGGCATCAGCCCGCCGAGCCAGATCATCAGCCCCAGAATGATGGCCAGCACCGCATTGGTGCCCATGGCCGACAGCCAGTAGCGCCAGCCCGAGGTCATCAGACCGAGCGGCAGCCGGTTCTGCAGGATGAACAGATAGCTTGGTCCCAGCACGAACAGCACCAGCGGGTTGCGGTAGAGCCGGTACATCAGGCGGCCAAAGCGGCCCCGGGCGCGGTATTCCTCGACCGTGAGGGTCAGCACATCGCCGATCCCGCGCTGATCGAGATTGCCATGCTGGGCATGATGGATGGAATGGGTGCGCCGCCAGACATCATAGGGGGTCAGCGTCAGCACGCCCAGGCAGCGGCCCACCCAATCCTGCACCGTCCGGCTTTTGAAGAACGAGCCATGGCCGCAATCGTGCTGGATGCAGAACAGGCGCACCAGAAACAGGCCATTCAGAACTGCGATGCCGAGGGTTAGCCAATAGCTGATCATCATCGACAGCCAGGCCAGCGTCCAGAGCAGCAGGAAGGGCACCACCGTGGCCACCAGTTCCAGGATGCTGCGCCGGGTGGAGGGTTCGCGGTATTTCGCAAGAACCTGAACCCAATCCTTTGCCTGACGCACGCGCCCGGCGGGTGCCGTTTCCGATGATGTCTTCATATGCAACCTGACGCCCTTGTCTGAGATCTGCCGCGGCGGCTTGTTCTGGCGCTCTCCCCTGTGCTGCGCTGTTTAGGGCGTGGCGGGTGTTTGGGCAAGGCACTGTTGCGGGCCTGTGGTGGCGCTGCGGCCCGATACAGGCGGAAAAGGGCTGTGGGGCAGGGGCGTCGGGCGATAAATCCGGGCAGAATGGCGCTGCGGCAGCGGCAGGCGCGGGCGGCGGACTGCCGCAGGGGGCGGAGTGCGGCGATTTGTCCACAAGGCCCGCCGCGGGGTGCGACGGGTCTTGCAAGGTCTTGGACGGGCGGTCAGCCTTGCAGCGTGCGCACGCCATAGCCTTCGCCGCGCGCCTTCATGGCGGCGACGGCGGCAATGCTGGCCGCAGCGGTGGTGAAGTAGGGGATCTTGTCCATCAGCGCGACGCGGCGGATGTCGCGGCTGTCGGTCACGGCTTGATTGCCTTCGGTCGTGTTCATCACCAGCGCGATATCGCCATTCTTCAGCGCGTCCACGATGTTCGGGCGGCCTTCATAGACCTTGTTCACCGTGCTGGCCTTGATGCCAAGCCCGGTCAGCCAGCTGGCGGTGCCGCGCGTTGCGGTGATGTCAAAGCCCATGGCGATCAGGTCGCGGGCGGCTTCGGCCAGCGCTTCGGTCTTGTCCATGTCCTTCACCGACAGGAACACCCGGCCGGTTTCCGGCAGGGTCATGCCCGCGCCCATCTGCGCCTTGAGGAAGGCCAGCGCGAAGGTGCGGTCCCAGCCCATCACCTCGCCGGTGGAGCGCATTTCCGGGCCAAGCAGCGGATCGACGCCGGGGAAGCGGGCGAAGGGCAGCACCGCCTCTTTCACGCTGAACCAGGGCGTGATCGGATTGGCCAGCGTGAAGGCATCGGCCAGCGGCAGCGGCGTGTCGGGGCCGACGCCCTGCGCATAGGGGGCGCGTTCGGGGAAGTTCGACAGCGGCTCGCCGGCCATCAGGCGGGCGGCAATCGCGGCAATCGCGCTGTCGGTCGCCTTGGCCACGAAGGGCACGGTGCGGCTGGCGCGCGGGTTCACCTCCAGCACGAAGATCACGCCGTCCTTGATGGCGAATTGCACGTTCATCAGCCCGACCACATGCAGCGCGCGGGCCATCAGCACGGTCTGGCGCTTCAGCTCTTCGACGGTTTCTGCCGACAGGCTGTGCGGCGGCAGGCAGCAGGCGCTGTCGCCCGAATGCACGCCCGCTTCTTCGATATGTTCCATGATGCCGGCCACATGCACGGCCTCGCCATCACAGAGCGCATCGACATCCACCTCGATGGCGCCGGAGAGATAGCTGTCCAGCAGCACCGGGCTGTCGCCCGAGACCTGCACGGCGGTGCGGATATAGCGTTCCAGCTGGGTATCGTCGCGCACGATTTCCATGGCGCGGCCGCCCAGCACGAAGGACGGGCGGATCACCAGCGGATAGCCGACCTGCGCCGCAATACCGAACGCCTCATCGCGCGAGCGGGCCGTGCCGTTCACCGGCTGTTTCAGGCCCAGATCGTTCAGCAGTTTCTGGAACCGCTCGCGGTCCTCGGCCAGATCAATCGCATCCGGCGTGGTGCCAAGGATCGGGATGCCTTCTTCATGTAGCGCATTGGCCAGTTTCAGCGGGGTCTGGCCGCCGAATTGGACGATCACGCCATGCAGGGTGCCGTTTTCCTGCTCCACCCGCAGGATTTCCAGCACATGTTCCAGCGTCAGCGGTTCGAAATACAGCCGGTCCGAGGTGTCATAGTCGGTCGACACGGTTTCCGGGTTGCAGTTGACCATGATGGTCTCATAACCCGCCGCCGTCAGCGCGTAGCAGGCATGGCAGCAGCAATAGTCGAATTCGATACCTTGCCCGATCCGGTTCGGGCCGCCGCCAAGGATGACGACTTTCTTGGCGGTCGAGGGGCGGGATTCACATTCCACATCACCCATCGCCGGGGCTTCATAGGTGGAATACATATAGGGGGTCTGCGCCTCGAACTCGGCCGCACAGGTGTCGATGCGTTTGAACACCGCCTTCACGCCCAGATTGCGGCGGGCGCGGCGCACCTGCGCCTCGTCCCGTCCGGTCAGCTTGGCCAGACGGGCATCGGTGAAGCCCAGCATTTTCAGATCGCGCAGGCCTTCGGCGGTGACGGGCAGGCCGGATTTGCGGATCTCGGCCTCGGCCTCGATGATCTCGCGGATACGCGCGAGGAACCACGGGTCAAAGGCGGTGGCCTGATTGATGTCGGCATCCGAAAGCCCGTGGCGCATCGCCTGGGCAATCACACGGATCCGGTCAGGGGTTTGCAGGGACAGCGCCTTGAAGATCGCCGCGCGGTCCGGTGCGCCGACAATCTCGATCTCGTCAAAGCCGCTCAGCCCGGTTTCCAGGCTGGCCAGCGCCTTTTGCAGCGATTCGTGGATGGTGCGGCCAATCGCCATCACCTCGCCCACCGATTTCATCGCGGTGGTCAGATGGGGTTCCGAGCCGGGGAATTTTTCAAACGCAAAGCGCGGGATCTTGGTGACAACATAGTCGATCGACGGCTCGAACGAGGCGGGGGTGACTTTGGTGATGTCATTGTCCAACTCGTCGAGCGTATAGCCCACCGCCAGTTTCGCCGCAATTTTCGCAATCGGGAAGCCGGTTGCCTTGGAGGCCAGCGCCGAAGACCGCGACACGCGCGGGTTCATCTCGATCACCACCATGCGGCCATCGGCGGGGTTGATCGCCCATTGCACGTTTGACCCGCCGGTTTCCACGCCGATCTCGCGCAGCACGGCGATGGAGCCGTTGCGCATGATCTGATATTCCTTGTCGGTCAGCGTCAGGGCCGGGGCCACGGTGATGCTGTCGCCGGTATGCACGCCCATCGGGTCGATGTTTTCAATGGCGCAGACGATGATGGCGTTATCCGCTTTGTCGCGGACCACCTCCATCTCGTATTCCTTCCAGCCCAGCAGCGATTCATCGACCAGGATCTGTGCCATGGGCGAGGCTTCCAGCCCCGACCGGCAGATCGCCTCGTAATCGTCGCGGTTATAGGCCACGCCGCCGCCGGTGCCGCCAAGCGTGAAGGCGGGGCGGATGATGGCGGGCAGGCCCACATATTCCAGCGCGCGCATGGCTTCGGCCACGCCCGAGGCGATGTCATATTTGCCCGAGGCAAGCTTGGGGGCCGCGATGATGGTGGCCTTGGGGTTTTCAAGCCCGATGCGGTCCATCGCCTCGCGGAACAGCTTACGGTCCTCGGCCATTTCGATGGCGTCGCGGTTGGCACCGATCAGCTGCACATTGAACTTTTCCAGCACGCCCATATCGGCCAGCGCCAGCGCGGTGTTCAGCCCGGTCTGGCCCCCCATGGTGGGCAGCAGCGCGTCGGGGCGCTCTTTTTCAATGATCTTGGCCACCACTTCGGGGGTGATCGGTTCGATGTAGGTGGCGTCGGCCAGACCCGGATCCGTCATGATCGTGGCGGGGTTGGAGTTGACCAGCACAACCCGGTACCCTTCCTCGCGCAGCGCCTTGCAGGCCTGTGCGCCGGAATAGTCGAACTCGCAGGCCTGCCCGATGACAATAGGGCCCGCGCCGATGATCATGATGGAGGAGATATCGGTTCTTTTCGGCATGGCGGACCCCGTGTGTACGTCGTGTGTGCGTGCAGGCCGCAACCCGTCTGGGCGGCGGCAATCTGGATTCGATGGCGAAGCGCAAATTGACGGCGTTATAATCAGGACGCACCGGGGCGCAAGGGCGAATGACGGCTTGCCGCGCCGACGCGCCGCCTGTGGGCTGGCAGGGGACGGGGGGCGATGCTAGATCAGGGGCAGAAACCAGATCGGAGCGTGCTGCGGTGATCCTGCTTGAACATGGCCCTTCGGGGCGGCCTGCGCTGTTCGATGCCCCGCGTGAGGTGGTGGTGGCCGAGGCCGCCGACGCGGTGCTGCCCGCGCTGGCCCGGCTGGATGCGGCCCGCGCAGCCGGGGCCTGGGTGGCGGGCTATGTCAGTTATGAAGCGGGCTATGCGCTGGAGGACAAGCTGGCCGCACTGATGCCGGCGGAGCGGGCGCATCCGCTGCTGGCCTTTGGCATCTATGACGCGCCGCAGGATGCGGCGGCGGCCCTGGCCACGGCGGCAGCGGCGGCCCCCGGCGTTTATCTGGCCCCCTTGCAGCCGATGGTCAGCCGCGACGCTTATGGGGCGGCCTTCGAGACGGTGGCCGCCTATATCGCCGCCGGGGACTGTTATCAGATCAACCTCACCTTTCCGATGCAGACCTCGCTGACCGGCACGCCGCTGGGTCTTTATGGCGCGCTGCGGGCGCGGCAAAGCGTGGGACTGGGGGCCTATCTGGATCTCGGCACCGGGCCGGTGATCGTGTCGCGCAGCCCCGAGCTGTTCTTCAGTTGTTCGGCTGCGGGTCGGATCGAGGCGCGGCCGATGAAGGGCACCGCCCCGCGCGGGGCCGATCCGCAAGAGGATGCCGAGCTTGCGGCAGAGCTCTATCACTCGGAAAAGACCCGCGCCGAGAACCTGATGATCGTGGATCTGTTGCGCAATGACATCTCGCGGCTGGCCGAAGTCGGCTCGGTCCGGGTGCCGGAGCTGTTCGCGGTTGAGGCCTTT
This sequence comes from Gemmobacter fulvus, assembly GCF_018798885.1. NCBI lineage: Bacteria > Pseudomonadati > Pseudomonadota > Alphaproteobacteria > Rhodobacterales > Paracoccaceae > Gemmobacter > Gemmobacter fulvus. The sequence continues at coordinate 970,259 of NZ_CP076361.1, read as the reverse complement.
GCCACACTGCATCAGATGAGCAGCCGTGTTGTCGGGCAGTTGCTGGAACCGCCGGCGATGGCGCGGCTGATGCCCGCGCTGTTCCCCTGCGGCTCGATCACCGGCGCGCCGAAGATCCGCGCGATGGAGATCATCCGCGAGGTCGAGCCGCATCCGCGCGGCGTTTATTGCGGCGCAATCGGCTGGATGGGGCCGGACGGGGCCTCGGCCTTCAATGTGGGGATCCGCACGCTGTCGATCACCGGCAGCCAAGTGGTGCTGAATGTCGGCGGCGGCGTTGTCTATGACAGCACCGCCTCGGGCGAATGGGAGGAAGCGCATTGGAAAGCACGCTATGCGGCGGGGCTGACCCGGTCCGCCTGATCGAAACCCTGCTGTGGGATGGTACGGCCTATCCCCGGCTGGGGGGGCATCTGGCGCGGCTGTCGGCCTCGGCGCGGCGGCTGGGCTTTGCTTGTGATATGACGACGGTGCGCGCCGCCCTGCCTGCGCCCGAATGCGCGGCGCGGGTGCGGCTGACGCTGGGCGCTGCGGGCGATGTGGCAGTGACGGCGGCGGCCCTGCCTGCGGCGCAGCCGGTCTGGCGTCTGGCACTGGCGCAGGCGGTGCTGACCCCGGATGATCCCTGGTTGGCCGTGAAATCCACCCGCCGCGCGGTCTATGACAGCGCCCGCGCCGCCTTGCCCGAGGGGGTGGAGGAGTTGATCTTCCGCAATACCCGGGACGAGATTTGTGAAGGCACGATCACCAATATCTTCTTTGACCGGGGACAGGGGCTCTGCACCCCGCCCCTTGCCTGCGGATTGCTGCCCGGTGTGCTGCGGGCCGAGATGATCGCGCAGGGCTGCCGCGAGGCGGTGCTGCGCGCCGAGGATCTGGGGCAGGTGCGGCTCTGGGTCGGCAATGCGCTGCGCGGGCGCATGGAGGCGCGCTGGCTGGGCTGACGCGAACCACTAAGGACGCGAGCCACTAAGGCGGTGGGGTTGACTTGAGGCTTGCCCCGGTGTGTATCGGCGCATCAGGATTTGAAGCCTCGGGAAGGGGAGCGTGATGCACGCCTATCGCAGCCATACTTGTGCGCAACTGAACTCGGACCATGTGGGCCAGAATATCCGGCTGGCAGGCTGGGTGCATCGGGTGCGCGATCATGGTGGCGTGTTGTTCATCGACCTGCGCGACCATTATGGCATCACCCAGGTCATCGCCGATGCCGACAGCCCCGCCTTTGCCGGTCTGAACACCGTGCGCGCGGAATGGGTGATCTGCATCGACGGGCTGGTGAAGGCGCGCGACCCGTCGCTGGTGAACCCCAAGCTGCCCACCGGGCAGATCGAGGTCTATGCCCGCGAGATGCGCGTGCTGGGCGAGGCCGCCGAACTGCCGATGCCGGTGTTTGGCGAAGTGGATTACCCAGAGGAAACCCGGCTGACCTATCGCTTCCTCGACCTGCGCCGCGACAAGCTGCACAGCAACATGATGCTGCGCTCCAATGTCGTGCGCTCCATCCGCAACCGGATGTGGGATCAGGGCTTCAACGAATTTCAGACGCCGATCATCACCGCCTCCTCGCCCGAGGGCGCGCGCGATTTTCTGGTGCCGTCGCGCCTGCATCCCGGCAAGTTCTATGCCCTGCCGCAGGCGCCGCAGCAGTTCAAGCAGCTGATCATGGTGGCGGGCTTTGACCGCTATTTCCAGATCGCGCCCTGCTTCCGCGACGAAGACCCGCGCGCCGACCGCAGCCCGACCGACTTCTATCAGCTCGACATCGAAATGAGCTTTGTCGAGCAGGAAGACGTGTTCGCCGCCGTGCAGCCGGTGATTCAGGGCATTTTCGAGGAATTCGCGCCGGGCAAGAAGGTCTATTCCGACTGGACCCGCATCGCCTATCGCGACAGCCTGAAATGGTATGGATCGGACAAGCCCGACCTGCGCAACCCGATCAAGATGCAGGATGTCTCGGAACATTTCCGGGGTTCGGGCTTTGCGATCTTCGCCAAGCTGCTGGAGCAGGAGGGCACCGAAGTGCGCGCCATTCCGGCCCCGACCGGCGGCAGCCGCAAGTTCTGTGACCGCATGAACGCCTACGCCCAGAAAGAGGGCCTGCCGGGCATGGGGTATATCTTCTGGCGCAAGCGGGAAGAGATTGCGGTCGACGATGACCATATGTCTCCTGTTATCGCTGCGCTAATGGGCATATCTGAAGAGGATAGAATTGCTCACAATAGCCTTCTAGATAAGCTGAGTGTTTTGACCGATAAACTGGGCATTGCAGAAATCGTTGCGGCTTTGGAAGCTAACGATCTGGAGCGTGTCCGTTTCTTGACGCAGGCATATTTTGGTGAATTTGAAGCAGCCGGTCCACTTGCGAAAAACATTGGCCCAGTGCGCACCGAAGCGATCCGCCAGCAACTCGGCCTTGGCGTCGGCGACGCCGCCTTCTTCCTCGGTGGCAAGGCCGAGCAGTTCGAGGCGGTCGCAGGCCGTGCCCGCAACGAGATCGGGCGTGAGCTGGGCCTGACCGAGCAGAATTGCTTCAAATTCGCCTGGATCGTCGATTTCCCGATGTATGAGAAAACCGACGACGGCAAGATCGACTTCAGCCACAACCCCTTCTCGATGCCGCAGGGCGGGATGGAGGCGCTGAACGGCGACCCGCTGAATGTCTATGCCTATCAATATGATCTGGCCTGCAACGGCTATGAGCTGATTTCCGGCGGCATCCGCAACCACAAGCCGGAAATCATGTTCAAGGCGTTCGAGCTGGCCGGGTATCCTAACTCCGAAGTCGAAAAGCGCTTTGGCGGTATGGTCAAGGCGTTCAAATACGGCGCGCCGCCCCATGGTGGCTGTGCGGCGGGCATCGACCGGATCGTGATGCTGCTGGCGGATGAGGCGAATATCCGCGAAGTCATCATGTTCCCGATGAACCAGCGCGCCGAAGACCTGCTGATGGGCGCGCCGTCCGAGCCGATGAACGCGCAGCTGCGCGAGCTGAACCTGCGGGTGGTGCCCAAAGAGTGACACCGCCGCTGTTCTCTGCCTCGGTTCCGGTCTTTGCCCATTATCTTGGGCAGATGGAGGCCATGGTGGAGCGCACCAAAGGCCGTGAGGCGATATTGGGGGCGCGGCTTGCCCCCGATATGTTCACCGCCGGGCAGCAGATTGCCACGGCGGCGGGCTTTGCGCTGCGGGTGGCCTGTCCGCTGGCGGGGCAAGCGGTGCCCGCCGATGCCGATCACGGTATGGACCGTATCGGCCTGCTGCGCCGGATCGTGGCAACCCGGGCCGCACTCGCCGCGCTGGACCCGGCGGATTTCACCGGCGCCGAGGCGCGCATGATCCGCCATCGCGCCGGTTTTGCCGAATTGCATCAGGACGGCGCGACCTTCCTGCATCTGTTCGGCATGCCCAATTTCCTGTTCCATGCCAGCATGGCCTTTGCCGTGCTGCGCGCGCAGGGGCTGGAGATCGGCAAGGCCGATTTTGACGGGCTGCATGATTACCCGCACGGCTTCCGGTTCTGACCTGATCGGGCCGGGCAAAAAGCCGCCGCCGCACAGGGCGGTGATGGCGCAAGGGCTTACATCTGGCAGGCCGAGGGTTATCTAGGGGACAGACGCTTGTGCGGGCGCCTGCGCGCTTGCCCCGACGGAGAGCCCGATGCCTGATCCTTCCGAAATTGCCGCGTTCCGATTTGGGTTTGGCCTGCCGCAGGCCCGGTCCGCCGCCACTACGCCCGAGGCGATTCTGGCGGCGCTGTCCGGCCCCGATCAGGGTATGGCGCTCTGGCCCGGTCCCAGCGAAGACGAGATCCTGTCGCTGCACCATGAGGCGCTGATTGCCCGCCGGGCCGTGCGAAAATCCGGCAACGACAAGGTGTTGCGCGAAGCCTATAATGGTCTGGCCAGACAGGTCGACCGGCAGGAAGCGCAACATGCCCGGCTGTTCTTTGCCCGCGCGCTGGATTCACCCGATGCCTTTCGCGAACGCTTGTCGTGGTTCTGGAGTGATCATTTCACCACCATGGCCAAGTCGCGGCAGGATCGCGGTTTTCCGGGCGGAATGACCGATCACGCACTGCGGCCGCATCTGGCCGGGCGGTTCAGCGCGCTGTTGCGCGCCGCCGTGCTGCATCCGGCAATGCTGCTCTATCTGGACCAGTCGACCTCAATGGGCCCGGGGTCGCCTGCGGGCAAGCGCCGCAAGACCGGGCTGAACGAAAACCTCGCGCGCGAATTGGTGGAACTGCACACGCTGGGCGTCGGGGCAGATTACGCGCAAGAGGATGTGCGGCAGTTGGCAGAGCTGCTGACCGGCGTGGCCTTCGAGCCGGGCGTCGGGCAGGTGTTCCACCCGCGTCAGGCCGAGCCGGGGCCGGAAACCGTGCTGGGCACCCGGTATGCGGGCGAGGGCATGGCGCCTGTTCTGGCGGCGCTGGATGATCTGGCGCGCAGGCCCGATACCGCCCGCCATCTTGCGCGCAAGCTGGCGGTGCATTTCCTGACCGACACGCCGGATGAGCAACTGGTGGAGCGGATGGCCGAGGCCTATCTGCGCCACGATACGGCGCTTCTGCCGGTTTATGAGGTGATGCTGACCGACGCATCCGCCTTTGCTGAGCCGCGCGTGAAGGCGCGGCAACCGGGTGAGTTTCTGGTGGCCAGCCTGCGGGCGCTGAACTTGGGCGGGGCGCAGGTGATGCGGATGGCCCCCAAGCCGTTTCAACGGCTGTTGCGCGATCCGCTGGCGGCGATGGGCCAGCCCTGGGCGCGCCCGCGTGGCCCCGATGGCTGGCCCGAAGCTGCTGCCGCGTGGATTTCTCCGCAGGGTCTGGCGGCGCGTATCTCCTGGGCGATGGAGGTGCCGGGGCTGCTGGTCGAAGGCGGTATGCCTGATCCGCGCGCCCTGCTGGATCAATGTCTGGGCGGTCTGGCAGGAGAGCCGCTGCGCATTGCGGCGGCCCGATCGGAATCCATCCGCGAAGGGGTGGGGCTTGTGCTCGCCTCGCCCGAATTCAACCGGCGCTGAGGAGGCGAAGATGACAGATCTGAACCGGAGACTGTTTCTGCGCGGCAGCGCTGCCACCTTGCTTGGCTGTTCGGCGGCGGCGCATCCGCTGCTGACCACGGTCACGCTGGCCGCCGGGGCCCCGGCCTTGGGCGAAAACCGGCTGGTGGTGGTGATCCTGCGCGGGGCGATGGACGGGCTGGATGCGGTGCAGCCGCTGGGCGATCCGCTGTTCACCCGCTATCGCCCCACCCTTGGCGTGCAGACCGGGGCACAGACACTGGACGGCTATTTCGGCCTGCACCCCAATCTCGCCGCGCTGCTGCCACTGTGGCAGAAGGGCGAGTTGGGCTTTGTGCATGCGACCTCCACCCCTTACCGCGACAAACGCAGCCATTTTGACGGGCAGGATATTCTGGAGGCGGGCACCGGGCTGGATGTGCCGCAGGCCGAAGTGCGCGATGGCTGGCTGAACCGTATGTTGCAGGTGGTGCCGGGCCTGACCGCCGAAACCGCCTATGCCGTGGGGCGCGAGGCTTTGCCGCTGCTGACGGGCGCGGCCACCGTTCGCAACTGGACCCCCGATCTGAAACTGGCGCTGACGCCACAAAGCCGCCTGCTGCTGGAACATATCTATCACGACGACGATCTGTTCCGTGATGCGGCGCAGGAGGCGATGGAACTGGCCGCCGAGATGGATCTGGACCGGATGTCGGGCGAGACGATGCAGGCGGGCGCGGCCAAGGCCCCGAAGCGGCTGGCCGATCTCGACAAACTGGCGCAGTTCGCGGCAGAGCGGCTGCGCGGAGAAACCCGCATCGCGGCGTTTTCGCTGTCGGGCTGGGATACGCATCGTGCGCAGCGCGGGTCTCTGGGGCAAAGCCTGACCGGGCTGGAGCGGCTGGTGCTGCAATTGCGCAGTGGGCTGGCGGGCGATTGGGACCGCACGCTGGTGCTGGCGATGACGGAATTCGGGCGCACCGTCGCCGAAAACGGCACGCGCGGCACCGACCATGGCACGGGCGGCGCGATGCTTCTGGCGGGGGGGGCGCTGAAAGGCGGGCGGGTGATGGGCCGCTGGCCCGGGCTGGCCGAAGCCGATCTTTATGACCGGCGCGACCTGATGCCCACGACCGATGTGCGCCACTGGGCCGCCTGGGCGATGCGCGGGCTCTATGGGCTGGACCGCTCGGTTCTGGAAAACGCGGTCTTTCCGGGGCTGAGCATGCAGGACGACCCCGGCCTTCTGCGCTGAGCGCGGCCCGTTGCGCTTTGCATCTTTGCCGCCTAACGTGGCGAAAATGCGGGAGAGAGCGGGATGCAGGCGCGGGATATCGGGGCACGGCTGGATGGGTTCAAGGCACCGCCGCATCCGTCCGGTGTGCTGTTGCGCGGGGCGCATGTGCAGCTTGAACCGCTGGAGGCCGAGTTGCACGCCGCCGATCTGCACCGTGCCTTTGCGGCGGATGATGCGGTGTGGGATTACCTTGGTTATGGCCCCTTCACCTCGACCGCCGCCTATCATCGCTGGGTGAAGGACCATGAGGCGAGCCGCGATCCGGTGTTTTTCGCGCTGCGCGATCTGGCCACGGGCCATGCCGCCGGGCAGGCCTCGTTCCTGCGGATTGATCAGGGCCATGGCGTGATCGAGGTCGGGCATCTGTGTTTCGCCCCCGAACTGCAAAAGACCTGCGCCACGACCGAGGCGATGTTCCTGATGATGCAATGGGCCTTTGATGCGGGGTATCGCCGGTATGAATGGAAGTGCAACGCGCTCAACATGCCGTCGCGCCGGGCCGCACAGCGGCTGGGGTTCAGCTTTGAAGGCATCTTCCGGCAGCATATGATCACCAAGGGCTGCAACCGTGATACGGCATGGTTTTCGGTGATCGACAGCGAATGGCCGGGCCTGCGCGAGGCGTTCCGGGCGTGGCTGGCCCCCGAGAACTTCAGCCCCGAGGGACGGCAGCGTGAAAAACTGGGCGATCTGACCGGGCTGGTGCGCAGCGGCAGCGATCCGGCGCTGTAACGTCAGGGCAGGGGCGGGGCCATGGCGTTGCGGGGACGACGGCGCGCCGGTAGTCTGCCGCAGAGCTCGCCGGAGGATCCTATGCTGCGCCTGATCACGCCCATCGCCCTGTCCTTTGCCCTGCCGGTTCTGGCCGATACCGCGCCAGAGCCTGCACAACCAGCGACCGATCTGCTGACACAGACCTATCACTGTGATCGTGGTGCGCAGGTCTTGGCCACCTATATCAACATTGGGGCCGACAGCTTCGCCGTGCTGGGCTTCGAGGGGCGGCAGATCGGGTTTTCGATTGCACAAAGCGCGTCGGGCGCGCGTTATCTGTCGGTCGATCCGGCACTGCCCTTTGTGTGGTGGACCAAGGGTGACACCGCCATGATGCTGTATGGCAGCGGCGATGACGAGGCGATGATCTATGCCGAATGTGTGCTGCGCTGAACCACCCATGTCACGGGGCTAATCTGCGGGGCGCGGGGCAATCAGCTGGGCAGGCGGTGTGGCCAGCCGCGCCGCCAGCAACTCGGCAAGATCTGCCTTGTCGACGGCAGTTGCCAGCGGCACATCCCCTGCCGTGCGTGCCACACCCAGCACAAAGCAGCTGACATAGTCCGCCACGCTGCCGGTCGGGTGTGCGGCCAGCAGGGCGGCGGCATGGGCCAGATCGTCGCGCAGCGCCAGCGGATCGGCGGCAGGCGCATCGCCATCGTCCATGCAGGCCCTTCCGTTGCGACCTGGCAGCAGCGCCAGCAGGCTGGCCTGAAACGCCGCAGGGCCGGGAAACGGCTTGCCCAGAAACCCGTCGGCCCCCGCCGCCATCGCGGTGGCGCAACGCTCTGGCGCGCCGCTGATGCCCAGAATCACCGGGCGCGGTCGCGCCAGCGCCGCCAGATCCCGGATCAGATCCTCGCCGCGCCCGTCGGGCAGGCCCATATCCGCCAGCACCACATCGGGCCGGTAGAGCCGCAGATGCGCCCGTGCGGCCTGCAATGTCTCGGCCCGCCGGAGCCGTGCACCGGAGCGCTGGCACAGCAGGCGCAGCGCGTCGCAGGCGAAACGGCTGTCCTCCACCGCAAGAATGGTCAACCCGCGCAGCGGTGATCGGGCCATCAGGGCCATATCGGTGATCGGCAGAGCCGGCGGCAGGTGAACGGCGGATGCGGTTGGCGCTGGCATAAGGCCTCCTTGGCTGTCGCATCAGTAGCGCAGAAAACCCCTAACGACCCGCTAATGCCCGCAGACCTGTGGCAGGGCCTGCGACCGAAGCCCCTCTTGCGGGATCAGGCCCGACACCGCATAAGCAATGCGCGCAAGGCTTTGGCCCGCCTTGCCGCAGACAGACCCAACTCGGACCCGGCAGAGGAGAGCGCAGAAATGATCGGACGTTTGAACCATGTGGCAATTGCCGTGCCGGATCTTGAGGCGGCAAGTGCGCAATACCGCAACACGCTGGGCGCTTCGGTGCGTGAGCCGCAGCACGAGCCGGATCATGGCGTGACCGTGGTGTTCATCGACCTGCCGAACACCAAGATCGAACTGCTGTATCCGCTGGGAGAAAACTCGCCGATCCAAGGGTTTCTGGACAAGAACCCGGCAGGCGGCATCCATCACATCTGCTATGAGGTCGATGACATCCTGGCGGCGCGCGACACGCTGAAAGCCTCGGGCGCGCGGGTGCTTGGTTCGGGCGAGCCGAAGATCGGCGCGCATGGCAAGCCGGTGTTGTTCCTGCATCCCAAGGATTTCAATGGCTGTCTGGTGGAACTGGAACAGGTCTGAGCCATGACCATCACCGCCGCCCTCATCCTGTTTGCCGTGACCTGGTTCATGGTGTTTTTTGTTGTGCTTCCCATCCGGTTCACCGCGCAGGCGGATCATGGCGATGTGGTGCCGGGCACGCCGAAATCGGCGCCTGCGGATCATCTGGTGGGCAAGAAGGCCAGGATTACCACGCTGATCACGCTGGTGGTCTGGGTCGGGCTGATCTGGTTCATCACCAGCGGCATCCTGAGCGTGCGCGACATTGATTTCATGGGGCGCATGGGCCCGGCCCCGCTGGGGCAGGTAGACTAAGGGGGCAGGTGCCCCCTTTGCCCGTCTCAGCCCTGCGCGCGGTTCAGGCGGTGGAACATATGGGTGAAGGTGGCAACTCCCAGCACCGGGATCACCAGATTGAGCAGCGGAATGGACAGCGGGGCCGCCATCAGCGTGCCTGCGATCCAGATGGCGGCGCTGTGACGGCGGCGCAGCGCCTTTGCCCCCTGACGCCCGAGCCTGCGCATGGCCACCAGCGTGAAATATTCACGGCCCAGCAGAAAGCCGTTCACCGCCCAGAACACCACCGGGATCAACGGCCCGGCAAAGGGATAAAGCGCCAGCGCAAACAGGTTGGCCGCGATCAGCAGGCCAAAGAAGTTCAGCGCGTCGATTAGGCTGTCTGACAGTTTCAGGCGCGGCGCGGGGGGCAGGGCGGCATAATGGCGATCCTCGACCGCCTGCACCACATCCTCCATGAACAGCCCTGAAAACAGCGCGGCCACCGGCATCATCAGGAACACCGACAGGCCGGTGATCAGCAGCACCGATCCGATGGACAGCAACGTGTCCAGACCGCCCACCGGCCCGACAAACGGGATCTCGACCGAAGCTGGCGCGAACCATTCGATCAGCGCCAGCGTTCCGGCATAGACCCCGATCAGCAGGGCAATGGTCAGGGCCAGACCCAGCAACAGCACCCGGCGAAAGCGCGGGTCGCCGATCTGGCCAAGCGCCTTGCCAAAATCACTGAAAATCATCGGCTTACTCCGTGATCCATTGGGTCAGGCGGGCAATGTCTGGGCGGGGCCGGTCTGGCGGTGGCGTGGTTTCGGTGCCGATATGCACGATGCCCGCCACGGTTTCCTGCGGCGCAAGGCCAAAGGCGGGTTCTGCAAAGCCGCGATCATGGCTGACCCAGCCTGTCAGCCAGCACGCGCCCCAGCCTGCCGCCAGCGCGGCGTTCACAAGGCCAAGGCAGGCCGCCCCCGCCGACAGGATCTGTTCAATTTCGGGCACCTTGTCCTGCGCCTTGGGGCTGGCGATCACCACAACCGCCAGATTGCCCTGATCGAACTGCCCCCGGCCCTTGGCGATCCGTTCCTCGGTGCCGCCGGTGGCGCGGGCGCGGGCTTCGGCCAGATCGGCCAGCCGGATCATTGCCGGGCGCGTCAGCACCAGTAGCCGCCAGGGTTCCAGCTTGCCATGATCGGGCACCCGCAGGGCGGCGGTCAGGATCGGGGTCAGCTCTGCCGGGGTGGGCACCGGCAGTGACAGGGTCTTGGCCGGGCGGGAGCGGCGGGTCAGCAGAAAGTCCAGCGCGGCAGGGTTCGGGTTGGGCATCGGTCAGTCCTTGGCGGCACGGCATTGCGTGCCGCCGCCGCAAGATAGGCGCGGGCGCGGCCCGGGGGAAGCCCGTGCCGCCGGAAATCGCGGGGCAGGGTTGCGCCATAGGCGGCAGCCTGCATCCGCGCCATGCCGGGGGCTTTCGCACCTGCGCGCAACTGGCTATCACAGGGGAAATCGGATCGGAGCCTGCCCCATGACCCTTCTTACCCGCCGCAGCCTGATGGGCCTGTCGTTCGTGGCGCTTGTGGCCGCCTGTGGCCGCAAGCGCACCCCCGAGGCCAAGCGCCCCAGCGGGCCGGAAGGCTCGGCCGAGGTGAACCGGCTGATCCGCAAATATGCGCAGGAATATGATGTGCCGGAAAAGCTGGTGCATCGGGTCGTCAAACGTGAAAGCGGCTACAATCCGGGGGCGCGCAATGGCCCCTATTACGGATTGATGCAGATCCTGCCGCAGACGGCGCGGACCATGGGCCATCGTGGATCGCCCGAAAGCCTTCTGGATGCCGAGACCAACCTGAAATACGGGGTGAAATATCTGCGCGGGGCCTATCTGGTATCGCGCGGGCACCATGACCGCGCGGTCGGCTGGTATTCGCGCGGCTATTATTACGAGGCAAAGCGCATGGGTCTGCTGGAAGAGACCGGGCTGCGCAGCTGAGCCATGGCCAAGCCGCCGCTGACCGATCTGCGCGCGCTGGCGTTGCCGGGGGCGGAATTTGCGTTGCGGGTGACGCCGCGCGCCTCGCGCAATGCGTTGATCCGTGATGCGGATGGGCTGCGCGCCTATGTGACGGTGGTGCCCGAGGATGGCCGCGCCAACCGCGCCGTGCAGGATCTGCTGGCCGAGGCGCTGGGGGTGGCGAAAACCCGGCTGACCCTGCTGCGCGGGGCCACGGCGCGCGACAAGCTGTTCCGGCTGGACTGAACTGCGCTGCCGCTGCGCGACAGGTCACGCTCGGCGCTTGTATCTGCGGCAGGGGCAGGTAAAATAGCGCCCAACCCCGGCCCCGATGGCCTGCGGGAAATCCTAGCCGGAGAGTAGCATGTCCTGGACCGACGAGCGCGTCGAGACGCTCAAGAAGATGTGGGCCGAAGGCCAGAGCGCAAGCCAGATCGCCAAAGAGCTTGGCGGTGTGACGCGCAACGCCGTGATCGGCAAGGTGCATCGTCTGGGTCTGTCGAACCGCGTCGGCGGCACGGGCGGCAAGGAAGACGAAGACGAGGTGATGGAGGCCCCGGCAGCCCGCGCCGAGCCGGTGAAACCCACGCCCGAACCCGTTGCCGCCGCCCCGCGTGCGCCCGAGCCGCGCGTGGTGCCGGACCGTGCGCCGTCGCAACCCGCTGCGACCGTGGCCAGCAACACGGGTGTCGCGCCGATCCCGCTGCGCAAGGCGATCATTCCGGCAGGCCAGCCGCTGCCGCCGCAGCCTTCGGCCAATGAGATCAGCCCCGAGGCGCTGGCCTCGGTGCGCGAAGTGGAAAAGCGCGCCAAGCGGCTGACGCTGATGGAACTGACCGAACGCACCTGCAAATGGCCGATCGGCGATCCTGCGACCGAGGATTTCTGGTTCTGTGGCCTGCCGTCGCAGGCGGGCAAACCCTATTGCGACGCGCATGTCGGGGTGGCGTTCCAGCCGATGAGCGCGCGGCGCGACCGTCGGCGCTGAACCGCTTGTATATCGGATCTGATCCCGGCCCGGAGTTTCTGCTCCGGGCCGTTTGCTTTTGGGGCGGGCAGGGGAGCGGGCATAAAAAAGCCCCCGTCGCCGGGGGCCTTTGGCTGCGGTGAGTGCAGGGTCACTTCACCGGGCTGCGATAGCTCATCCGCCGCACGGATCCGGTTTTCGACCGCATCAGCAGGGTTTCGGTGGTCATCCAGCCCGGCTCGGTCTGGATGCCTTTCAGGATCGAGCCTTGCGTCACGCCGGTTGCGGCAAAGATTACATCGGCGGTGACCATTTCGTCGCGAGTATAGACGCGGTTCAGATCGGTGATCCCCGCCTTGGCGGCGCGGCCACGTTCGTCATCGTTGCGGAACAGCAGCTTGCCATAGATCTGACCGCCCATGCACTTCAGCGCCGCTGCCGCCAGCACGCCCTCGGGCGCGCCGCCCGAGCCCATATACATGTCGATCCCGGTGGTTTCGCTTTCAGCGCAGTGGATGACGCCCGCCACATCACCATCGGTGATCAGCCGGATCGCCGCCCCGGTGGAGCGGACTTCGGCAATCAGATCCTCGTGGCGCGGACGTTCCAGAATACACACGGTGATGTCCGCGGCCTCGCAGCCCTTGGCCTTGGCCAGCGCGTGAACCCGCTCTGCCGGAGACATTTCCATCGTCACGGTATCGGGGGCAAAGCCCGGCCCGATGGCCAGCTTTTCCATATACACATCCGGCGCGTGCAGCATGGTGCCGCGCGGGGCCATGGCGATCACGGTCAGCGCGTTCGGCATGTCTTTCGCGGTCAGCGTGGTGCCTTCCAGCGGGTCCAGCGCGATGTCGACCGCCGGGCCTTTGCCGGTGCCGACCTCTTCACCGATGAACAGCATCGGGGCCTCGTCCCGCTCGCCTTCACCGATCACCACCACACCGGCGATGTCGAGCAGGTTGAGCTGGTCGCGCATCGCATTGACGGCGGCCTGATCGGCGGCTTTTTCATTGCCGCGACCGATCAGCTTGGCCGAGGCAAGGGCTGCCGCCTCGGATACGCGGGCAAGGCCCAGCGAAAGCATACGATCCTGAAATTCCTTGGCGTCGGCCATGATATTGTCCCTGTCCGGTGAATGGCTTTGCCCCTTCCCATATCGGGGGCAGGCGGGGGCAACAAGTATGTTGGCGCTAACAGGGCCAGGCCAAACCGTTTCGGCTGCGAAACGATCTGGCCAAGCCTTCAAGCGGGTCTGGATCAGACCTCTTCGATGCGGATGGCGACAGGATCGCCGACCAGAACCCCGGTCGCCGCGAAATGCGACAGGGCATGGCTGATGTCGGCGGGGGCGGCCTTGTGGGTGACGAACAGCACGATGGCGTCATCATCCTCGTCGCCCGGCTGGTTGATCTGGCGCATCTGGTCGATGGAGATGCCCGCCTCGCCCAGACAGGTGGCGATCTTGGCCAGCGCGCCGGGTTTGTCCAGCAGGGTCATGCGCAGGTAATAGGGCGCGGGCGTTGCCGATTTCGCGGCAATCGGCGTCGCCAGCGTGGCGGCGGGTTGGCCAAAGGTCGGCAGGCGGATGCCGCGCGCAATGTCCAGCACATCTGCCATCACGGCGCTGGCGGTCGGGCCTTCCCCGGCGCCGGGGCCGCGCAGCACGATCTGGCCGACGGAATCGCCTTCCAGCACCACCATATTGGTGCCACCCTGCAACTGGCCCAAGGGGCTGGCGCTGGGCACAAGGCAGGGGGTCATGCGCTGTTCCAGTCCACGGCCAGACAGTTGCGCCACACCCAGCAGCTTGATGCGATAGCCCATGTCCTCGGCATGGCGGATGTCGTCGATCGACACGGCACCGATGCCCTCCAGCTCTACCGCGTCAAAGCTGACCTTGGTGCCAAAGGCGATGGCGGCCAACAGGCTGAGCTTGTGGCCCGCGTCGATGCCCCCCACGTCAAGGTTGGGATCGGCCTCCAGATAGCCCAGTTGCCGGGCCTCCTCGAACACCACCTCATAGGGCAGGCCCGCGCTTTGCATCCGGGTCAGGATGTAGTTGCAGGTGCCGTTCATCACGCCCATCACGCGTTTGATGCCATTGGCGGCAAGGCCTTCGGTCAGCGCCTTGATGACGGGGATACCGCCGGCCACGGCGGCCTCGAAGCGGATCACCCGGCCTGCGGCTTCGGCGGCTTCGGCAAGGGCCTGACCGTGATGCGCTAGCAGCGCCTTGTTCGCGGTAACCACATCCTTGCCCGCCGCAATCGCGGCTTCGGTTGCGGCCCGGGCCGGGCCGTCATGGCCGCCCATCACCTCAATGAACACATCCACGTCGTCGCGCTGCGCCAAAGCGACAGGATCAGTTTCCCAGGCATAGGCAGACAGATCCGCATCGCGGTTTTTCTGGCGGTCGCGGGCAGAGACGGCGGTAATCACCACAGGACGCCCGGTGCGGGTGGTGATGAGGTCCGCATGACGCTGGACAATCTTCACCACTCCGATGCCGACGGTGCCAAGACCGGCCAGCCCGAGACGCAGAGGCGCAACCATGATAATCTCCGTTTTTGCTTGCAAGTCTGTTAGCCTGCCTGCGCGCGCGGTGCAATCAGCCACAGGCAGGGCTGGCGGCTACAGGCTCAGCCGCGCGCGTCGATGGCGGCGGCCAGCCGGGCGCGGGTGGCCGGATCATTGACCGGGCCGCGCATGGCGGCGGCACGGGCGCGCAGGGCTGCCGCCCGGCCCATCAGCGGGGCAGGGGCGGCAACGGCGGTTCCCGGCGGATCCAGACGCGCCTGCGCCACCAGATCATCCAGCGGCAGGATGCGCGGCGCCGCGCCACTGGCCGGGGCCGCAGGCAGGGCGAGATCGGGCATTTCGGCGCAGGCCGCAAGGGCGAGGCAGAACAGCATGGCAAAACGGTGCGGCATTGATCTCTCGCTTGGGGCGCGCGCGGGGCGTGGCCGACCATACAGCCAGCATCGCGCCCCCGGCAAGATGCGGTTGCAAGCGCATGGGGTTGAACTGAACGCCTGTTCAGATAGCATGGGCCCATGGCACGCAAGACCGGCTCTCATTCCGAAATCACCGGCCCGCGCATCCGCGCCGCGGCCCAGCATCTGTTCGCCCGGCACGGCTATGCCGCCGTCTCGATGCGCCAGATCGCCGCCGAGGTGGGGGTGCAGGCGGGGGCGCTGTATCTTTACACCCCCGACAAGCAGAGCCTGCTGGCCGATCTGATGCGCGACCATCTGGAAAGCCTGCTGGCGGCAACGGCCGCCCTGCCGCCGCAGCCCAGCCCGGCAGATCGGCTGGCGCAGTTTGCCCGGTTTCACATCGGCTATCACATCGAACGGCCCGACGCGGTGTTCATCGCCTATATGGAATTGCGCAACCTTGAACCGGCGCAATTCGCCGAGATCGAGGCCCTGCGGCGGCGCTATGAGGATGTGCTGGAGGATATTCTGCGCGCAGGCCACCGCGCCGGGCAGTTCAGCATCCCCGACAGCAAACTTGCGACCATGGCGCTGATTGCCATGCTGACCGGGGTGACGAACTGGTATCGCGAGGGGGGGCGTCTGCGCCGCCACGATGTCGAGGCGATCTATGCCGATATGGCGCTGAAATCGGTGGGGGCGCTGGCGCAGCCCTGAGGCTGTGCCTGATCAGGTGCAGCCGCCCGGATTGTTGAAGTTCACCGCCGTCACAAAACGCGGGCGGGTGGCCACGAACTGCCGGATCGTCAGGTCATTGATGCCCACATCGAACACCGGCGTGAAATCCACTTCGCTTTCCACCAGCAGCAAGGTGTCGGCATTGGCGGTGGTGGGCATCTTGTCGGCATAGTCCTGCACGGTTGTCGTGGTCAGCCGGGGCAGGGCCGCCTGATCGAGCGAGCAGGACCATTGCACCTCGAAGCGGTTTCTGGCCGCGACCCACATCACGCTGGTAAAGCGCAGGCGTGGCTGTTCATCGCCGGGCAGCAGGAAGGCCATCAGCGTTTCCATGCCATTGGCATAGGTCACGTCGGCATTGACCTGAAGCCGCGAAAAGGCATCGGCCACCGTGAAGGTGGTTTTCTGCACCTGATTGATGCTTTTGTAAGCATCCCAATAGACATAGAGGCCGAAGGCCGCCCAAAGCAGCATGGGCAGGATCAGCAAACCCTCCACCAGCACCGATCCATCCTCGCGGCGCAGAAACCGGCGCAACAGGCGAAGGGGGGACAGGCGGGCGATGTGCCGGGCGGGCGTGCTCATATCTGCCTCACGGTTCATTCACGAAGGCCGAGGCCGCGACCAGACGATAGCCGCCCATGCCGTCTTGCGACAGGCCAAGGGCAACGCCGGTCGAAGGGAACAGCGCGTCGGCCCGTGCGCAGGCGCGCACGATCATCATTTCGCTGCGGGCACCGGACTCGGGGTTGATGGCCAGCGGCAGGTCAATCGGTTCGGCCCGGTCACGGCAGACCACCCCGCCCGCAGGCATGATCCAGGTCGTTGTATCCACCTGCTGCATGTCCACCTTCAGGGTGCTGCTGCATTCGGTCAGGAACACCACGCGGTCGCAGATGGCGGCCTTCAGCTCGTCATGGGTGGGCGTTTCGCCCAGATGGCCCAGACGCAGATCGCGCATGGCAATATCCAGCGCGCGGTCCAGCATGGTTTGCCGCACCATCATCACCCCGGTTTCAAACGAGGCCATGAATACCGACATGAACACCGGGATCATCAGGACAAATTCGATACTTGCCGTTCCATCCTCGCGCCGGAAGCGGCGGAGGCGGGCGGCACAGAACGCCCGCACTGCACGTATCATTGCGTGAGCCTCAGATAGCTGATCTGGTTGGCGATGGAGCGGAACACGGTCTGGATTTCAAGCCCGGTGGCCGAAAAGTAATGCGCATCCGAGGTGGCGCAGTTCTGAATCTGCACCCGGCCGTTCGACGGCGCCTCGAAGGCGATGCCATAGACCACGATGCCCGCAGACTTGGCCGCGGTGCAGACCTGCTGCATCCGGCTGTTCTTGGTCGAAGAAACCGAGTCGGTGATATTGTTGAACCATGTCGACGTGCTTTGGCCGAGCGGGCGGGCAAAGAAGTTATAGGCGACGTAGTTGACCGAATAGGTGGTAAACACTTGCGGCCACGTCCAGTTGCTGACGCCCGACGGTTTGGTGGACCAGTTGCCGGTTGATATGTTGTAATAATCCGAGCTCGTATTCGACCGGTCATGGAAGGCATAGAAAGTGCCACCCGACGACCGCCACACGTTGGAACTGCCAGAGCGATAGGCGGAGGTCAGGGTATATTCCGTGGTGTTTTCACCGTCAGTCATCACCACCAGAACCTTCAGCGTGTCGCCGGTGTCACGCTGCAACGGCCGGTCGGAATATGCGGCGGATACCTTTCCCTGATTGATCAAGCCGTCAATCACCGGACCTGCCGTCGGATCCAGAAGCAGCGCGCCCCATTTCACGCCAAGGTCGATCGAGGTGTTGCCGCCTACTACAAGCCCGTTGATCTTGCCTTTCAGCGCGGTTGCACTGTCGCTCAGCGCAAGCACCTGATTGGCAGCGTGATGGGTGCAGTTGAAGGTCGACGGCGCGGTGCTTGTGCCCGCGAAGGGATCGAAGTGGCCGTTGTGGATATAGGCCGTGGTGCGGGACAGGCCGGTGGTGGTAAAGGCACTGTCCGGCAGTTCCATGCAATAAGAGTTGGTGTGCAGATCAGCCACATTGAACTGATCCATCAGCGGTTTGCCCAGATTGACCTGCGCGCTGTAGGGAATGATCGAGATGGTGGCTTTGCCAGGTTCGGAATTGGCAAGGATGGTATCGACGAAGTCGCGGGCCGCAGGCCGCAGGTTGTTGATGCGCGAGCCATCCATGGAGCCGGAGATATCCAGCACCAGCGACACTTCGACGTTGGAGATACGCTCTTCTGCGCCGCTGTCGGCCGCGACGTTGAATTCATCAATGCCCATCAGGTGCATGAAGAAGGGGTTGGTATCGGCCTTGGCCTCGGCATTCACCACGCGAAAGTTGATGCCTTCGTCGACGGTAACGCCCGAGAGGTATTCAGAAATGCCGGCCTTGTCGAAGTAATCTTCGACGACGGCGGTTGCATCGAGGGTCTGGTTGAGGTTGGCTGCGGCCAGAACGCTGCGGTCCAGCGTCTGCTGCAACAGCACCCGCTTTTCCTCGTGGCGCATGATGTCGATGGCAAGGCCACCGATCAGCACCATCAGCATCAGCATGATCATGCCGAGGGGCAGCAAGGTGCCGTCCTCCTGGCGCCAGAAGCGCGTCATGGCATGGTGTCTGCCCGTGGCGGCAGCGCCGCCCTTGGCTTGCGTGTTCATCCCTCAGTCCTTTCTGCGGACCACCCTGGCAACTCGTGTGGCAATGCTCGTTACAGGCCCGGCCGCTGATCCCTGTGGGGCAGCTACGGGTCTTGATCATCGCGCATGATATATTCGTACTTAGGGCGGAAATGTGGCACCAAGACGGAGGGTTAGGGGAAAATCAGACCATGCTGGAAACAGGCGGCGGGCTGGTCTGGGGATTGTCGGCGCAGTCGCAACAACCAAATCAGTTTCCCGGCCAAAGATGGTCAAACTACGGCAAAGATACGGCAGGAACCGCGCAGTTTCACACAATGATAACGAATCAGTGCCAAACCGTCAGCACGGCTGCGGCGGCTTCGCGCATTGTGTGGTGAAATTTTTAGCAGTCGGTTCTAAGCTTGCCTGAGAAACGACCCGATCAAGGGTCGTCACCTTTGTGGGAGAATGCGAATGCTGGCGCAGAATGAGCCGAGTTTCCGTGAGTCCGTGGATCTGATGTTCAACCGGGCCGTGCGCCTGATGGATCTTAGCCCCGGGCTGGAGCAGAAGATCCGGGTCTGCAACTCCACCTATACCGTGCGATTCGGGGTGCGGTTGCGCGGCAAGATCGAAACCTTCACCGGCTATCGCTCGGTCCATTCCGAACATATGGAGCCGGTCAAGGGCGGGATCCGCTATGCGATGAGCGTCAATCAGGACGAGGTGGAGGCGCTGGCGGCGCTGATGACCTATAAATGCGCGCTGGTCGAAACGCCGTTTGGTGGCTCCAAGGGCGGATTGTGCATCGACCCGCGGCAATGGGACGAACACGAACTGGAACAGATCACCCGCCGCTTTGCCTATGAGTTGATCAAGCGCGACCTGATCCACCCGGCGCAGAACGTGCCCGCCCCCGACATGGGCACGGGTGAACGGGAAATGGCGTGGATCGCCGACCAATATGCCCGGATGAACACCACCGACATCAATGCCAAGGCCTGCGTGACCGGCAAGCCGCCACATGCGGGCGGGATTCAGGGCCGGGTGGAGGCCACCGGGCGCGGCGTGCAATATGCCCTGCGCGAATTCTTCCGCCACAAGGACGACAAGGCCAAGGCCGGCCTTGCGGGCGACATCGACGGCAAGCGCATCGTCGTGCAGGGGCTGGGCAATGTGGGCTATCATGCCGCCAAGTTCCTGAGCGAAGAAGACGGTGCCAAGGTCATCGCCATCATCGAACGCGACGGGGCCTTGCTGGATGACAAGGGCCTGGCCGTCGAAGAGGTGCGCCAGTGGATCGCCAAACACGGCACGGTCAAAGGCTATCCGGGGGCAGAGTTCACCGAGGATGGCGCGGCGGCGCTTGAACTGGCCTGTGACATCCTGATCCCGGCGGCGATGGAGGGCGTGATTCACAAGGGAAATGCCGCCCGGATCAAGGCCCCGCTGATCGTCGAGGCGGCGAATGGCCCGATCACCTTTGGCGCCGATGAAATCCTGCGCCAGAAGGGCGTGGTGATCATCCCCGACATGTATGCCAATGCGGGCGGGGTGACGGTGTCCTATTTCGAATGGGTCAAGAACCTCAGCCATATCCGCTTTGGCCGGATGCAGCGCCGCGCCGAAGAGGCGCGCTCGCGCTTGCTGGTGGAGGAACTGGAGCGGCTGTCGGCGGATCAGCATCTGGGCTGGTCGCTGGGTGACGGCTTCAAGGAAAAGTTTCTGCAAGGCTCTGACGAACTGGCACTGGTCCGCTCCGGTCTCGATGACACGATGCGCACCGCCTATCAGGCGATGCGCGAGGTGTGGCACGGGCGCGGCGATGTCGAGGATCTGCGGGTGGCCGCCTATATCGTGTCGATCAGCCGCGTGGCACAGACCTACAAGTCCAAGGGTCTGTAAGGCTCCCTGTCACGGGGGCTTGCGTTGACTTTGGCGCGGGACGGTGTTTAACCGCCCGCGTCCGCCATCGGAGCGCCCCCATGTCCTCTTCCTTCGCCCGCCTGTTCTGCGCGCTGTTTCCTGCCATGATCGTGACCCTGGCCCTGATCGTTCTGGTCGGCGCGGGGGCCTATTACGTCACCACCGGCAATGGGCTGACCGCCACGGTTCTGGCGTTGGTCGGGGTGGCGCTACTGATCGCGCTGTTTGGAATGGTTGCCCTGATGATCGAGAACAACCAACTGCTGCACCGGATTGCGACGGCGGTGGAAACCACGCCGCGCGGCATGCCGCAGGTGGCAGCCGCGGCGATGGCCGAAGACAAGGGCCCGTCGCTGGTGGCAACCCGCGTCACGGCGGCCCCGGCGCGCGCCGCCGCAGTCCCGCAGGGGCGGGTAGAACCCGTCCTGACCATCAGCCGCCGCACCG